>NZ_JAMYQT010000004.1:0-346981 GCF_040320985.1 Mesorhizobium sp. M0571
ATATACCCTGCGCCAGGGAAAAGTAGCGTTCGGCCTCGGCCAGATTGTCGAGGTCGAGATTAAGCGTTGCAAGACCATCATAGCACGGAAACAGCAGTTGCGGTTCACCCGTTTCGCGGGCCACGTCCAGTGCTTCGTGGAACAAGCCAACCGCCAGTTCCGGACGGCCGTGGCACTGGTGGATCTGCCCAAGCACGATCAACGGCACCGGCAGGTGCTCGCGCTGGTCGAGCGCCCGGTCGATCTCGATGGCCTTCTCGGCAGCAGGCACGCCCTCCGTTGGACAGCGATCCGTGAAAGTACAACAAGCGACCGCCAGATTGGCGAGGAGGCGCGCCTGGAAACCCAAATCACCAATATGGCGCGCCACTTCAAGACCGCGCCGACAGACCTCCATCGCCTTTGCCGGATCGATGGTCGTGTAAAGCACGCCGAGATTGGTGTAGCCGCGGCAGGCCGCGCCCAGTAGACCGGCGGCTTCGGCCAATTCAATGCTACGCTCAACCTGACGCACGGCTTCACGGTTTCGCCCAAGGCGAGCCAGCGCAACAGCCTTGGTATTAAGTGCCTCGGCGGTCACAAGAGTGGCATCACACCCTACCTCGGAGACATTCTCCGTTGTCAGAGTGCGTACGCAATCCAGCGCCGCGTCTGCCCATTTTGCCGCGAGAGCGTGATCTCCGCTACGGAACGCCTGTCGGCCACGTTCTTGCCACAGATGCGCCTGCTCGATCGGGGCATCCGCTCCATCGAGGAGCGCTGCCGCTTCAGCATAGCGGGATTCTGCGTTGTCCCGCTTGCCAACGTCCCAGAGCAGCCGACCGATCTTACGCAAAACCCGCGCCGAAGCGACACGATTGGCTGACTCGCGGTATGCCTGCAACACCGTCTCGTAGTGGTGGTGCGCGATCTCGCGGCGGCCTACCGGGCCGCTCAAATCGGCAATGCGCTCTGCAATTGCCAGTTTGAGCGGTGTTTGCCCGATCGCGTCCAACGCAGTCAGTGCTCGCTCGTAGAAACGAAGGGCGTCGTCGTTGGCGTATATCATGCGAGCGCGATCGCCCGCCGCCTGCAGGTAATACGCGCCCTTCTCCCGCTCGGCGCTCTGTGCGAAATGATGACCGAGCACGGTCAAATCCTCGAGCCGTTCCGGCTTGTCGCCGCACAGTTGCTCCAAGGCAGCACCGACCCGCCCGTGGATGTCGGTCCGGCGTTGCAGGAGCAGATTCTGGTAGATCACGTCCTGCAGCAATGTTTGCGTAAAGCGGTAGCTTTGCGACGAGACCGAGCCTGATCCGGCAACTTCCTCGATGATTTCCGCATCGCAAAGCAGTTCGCAGCCGGCTTCTAGCCGGCCGGGGTCGGCTGTCACGGTTTTCAGAAGTGTGGCATCGAAGCGCGGGCCGATTACCGCGGCTTCCTGGGCCAACCGGCGCACCTCTTGGGGCAGCCGGTCGACGCGAGCAAGCAACATTGCCTGGATAGTGGCGGGAATGCCGGTTGCGACTTCGCCTGCCACAGTCCGCCATCGCTGGCCCTCGCGCATCAGTACACCGCGATCGATAAGGCCGCGAACGATCTCCTCTACAAAAAGGGGGTTGCCGCCCGCGCGCTCGAGGATCTGGTCAGGAAGCCTTCCTGCGGAGTTTACCCAGCTCTCGCCGAAAAGCGCCGCCAGCAGGCTGCGTCCGTCGTCACTGTTGAGCGGCGAAAGCCTGAGCGCTGTGTGACTGACCCGACTTGAGTCGAGCTGGTCGCTGTCCGGCGCCGGACGATGCGTGACCAGCAACATCAACCGCGTGCGTTCCAACCTGTCCATCACGAAACGTAGTGCCTCGAGCGACACGGCGTCGGCCCAGTGCAGGTCTTCGACGACAATCAGCAGCGGCGACAACGCAAGCCGCCGTTCGATGATTGTGCGGACTGCGTAGAGAATTTGCCGCCGCAGCTGCTCGGGCTCGACATGCTGCAAGGTGGCATCGGGGTCGCCAAGGCCAAGCACATGGTAGAGCAAAGGCATCAGCCGCTTCGCCTCCTCGCCCTGCAGGCCGAGATCGGTAAGCAAGCCTGCGAGCTTCCCCCGCATTTCGTCCCCATTGTCGTTTTGCATCATCCCGGCAGCGCTGCGCACCACTGCGCCCAAGGCGCCAAATGATTGTTCGCCCAGCGGTGAGCACGTGGCCTGCCGCACGGCGACGTTGCGAAAACGATCCTCGTCGCCGACGCGGGCGACGAACTCCTTCACCAGCCGCGATTTCCCGATACCGGCTTCTCCGACGAGGCGGACAAGTTGGGCCGAGCCGCCGCACGCCTGGTCAAGGCTCGCCAGCATTCTATGGAGCTCCGCACCACGACCTATTATCGGCGCGCTGAGGCCGAGCGCCTCGAGCCCACGCGCTGCACGCGGCGCCGCAAGCGGTGCATCCAGTCGATGGACGAGCACACTGCCAGCCTTGCCGCGAAGCACGACATCACCCAACGACTCGTAAGAGAAGGCATGCCGGGTCAGCCTGTGAGTGAGCTCGCCTACCAGCACCTCACCCGGTGCGGCCAGCGATTGCAGGCGTTGCGCCGTATTCACTGTGTCGCCGGTCACCGAATAGGATTTGGCGGTGCCGATGCCCAATCCGCCGGTGACGACCGGACCAGTGTTTATGCCGATGTGGAGTAACAGAGGCGAGCCGGAGTGGGGGGCGCTTTCGCCGAGCCGCGCCGTCCGGGCGATCATGTCGAGAGCGGCGCGAAGCGCACGTTCCGGATCGTCCTCATGCGCGACCGGCGCACCGAACAAAGCGAGCAGTGCATCGCCGATGAATTTGTCGACGAAACCACCAAAGTTTCGCACGGCCGCCGTCAATTCCTTGAACAGTTCGTTCTGCAGCGCTTGCGTGACCTCGGGGTCGAGCTGCTCGCTGAGTGTCGTGAAGCCGCAAAGGTCGGCGAACAGGACCGTTACCGTCCGGCGATCGGCGTCTGAGACGGGATGCAGCCCTTCTTCACTTTCGATGTTCGGAAGCAGCGACGGAGTTGGAGAAGGCGGCACAATGGTCCGGCTTGGTGTCGGAGCAGGCCGTTCGACGACTTTTGCGGGCGCACCGACGCTTGCCCCACATTTCGGACAGAACTCGAAATCAGGTGCGCAGGGGTAGCCGCAACTGGCGCATGGCACGGGCTGGCGCCTGCCACACTTCGGACAGAAGGCGTAACCGCCCTCAACCTCGAAACCGCAGCCCGAGCAGTCCATCGAACAAGACCTCACTAGAGGCCGTAACGGCGTGATCTCGCCACGCACTTCACGGCCAGGCTATTCACAAGGATGCACCGATAGCCGTCGAACGGCAAGCGGCAGCGCAAATGGGCATCGAGCGATCCGTGTGGGTCCGGTGGCAGAGCGCTGCCGATTCAAGCGGCTGCGTGGCCGTCGTTTGCGAAAGTTCCCTCTTACCCTCCGTCTTCCTGCTATCGTGGAGATGAGGAGACGGACAGATGAGCGAGAATCGTAAGCTAGCTGCAATCCTGGCTGCGGATGTGGTCGGATACAGCCGGCTCGCGAGCGCGGACGAAGATCGTACTTTGGCGAGGTTGCGGGCACTGCGCAGCGACCTGATCGATCCGATCATCGCAGTGCACCACGGGCGGGTGATCAAGCGCACCGGGGATGGGGCGCTGGTTGAGTTCCGCAGTGTGGTGGATGCCGTGCGCTGCGCCGTTGAGGTTCAGAATGGTATGGTTGAGCGCAATGCCGGCGTGCCGCAACACCGCCGCATCGAGTTCAGGATCGGCATCCATCTGGGGGATGTGGTCGAAGAAAGCGACGGCGACCTGATGGGCGACGGCGTCAACATCGCCTCGCGTTTGGAGGGCGTCGCGGCGCCCGGCGCCATCTGCCTGTCCGAGGATGCCTATCGCCAGGTCAAGGCGAGGCTCGACCTCTCGGTCAGCGATCTCGGCAGCACGCAGCTCAAGAACATCGCCGAGCCGATCCGGGTCTATTCGCTGCAAGTCGGTAGCGCCGGGACCAAGCCGGCCGCGAGCTCGGAAACCGCGACGAGCCGGCCGGCGACGGCAGCGCCGCCGAAGCTGTCGATCGCCGTCCTGCCGTTCGCCAACATGAGCGGTGACGCCGAACAGGACTACTTCGCCGACGGCATCTCTGAAGACATCATCACGGCGCTATCCAAACTGTCGCAGCTCTTCGTCATCGCACGCAATTCGTCGTTCACCTTCAAGGGCCAGAACGTGCATGTGCAGGAGGTGGGCACGAAGCTCGGCGTGCGGCATGTACTTGAGGGCAGCGTACGCAAGTCGGGGAACAGGGCGCGCATCACCGCGCAGCTCATCGATGCAACCTCGGGCGGCCATCTTTGGGCGGAGCGGTTCGATCGCGACCTGACCGACATATTCGCCGTGCAGGACGACGTGACGCAGCAGATCGTCGGTGCGCTGGCGCTCAATCTGACTGAGGGTGACCGTCAGCGGCTGGCGCCCGAGCACCCGCGCAGCACGGAGGCGTATGACTGTTTCCTGCGGGGCCGGGAGCTGTGGCACCGGCTGATGAAGGAGACGAACGTCGCAGCCCGCGACCTCTTGCAACGTGCCATCGAACTGGACCCGAAATTTGCCTCTGCCCACGCTTTCCTCGCCCTCACGCACGGACTCGATTACCTGAACAGGTGGAGTGCGTCGCCGCCGGAATCGATGGCGCAAGCGGAAGAGGCCGCAACGCGAGCGGTAACGCTGGATGGCAGCGATCCCTGGGCGCACTGGGCGCTGGTTATGGCCAAGCTGTACACACGACGGCACGATGGGGCCATCAACGAGGCCGAGCGCGCGATAGTCCTCAATCCGAACTTCGCCGAAGGGCACGTCATCCTCGGCGAGGCGCTGTACTATTCGGGCAGATCCGAGGAAGCCCTCGAGAGTTTCGCCCGGGGGAAGACCTTGAATCCATACTTTCCGGATGTGCTTCTGCACTTCCAGGCTTTGGCCTCGTTTCAACTAGGAAGGTACGAAGAGGCCGTTGACCTCTTGATGCAACGGCTGGCTCGCAACGCTGTCACCGACGTCTCGCGCGCGCTTCTGGCCGCCAGCTACGGCCATCTGGGCCGTTTCGCCGAGGCCCGCGCGGCATGGCAGGCGGTGCTTCGCGTCAATCCCGACTATTCGTTGGAATACCGTCGCAAAGTCTTGCCCTACAAGAACCCTGCCGATTTCGAACTCGTGGTGGACGGGCTCCGCAAGGCCGGTGTCGTGCAATGACAGGTGGGGCCATGTCAGGTTAGATAGATCGCGTCGCTTGCGGTTGCGCACTAGAAAATCAACCTGGAATAAGGCCTGAAGTGAGGCTCAGGTCGCCTTGATCTCTGTCTGGCCGATCTTGCGCCATCGGGCGTTTTCGCGAACCAGCTTCAGGTCGTCGGTCGTCTCGGCAAGTGTCCGCAATCGGTATTGCCGGAGCAGGTCCGGGAAGAGCGCCCCTTCCGGCAGGCCGGCAAGCTGCTCGCGAACCGAGATCTTTTCATCGATGACCCGCATGCCCCAGGCATTTTCCCGAACCTGCAGCTCCGCAGCCAGATCGCGCTCTTCCGGCGCGTTCTCGTCCAGCACAGCCAACAGGATCGAGTGGAAAAGCGCTACATAGCCAATCTGTCTCAGGCCGCCCACAACCCGCACGCGCGGCAATATAGCAAGGACGAGGAACATCAGGAACAAGTTCGGCAGCAGCACGCCGTCCAGCAGCGCCTGCTTGAGATGCGGCCGCTCGAACGGGATGGAAAGACCATGCGGCCTGTCAGGCTCGATCAGGTGCCCGTTCTCGAGGACGAGCTTGCGCACGCGCTCCTCGCGGATGCCCCAGAAATGGGCCGTGGCATTGGGCAGGAATCTGCCAAATGGGCTCGATGCGGCCTCTTGCAAGGCACGTTCGAGACGCTGGCGCCTTGTGGGCTCAATGAGCAGCCTGGAAAGAAGGCTGCCGTCATATTCTAGATGCCGCGCCATGGCAGCCGCGGCGAGCCGATCATCGATGAAAACCGGCAGGGCCATGCCGGAACGATCCCAATTGGCGACCAGATCCTCGTTGAGGGCTGTCAGCGCATCGGCGGCGGTTCCAAACACCTTGTCCTGGCTGGCAAGCAGTGTGCCCAGCCAGCGGCTGGCATCCGTTTCATCGCCCACCGCTTCGAGCGCGCGCTTGTTGAGGGCGACGGGACCGGCCACGCAGGCGCTTTTGCGGCACAGTTTGTGCCGCCCCATGCCAAACAGGTTGACCTTGTCGTCGCCGACATCTAGCCATCCCGGCCCCTCCCGGCCAATTGTCTCCATGGTCATCGTCGTTCCCATGAAGCCGAAGAAGGCCGACAGCCCGTTTTCGACCGCGCCGAGCCAGGCAAGCAGGAGGGCATCGAAGGTGATCCGGTCCATCAGAAGCAGGCAGTGCAGGCCGGACTGAATCACCGGTCTGTGCTCGAACTCTTCGAGGGCCTTGCCGATCTCTTCAGGCTGCATGATCACACCAAGGCGCTGATGCAGGACTTCGCGCAGGATCGAGCGGGCAGCGATCGCCGGGCCCGATGCAGGCCTTGCCACCGGCCGCCACAGATGGCGGGCGTAATCGGAAACCGGTGCATTCCAGTTCTGCTCGATGTCACGCGCGACTTCCGGGCAGAGCAGCGACAGCACAGCCAGAATTTCCGCCGGAGGCGTAGGGGTTGGATCAAAGACGGCGGTCATTGGTCCCGTCTAGCCGCTTGCGGTTCAAACGCCAAGGGAGACCAGATTTGCTGGATGCGGCCGGCCCACACATAGATCGTCAATGGTGAGACGAAATTGGCCGCATCCTACGGAGTTCTCCATGAGCAATCACCTGTTCGCCGACTCGGCACGAATTGTTAGATCGGCTAAACAGTTAAGGCCAAACAGCGTATCTCAGAACCGCAGCCGGGCCATGCTCAGGAGGTCGTGGTACTGCCCGTCGGTAAAACCGGCCTTCACATGCCGACCTTCGACCTCGAAGCCGTGGCTTGTGTAGAGACGGACGGCCGGTTCGTTGTCGGCATAGACGGTCAATTCGACCCGCTTCAGGGCGCGCCAGTTGTCGGCCACGTCAAGCAGCGCGCCAAGTATGGCAGAGCCGATGCCCTTGCCGACAAAGGCATCGTCAAGGCCGATATTGATCTCGCCGATATGCGAACGGCGTGGCGAACCCTGCACGACCAGGCTGCCATGGCCGACGACCCTGCCGTCCAACTCGGCAACGATCCAGGTGGTTTCCTGGCCGGACTTGGCGATGCGCCGCTCCACCTGCTCCACCATCTCGAAGGGCATCCTGAGCGTGCCCCAGCGGAAGCCCGGCATGTTGAAGATAGCGCAAAGCGCCTCCGCATCGCTTGGCCGGACGGACCGGAGCTGCGGCTGGATTTTCTCGGAGGATGGCGAGGTCGTGCTGGTCATGGCGTTCCCGGCGAAGGCAATCGGCCCGGCACGATGCACCGGACGTCACCTGAAAATCCAGCCGTCTCTGCAACCTATGATGCCGATTGCGAGCTAAAATACCAGGAGGCGGCGTAGAGTTTGAAGACGCCGCTGATGCCGATCCAGCCGAAAAGGGCGAGCCAGCACAATGTCCCGGTCGCCGTCCAGTCGATCCGGTGCACCGCAGCATCGGTGATGACGAGGCCAAGGATGGCAAGCAGGCCAATCAGAAACTGCGCCAAGCCGAGCACCAGCAGTTCCTCGCGCGGCGCGTTTCTCCAGACGAGATATATGCCGCCCGCACCAGCGAGGAAGATGGCGCTGTAGACCTGAGCGTGGAAGGCATCGACCGGCCATGGCCAGATGCTGCTGAACGTCAAGGGAAACAGCAACAGGCCGACGCCATAGAGTCCAAGGATCGCCGATTCCACCGGCATGTAGCCACGCCATGCGGGGTTTAAGGTCACGCCTTTTGCAGAAGGACGGGCCCTGGCCCGCCACAGGAACAGCCCGGATACCGCGACCGAAGCAAGATAGACCAAAAACCAGAGCCAGGGCGCTTTGCGCTCGAAGTTGAAATAGCCGAGATTGATGAACGAAGCCACCGACACGATGACGGTGAAGATGAAGGCCATGACGAGCACGAGCCTGCCGGGCGACCAGCGATTCCAGACCAGCAGCGCCGCCATCACGACCATTTCGGCGGTGTAGAAGCCGCCGAGGAAGCGGGCATTGAACGGCGTGACGGCCCAAGGCCAGCCCGGCTTGACCAGCGCAGGCGCGAAAAACAGGCCGGCGCCTACGATCAGGACGATGATGACCACCATAGAGAAAAGGCGCAGGGCCGCGGGAAATGGCGGGTTGTTGGATGTTGGCATGGGAGAAAGTCCCAAAGATGAATGCCCCATGGACCATCATAGTGCCGCTTGCGGCCTGTGAAAATCCGCCGAATGGAAATTGAACTGTCACCAGGCCCATCTATTCGAATGGCCGTACGGTCCGTTTCGAAGTAAGATGGAGCACTCGGACCAAAGACCGGTCCGGTCAACACGCCTCGGGGATGCATTTTCCGGAGCCTGCACGATGAACGAAGCTCAGGATCTGTTCTCGCTTCTGCGGCAATCGACCGATGTCGATCCACAGGCAATCGACGCGATCAAGCGAACCATCGCGGAGGGCAAGGACCGCGAACTTTGCCGCATCAATGCGCCAGCCTTCGCCAGCAAGCATGGCCTCGACGAGGAACGCGCCATAAGCGCCTTTCTCCACGCGGCGCGGGTGGGCATCTTCGACATTTCTTGGAATGTTCTGTGCCCCGGCTGTGGCGGCGTGCTCGACACCAACGCCACGCTGAAAACCCTGCAGAAGGATGAATACACCTGCGCACTGTGCTCCGAGGGCTATTCGCCGACCCTCGACGAGATGGTCGAGGTGACATTCACCGTCAGTCCCCGCGTGCGCAGGATTGCCGCCCACAATCCACACGAACTGCCGTTGGTTGAATATTTCCGCCAGATCTACTGGGCGTCCGGCGTCGATCTGCCGGAAGACGATTTCGCGAAAAAGATGGAAGCGTTCTCGCTGGAGGATATCGAGCTTGCGCCCGGTGAAAGGGCGGTTCTGCCCATACAGCTTCCGTCCGAATTCATCATCGTCTTCGAGCCGGTCACCCATTCAGCGCAGTTCATCGACGGGAAGGGCGAACCAACAAAGGAGCGCCGAAGCCTCTCTTTGGTCTTCGACCGCGACCATGTCCAGAGCCAGACGCTGGAGATGCAACCCGGCCCGATGCGCATTTCGCTGGAAAACAGGACCGACACCCGCGTGCTGCCGACGGTCTTCATCGCCGGCCAGGCATTGCATGATTTGCTGGGCAAACGCCGGCCCTTCCTGACCGCCAAGCGCCTGCTCACCAACCAGACGTTCCGCGATCTCTATCGCACGGATACGCTCGACATCAACCAGCGCCTGAAGATCACCAGCCTGACCTTCCTGTTCACCGACCTGCGCGGATCGACCGCGCTTTACGAGCGGGTGGGCGACCTTTCAGCCTTCGATCTCGTGCGCGAGCATTTCCAAGTTCTGCACGAGATCGTCGCGGCGGAGGCAGGCGCGGTGGTGAAGACGATCGGTGATGCGGTGATGGCGACCTTCGCGACGCCTGATCGTGCGATGGCTGCGGCCCTCAGGATGCGCGATGCCATGCGTGCGCTCAACGACAAGAGCGGGCGCGAGGATCTGCTGCTCAAGATCGGAGTCCATGCCGGCCCCTGCATCGCCGTGTCTATGAACGAGCGACAGGACTATTTCGGCCAGACGGTCAACATTGCTTCGCGGGTCCAGAACCTTGCCAACGCACAGGCGATCTTCGCCACTCGGGCGGTGGTCGACGACAATCTCACCGCCGATCTCTTGCACAGGAACGCTCTGACGCCCGTGCCCCACGAGGTCTCGCTGCGCGGCATTGACCGGGAGATAGCAGTATATACGATCCCTTGAAGACTTGGACCCTGGAGACTTGGGCGCGTCCCGCGCCCCTCACACGCGCCTATAGATAAAATAACGATCGGCGGGCACCGAAGGCGGCGGCGGGAGGCGTTGCAACTGCGGGTGATCGAGCGGCGTGCCGCTGACAGCGATGCCGCCGACGCGAAGCAGGCGCGCGGTCAGATCGGGAAGCCAGGTAGACGTCACCGCATCGCGATCTTCATAGCCGGTGCCGATGTCGGCATGAACAAGAGCGGCCTCGATGCCAATGAACCTGCTCGCCGTCTCGCGTATTTCGCCGAGCACGAGGTTTTCAGCTTCAGGAATTGAGCTGGCGTGTGCGGCAAGTGCGCGGTCGAACGCTACGATCCGGCGTCCGGGCAGGCGCTCGCGCAGATGGTGGAACGTCCGGCCATTGCCGAGGCCGAGCTCGAGCACGGGCCCCTCCATCTTCGCCACCTCGGCGCAGACATGATCGAGTATGTCGCGCTGTGCGGTCATCCTCCGGATGAAACTGTCGAGGCGACTCATGTGCGATTGTATGTCCTGAACCAGTCCACGGACTCAACTGCCCCGACCAGAGCGTTTCGCGACGAGTCTGCCGCGTGTAGAGGCGAACGATGAACACTGCAACAAGCAAACAGGCTGCCGACAAGGATCATACCGGGTAGAGTCGGCGGCGCTGCGCGCGGCGGAATAGCGATGTCACTTGTACGGGTCCGCGGCGTCCCGCAACCCGTCGCCGAGGAAGTTGAACGCCAAGATGACGAGAACGACGGGGAGCATCGGCAAAAGCAGCCATGGATAGAACGCGATCACGCTGACGCTGCGCGCCTCGGTGAGCAGGATGCCCCAGCTGGTTATCGGCGCCCTCAGGCCGAGCCCGAGGAAGCTCAGCGCCGTCTCGCCCAGGATCATGCCGGGTATGGAGATCGTCGCCGTCGCGATCAGATGCGACATGAAGCCGGGAATGAGATGCCGCCCGATGATGCGGCTGCTTCTGGCGCCCATCAACTGCGCGGCCAGAACGTAATCCTCCTCGCGCAAGGCTAGAAGCTTTGAACGCACGGCCCGCGCCAGTCCGGTCCAGTCGAGCAGCCCGAGGATGACGGTGATGCCGAAATAGATCAGGATCGGACTCCAGGTTATCGGCATGATCGCCGCCAGAGCCAGCCATAGCGGAATGCTGGGGATCGATTGCAGAACTTCGATTATCCGTTGAACGATCAGGTCGAAGATACCGCCGTGATAGCCGGCCAGTCCGCCGATGACAATGCCGAGCAGGAAGCTGAAACTGATGCCGACGAGGCCGATTGTCAGTGAAATGCGTGCGCCATAGATGATGCGCGAGAGCACATCGCGCCCCAGCCTGTCAGTGCCGGCTAGAAAGAGCTGGCCGTTTTCGGCGGGGCAGACAAAATGCCTGTCACCTTCGATCAGGCCCCAGAACCGGTAACTGTCGCCCTTGCAGAAGAAACGGATCCGCTGAACATCATCCTGTCTCTCGATGTAGTTCCGCTTGAGCGTGTCCATATCCAGCCTCATCTGGCGGCCATAGACGAACGGCCCGACGAACTGGCCGTTGTGGAACAGGTGCACCCGCTGCGGCGGCGAATAGATGTAGTCCATGTTGCGCGTGTGCAGATCGTAGGGCGCCAGGAACTCGCAGATCAGTATCCCGAAATAAAGCGCTGCCAGGAATATGCCGGATACAACGGCAAGCCGGTGCCGACGGAATTTCCACCACATCAGCCGCAACTGCGACGCTTGAAAAACCTTCGACTGCTCCGGCGTCATCGCCTCGACCGACTGCAGGTCAAAGGGCTCGATGGAAACGTAATGTTGCAGTGGGGCACCCGGAGCGGGCAGCGGCGATTGCGTGTTCATTTGGTGCTGCCGCCTTGCAAACGAATTCGCGGATCAAGTAGCGCCAGCGCCAGGTCGGAAATCAGGACGCCGATGACCGTCAGGAAGGCGAGGAACATCAGGAACGACCCTGCCAGATACATGTCCTGGCTTTGCAGCGCCTTGATCAGCATCGGCCCGGTCGTTTCCAAAGACAGCACGATCGCCGTGATTTCGGCGCCGGAGATTATGGCCGGCAGGATAGAGCCGATGTCTGAAATGAAGAAATTGAGCGCCATACGCAGCGGATATTTGACCAGCGCCCTGAAGGGATGAAGGCCTTTGGCGCGCGCGGTCACGACATATTGCTTATGTAGCTCATCGAGCAGATTGGCGCGCAGCCGCCGGATCATGCTTGCCGTGCCCCCGGTGCCGATGATCAAGACCGGGATCCAGAGATGGGCGAGGATCGACTTCGCCTTGGCCCAGCTCATCGGCTCGCCGAGATATTGCTGGTCCATGAGATGGCCGATGGACGTGCCGAACCAGATGTTGGCGAAATACATCAGGATCAGCGCCAGCATGAAGTTCGGAATGGCAAGGCCGAGAAGGCCGAAGAAAGTCAGGCCGTAGTCGCCCCAGCTGTATTGATGCGTGGCGGAGTACATGCCGATCGGAAAGGCGATGAGCCAGGTAAAGATGATCGTGACGAAGGAAACCAGCACGGTCAGCCACATTCGGTCTCCGACGACGTCGCGAACCGGCAGCTCATATTCGAAGGAATAGCCGAAATCGCCGTGCAGCATCCCGCCGACCCAGTAGAAGTAGCGAATGACCGGTGGCTGGTCGAAACCATATTCCTTGCGCATCATCTCGATGCGATCGGAATCCACCGCTTCGCCCTGAGCCCGAAGCTCGGCAACATAGCTGTCGAAATAGTCGCCTGGTGGAAGTTCGATGATCGTGAACACCAGTGCCGATATGACCAGCAGCGTTGGAACCATCACGGCGATGCGCCAGACAAAATATCGAAGCACGCTCAGGACTCTCCAAGCCAGAATGTATCCGGCATGTAGACACCGAAATAGGCGGTCGGGTCGTAGCCGTAGAGCGCCTTGTCAGGCAGATTGCGCAGCCGCGAGGATGCCAGAATCGGCTGATGCGTTCCGTTCACCGTGCCGATCGAAAACACCTGATCGGTATAGATCGACAGCATTGAATTCCAGATTTCGGCGCGCTCCGTGGCTTCGGTCGATGCGTTCCAGCGCTTGAGCAAAGCCATCAACTCGACCACAGGCGGAAGATCGGGCGCTTCACCGACCTTGCCACGGGACAAGTAGTGAGCACCCCAGAGCGGCCATTGCAGCTGGTCGTCGACGGTGGGGGCCAGTTGGTACGGGTTCATGTCGGCGGTCGGCACACCATTGTCGATGCCCGACCACATCGACATCATGATCTGGCCACCAAGCGCGCGGCTGCGGAAGATGTCGCGCTGCGAAGTCCGGATGAACAGGGCGATGCCGATCTTGCGCCAGTGATCGGTGATGAGCTCGAGCGCGTCGGTTTCCAACGTGCTTTCGCCGGCCGTTTCCACTACCAGCTGCGCCGAGCGTCCGTCGGGAAGTATCCGCAGGCCGTCATCGTCACGCGCCTGAAGCCCGACCTCGTCGAGCAGGGCATTGGCCTGGTCGGGATCATGGGCGACCCAGGCTTTCGCGAATTCCGGCCGGTAGAGCGGGCTCTCAGGCAGGACCGTATCGGCACTTTCCTGCGCTAATCCGTAGAACACAGCCAAATTGATCTCGCGCCTGTCCACAGCGAGCGAAAGTGCGCGGCGCACCCGCACGTCACGAAAAAGGCCACGCCACACCTGGTCGGCACAATTCAGATTGGGCAGCAGCGCCAGCCGCGAACCCTGTGTGCGTTTCCAGAGATGCATCTTCACCGGGTAGCGCTTCTCCGTATCCTTCAGGAAGGAGTAATCGCTGAAGTCAATTCCCATGGCTTGCAGGTCGCTCTCGCCCGCACCGGTCTTGGCGGAAATGATCGCCGACGAGCTGACATTCATGACAATCCGGTCAACATAGGGCAGTTGCCGGCCATTCTCGTCTATTCGATGAAAGAACGGGTTCCGCTCGAAGACGAACTGCTCAGCCGGCGGCTTGGTCCGGTTCTGCCAGGGATCGAGCGTCGGCAGTTCCGGGTTCTCCGGGCGATACTGCCGCGACATGCGGATATGCAAGAGCGTCCATTTCTGGGCCCGGTTCTCCTTCATTAGGCCGGCGAGCCGGAATGGATCCTGGTATTTCTTGTGGAACTGCTTGAGATAGGCGGCTGGCAGAACAAGCGATAGGGGCGAAGCAGCGGCGAGCTTGGGCAGGAAGTCGGGATTGGGCGCATCCCAACTATAGCGGACCGTCAACGGATCGACGATCTCGAAGCGTGGCGGCTTGCCGTCCGCCAGCAGGGCCGGGGCGAGCCCGCCTTGCGAAAGCTCATCGTTCAGCCAGACATCTTCCCAGCAATAGCGAAAATCCTCCGACGTCAGCAGGCTACCGTCAGACCATTTATGTCCTTCTCGTATCTTGAAAGTGAATACACGATCATCCGCTACATCGAAACTTTCGAGAATGTCGGCTTGCAGGTTAAGGTTTTCGTCATAGCCGACCAGGCGAGCGTACCCGTAGATCGTCATCATCCGGATATCTTTCTGGCTGCCGATGATCGTGCGCAGCGTGCCGCCATATTGGCCGGGCTGCCGGCCCATCGCAGCGAGATTCAACGCGCGCGGGCGCTTGGGCAGGCGTTCGGCGAGTGCCGGCAGCGCTCTGGCCTTCAGCTGCGGCTCAAGAAATTCCGGCTCCAAATCGCCGGCCTGCAACGTGCCCGGCAGAAATGCCGAAGCCATGAGTCCAAGGACGGTGCGCCGGCTGATCAATGGCGTAGCTCGCTGACATCGGCCGAACGTCGGGCCAGCACGAGGTGGCCGCCGCCAAGATCGAGCGGCGACAGCATATCCTCGTCGCCCTCGTCGCGGAATTGCGGCCCCCATGCGCTGGTGTCGGAAGCGCCGCTGAGTTTCAGCGTCTTGAAATCCATCGGCCTGTCGAGATCGGGGAAAGGTACTGCGGCGACCAGTGAGCGCGTGTAGGGGTGGATAGGTTTCCTAAGCAGAATTTCGCGCGGCGCGAGCTCGACGATACGCCCGCCGCACATCACCGCGATGCGGTCTGCCATGTAGTCCACCACCGCCAGGTTGTGGGATATGAACAGGTAGGTCAGGCCCAGTTCCTTCTGCAGGTCCTTCAGAAGGTTCAGGATCTGCGCCTGGACAGAGACGTCGAGTGCCGAAACCGGCTCGTCGCAGATCAGGAGTTCAGGCCCCAGCGCCAACGCGCGCGCGATGCCTATACGCTGACGCTGCCCGCCGGAGAAACTGTGGGGATAACGCTTTATGAAGCGCGGATCGAGCCCGATTGCCTGCATCAGGCTCTTGACTGTGGCGAGTCGGGACGCGGCATTGCCACGTCGATGGATTTCCAGCGGCTCGCTCAAAATGTTCTCCACCGTCATGCGAGGTGAAAGCGACGAAACCGGATCCTGAAAGACCATCTGGATTTTCGCGCGCAACAGGCGCAGCGCGTCTCCCTCGGCTTCCAAGACGTCGATCGGACCATCGCGGCCGTTAAAGATCACAGAGCCGCCGCTAGGGGTGACAGCCCGCATGAGGATCTTGCTGACGGTGGTTTTGCCGGAGCCGCTTTCGCCGACAAGACCCAGGCACTCACCCCGCCTGATATCAAAGCTCACGCCGTCCACGGCGCGAACAGAGGTTTGATGATCTCCGCCGAACCATCCGGACTTGCGGATCGTGAAGGTCTTTGTCAGATCCTTGACCGACAGCAGGAGGTCGTCCGGCCCCTTCGATGCCGGCGCCGTCTGCTTGCCGAGCAGGTTCTCGACATTCACCGGCACCTCGCGGAGCGCCTGTAGCCTTTCGCCAGGCTTTAGGTCGAAATGCGGAACGGCTGCCATCAGGCCCTTCAGGTAAGGGTGGCCTGGCCGGCGGAATATCGCCTCCACGGGTCCCGCTTCCATGATCTCGCCATGGTACATGACCACCACCTCGTCGGCTACATTGGCGACTACGCCAAGGTCGTGCGTGATCAGCAGCATCGCCATGTTCAGCTTCGTCTGAAGCTCGCGCAGCAATTGCAGGATTTGCGCCTGGATGGTGACGTCCAACGCCGTCGTCGGCTCGTCGGCGATCAACAGGGCGGGCCGGCAGATAAGCGCCATGGCGATCATTGCGCGTTGACGCAATCCTCCCGAAAGTTCAAAGGGATACATGTCATAGGCGCGCTTGGGGTTGGGAAAGCCGACAAGGCCGAGCATTTCCTCGGTCCGCGCCTTGCGCTTCACCCGAGCCATGGGCGTATGAATCTGCAGGGATTCGCTCACCTGATTGCCGATCGTATGCAGCGGCGACAGTGATGTCATCGGCTCCTGAAATATTTTGCCGATGCGGCTGCCTCTCAACGCCCGGATTTCGGGTCCGTCACGCGGCATCTGCAGGATATCCTGCGTCGTGCCGGGCTTTTCAGGATCGGAAAACAGGATACGGCCGCGAACATGGGCTGTGTTCGGCAAAATGCCCATCACTGCCTGGCTGAGAACCGATTTTCCGGAACCGGACTCGCCCACAAGCGCGGTAACCTTGCCGGGCAGGACGCGAAGATTTGCACGCCTGACGGCATGCAACGGTCCCCCTATAATGGCAAAAGAGATGCCAACATCCTCGATCCGCAGTAGATCAACGCCCAAATTCATTCTCACACCAGCCCCCACTCTGGCAGGTCCAGAAGGCGAGACTACCGCATTGCCAGCCTAGAGCAACTTGGATTCGAACAGTTGCCAGTTCCCTGGCGGAACCGGCGACCGGACTGCATACCAAACGCGTTCGGATCAGATCGTGGCGGTTACTGGAGCTTCCTCGGGTCGCCCGCCGACAGCCGCGCGGCATCGCGATGAAGCAGCATGACCTGCTCGGCGTCCGATATTCGGTCGTAAATCGGCTCCAGCGCACCGTCTTCATCGAGTGCGAGAGCACCCGACAAATCGGGTGAAAGCACCGTCAGCTTCTTCTTGATGCCCGCCAGTTCCTCCTTGCCGAGCGTCAGCCAGCTATTGGCGCTGCAATAGCCGGCGAAATCTTCGCTGGCGAGAACGCTGTGCGAATATTTCTTGGTCAGGGTCTGAAGGCGCTGGACCTCGTTTACAGCCGAGCCGAAGGCAGAGAATGTGAGCCGGTCGGTAAGCCCGACATTGCCGAACATCACATTGCCGACATGCAGGCCGATACCGAATTTAATGTCGCCCAACCGCTGCTCCTTTCTGCGCAGATTGAGATCCATCATGCGCGCGGTGGCCTTGTGCGCTGCCGCAAGGGCAGCCCGGCAGGCGATCTCGGACTGCGCACGGTGCCTTTCGCAAGGGTAGACGGCAATGAAGCCATCCCCCAGGAAACTCATGATCTGCCCGCCTCTGCGATTGAAAGGTGCAGCAATGGCATCGAAAAACTGGTTCAGCGTATCGATATAGATTTCGCGGCCGGAGGTTTCGGCAAGCCTTGTCGACCCGCGCATATCGGCCATGACCAGTGCAGCCCGGATTGTGTCGCCCTCGCCGCGCTTGATCTGGCCGTCCAGCACCCGCCTGCCGGCGTCGCCGCCGAGATAAGTGGTCATCATGTTGTCGGCAAGCTTGGTGAGCACCGCCATCTTGGTTGCGATAGCGAGATGGTTCTGGATGCGCAGCAGCGCCGAAATCATGCTGTCGCTGAAGCCTGCAGCACTGTCGGTGGACCAAGACCCGATCATGCCCTGACTGGTGTTGCCGCTGAAGGGATGGACGAAAGCCATGTAGTCGGTGACGCCCATAAGCTTGAGGTCATCGAAAACAGGAAATTCCGACGGCACCGACGGGTCGAGCCGGCGCCGCAGATGGTCGAGCTTGTGGCTGAGCAGATGGTAGTATGGGCTGGTCAGGAATCTGTCAGAATGAACGCCGTCCTCATTGCGGAAGCCTTCCACTTCCAGGCCCTGGCCGCGGAGCCAGGTGAAGCCAAGCGCGTCATAAAGCGGATGAAGCATCGAAAAGCTCAAATGCACCCGCTTCAACGGCAGGCCGGCAGCAGCCAGCCGTTCACAAAAGCCCCTTACCAATGTTTTCAGGTCGTCGCCCGCCAACGCCGATTGGGTCAGCCAATCGGCAACCTTATCCATGAGAATGGCAGAAATTTCTGCTTGCGCTGTGTTCATGCTATCTCGAAATCTCCTTGATCCGCCACAAATTCGCCGGCTCGGACGCCGTCAGGCCTTCACCACGGTCTCTCGGGCTAGCCCGAGGCGGCCAAAAACATTGCGTGTATCGACGATCAGTCGAGCGTAATCCGCGATCGCCTGATAGTCGATCGCGTCGTGGTCGGTTGCAACGACGACAGCGTCGAAATCCTTCAAGGCCACCTCGGTCAATTCGACCGAGCGACGCCCCTTGATCGCCATATGCTCCCGTGTGGCCGGGATTTCGGTAACATGCGGATCGTGGAATTCCGCCTTGCCGCCCCATTCCTCGATGAGTTCAATGAGCCGCAATGAGGGGCTTTCGCGGATGTCGGGCACATTCTTCTTATAGGCGAGCCCGATGATGAGAATGCGCGAGCGGCTGAGCGCCTTGCCGCAGCGCCGGTCCAGCGCCTTCGCCAGTTCATCGACTACATGACGCGGCATCGCCGTGTTGATCTCTGCCGCCAGCTCGATGAAGCGGGTCGGCAGTTCGTATTCGCGCGCCTTCCACGTCAGGTAGAAGGGATCGATCGGAACGCAGTGCCCGCCAAGTCCAGGGCCAGGATAGAAAGGCATGTAGCCGAAGGGCTTGGTCTTTGCCGCCTCGATCACCTCCCAGATGTCGATTCCCATCGCACCGAGCAAGACCTTCAACTCGTTGACCAGGGCTATGTTGACCGAGCGGAAGATGTTTTCCGTCAGCTTGACCGCCTCGGCGGTCGCCGTGGTGGAAACCGGAACGACGGTCTTGACCACACCCTGGTAGAAAGCCTGCACGAGCGTCGCCGCTTCAATGCCGTCACCTGCCACGACCTTGGGGATCGTCGCGACTTCAAAGCTGCGGTTGCCGGGATCCTCGCGTTCGGGCGAGAAGCCGAGGAAGAAGTCTATCTTCGACTGCAAGCCGGTTTTTTCCAGTATGGGCTTGATCACGTCGTCGGTGGTGCCAGGATAGGTAGTCGATTCCAGTACGATCAGCTGGCCGAGACGTAAATGCTTCGCGATGGTGCCTGCCGTGTTCCTGACAAAGGAGAGATCCGGCTCGCGGTGTTTCGTCAGCGGTGTCGGAACGCAGATGATGATGACATCGCAGACGGCCAGTTCGGCAAAATCCGCAGTGGCGCGGAACCGTCCGCTCGCCACCTGGCCGGCAAGGGCTGTCGACGTCACCGCCTCGATGTAGGATTGGCCGTTGTTCAGGCTCTCGACCTTCTGGGCTTCGATGTCGAAGCCGGAAACCGGGAAGCCGGCGCGTGCGATCGCAACCGCCAGCGGCAGCCCGACATAGCCCAGTCCGATCACGCCGACTTGCGCGGCACGCGTCGAAATCCGGTTCAGAAGACGGTCATATGTCGATCGTGAGGCGTCCAACAATCTGCTTCCCGTCAATTCGGACAGGCCGTCCGCTTCCATGGTGAGGCCCACCGGCCCCAAGAGCCCCGAGGCATATTGCGGAAAATCGATGTCCGCAAGCCGTCAGACCGGCACCTTCGCCTTCAGGCTTGCGGCAGCCATCGCATAGCCGCCGGCGGCGCCATCGATGAAATGAACGTGATCGCGCTGCAGCGGCGATGCGACGAGGCATGTCATCAAGGCCGATTTCTGGCGGTGCAGGCCATAGCTGCAGATGCCCGCCTCTTCCGCCTGTTTCAGCCGGTTCTCGATCCGTTGCAACACATCCGTGTCAACGTCGATGGTCATCTTCAAGCCATCGTCGAACTTCCGGAAATCCGAATTGCTGGCCACTTCGCGTTTGTATATCTTCGGATCGAATCTGCCGATCGTCCAGCCATATCTGTCGGTGACGGCCGTAAGCGTCATCAGGAACACTATCCACAGCTTCGACAGCCACCGCCATCCTGCCGGCGCCGTGGCGCGCGCCTCGATATCGAGGCCGGCGGGCAGCAAACTGTAGTCCGGCCCGTTCACCGGCACCGGGTGGCCATCACGTTCCTGCCTGCCGGCAAGGGCGATGATGTCGGAAACCAGAGATTGAAAACCGCGCAGGTCGCGCGACGCCCCCGGTATGGCTATGATCGAGACGATTTCGCCATGCCGGGCTTCGATCGGGTTCCAGCGGCACGAGAGGCCGGTCAGATCCGGCCGCGCGCCGGCCGGCGCAGGATCGATGCGGTAGCGCCCCGCTTTCATCTCGGCTTCCGCCCAACTGCCGCCACCGCCGGCGAACATGGCATAGAAGACCGCATCGGAGGCTTGGAACCTCGCCACGCGAACGTCGAGGCCTTGCGCTCTTATATCCTTTATCGGCACGATTGCGGCACGCAAGGTCAGATCCAGTTCGTCCGCCACCCATCTCTGGACAGCCGCCAGCGCGTTGCGGGTGATCTCCAGCGCCGAGCCGGGAAACGCCACGAGCGCGCCGTCGCCGCCGAAGACAAAGGGAAGATCTTGCCTACCCAGCGCATTGAGCAGCGCCGAAATGACGCTGGCGCCGGCCATATTGACGGTTTTGTAGCGCCCCGCCTCGATCGCCTTGGTCGAGCCGACGATGTCGGCGGTGGCCAGCGCCCAGCTATCGGGGAGAGGCCGATAGTTATCGATATCGGCAACGCTTTCGAACCTGGCGAAGACCGGCAGAGAAGCAACAAACGGATCGGACGCGGCAGCTGTTTCCATGAGCATCAGATAGCACATTCCAGTGCTTGAGGGTGAAGTCGATCATGCTTCGAAATTGACTTGCGCAGGCTTTCCGATGATAGGGTCCGGCGATGCGAATTGCCTTCTATGCGCCGCTGAAGTCGCCCAATCATCCCGTTGCCTCCGGCGACCGCCAGATGGCACGGATGCTGGTCAAGGCGCTGGAGCATGGAGGGCATAGCGTCGAACTGGCATCCGAATTGCGCTTCTATCTACGCGAACCGGATTCGAAAAGTTTCGATGCGCTCAAGATCGAGGCCCGGGAGGAAGCCGCGCGGCTGGCAAGGCTTTGGGATCGTGACGGCAAGCCCGATCTGTGGTTCACCTATCATCCCTATTACAAGGCGCCCGACCTGATCGGGCCCGAACTGGCGTTGGCCTTTGGTGTCCCCTATGTGACAGCGGAAGCCTCCTATTCGAGGCGGCGCAACACCGGTTTGTGGGCCGATACGCAAGCGTTGGTGGCGCGAGCCGTCGAACAGGCGGCGCTGAACATCTGCTTCACGCAAAGGGATCGTCAGGGACTGGCAGATGCGGTACCCGACGCCGCTTTCGGCATGCTTTCGCCCTTCATCGACACATCGCTATTCCGGGAAACGCCGGCACGGGGTTGTCCGACGCGCCTCGTTACCGTCGCCATGATGCGCCCGGGCGACAAAGTCGAAAGCTATCGCATGCTGGCGCAGGCGCTCGGTTCGATCGGTCACCTGCCCTGGACCATGTCGGTCGTCGGGGACGGACCTGCCCGCGAGGAGATCAAAGCGCAATTCGCCGGCTTGCCCGCCGAGCGTATCGAATGGCTTGGCGCGATTGAGCCAGCCGCCGTGCCGGATGTCCTCTACAGTGGGGGAATTTACGTCTGGCCGGGTTTCGGCGAGGCCTATGGCGTTGCCTATCTTGAAGCACAGGCCGCCGGCCTTCCGGTCGTGGCTCAGGACATCGCCGGCGTGCCGGAGGTCGTCCGGGATGGCCAGGCCGGGTTTCTCACCCCGCCGGGCGATGTGGCGGCATTCGCTTCTGCCATTGAAAGGCTTCTGGCCCGTAACGACGAAAGAACCATCATGGCCGCGGAAGCCAGACGTTTCATCCTCGAAGAACGTTCTCTCGGTGCTGCGGCGGCGCGTCTGGCCGAACTTCTTGCGAAGATCCCGGTTTCATGACATCCGATCAGATCTGGCAACACTTGGTGGAGGAACTGGCGAGCCGGCAACGGGCGGACCGTAAGGCAGAGTTCTGGCTGCGCGACGATGACGCCGTGGATCCGACGCCTGCGCTTGATCGGCTGCTCGACCTCACCGGTAAATTCGCGGTTCCGGTGACTCTGGCCGTCATTCCGGCCCTGACTGATGAGAAGCTTGTCGTCCGGCTTGACGAGGCGCCGCATGCCACGGTCGCCATCCATGGCTGGGCGCACCGAAATCATGCGCCCGAGGGCCAGAAAAAGCAGGAGCTCGGCGCGCATCGGCCACGCGAGGCGGTGCTCGATGATCTGGCTCGCGGGCTGTCGCACGTAACCGGCCTGCACGGCGCACGTGCCGTTCCAATGCTGGTGCCACCCTGGAACAGGATCGACGCCGGCTTGGTATCCGAACTTGGATCGATAGGATTTGCGGCATTGTCGGTCTATGGGCCGCCGAGGCGGGCTCCACTGGCGGTCATCAACAGCAATGTCGACATCATGGATTGGCATAGCACGCGCGGCTGCCGCGATCACGGCCTATTGGTTGAGGCTATCATCGCGCAACTGCGGCATGCAATCGACGGCGGCGAATCGGTCGGACTGCTCACCCACCATCTCGTACATGATGAATCGGCCTGGCTTTTCCTCGAACGGCTGTTCACCGTCACCGCACAGACTGAAGC
The DNA here is from genome assembly GCF_040320985.1 of Mesorhizobium sp. M0571. Lineage (NCBI taxonomy): Bacteria > Pseudomonadati > Pseudomonadota > Alphaproteobacteria > Hyphomicrobiales > Phyllobacteriaceae > Mesorhizobium > Mesorhizobium sp. M0571. The sequence goes on from NZ_JAMYQT010000004.1 coordinate 22,671, forward strand.
CTGCGCATGGCTTCCGATCAGGACATTGATCGGGCGCAGTGCCGGTAGAGGAAAATAGCTCAGCGCTTTTTGCGCAGTGAGACTGGAAGTTTGAGCGTCTGGCCATCCCGCGCGGCAAAAGCGCCGGTGAACCTGTCCTTGGCCAGTTTCTGGATCTTGTCCAGTTCCTTGTCAGTGCGTGTCGGATCGTGGTGAAATAGCGCAAGCCTCCGCGCACCGGCCGCCTCACAGAGCTTGACGCCCTGTTGCCATGTCGAGTGCCCGTAACCGCGGCGGCGTTCCATTTCCTCCTCGGTGTAGGTGCAATCGTAAATGACGAGGTCGGCATCTTCGATCAGGCCGAGCACCGCCTGATCGAGTTTGTCCGGCTCGTGCTCAGTGTCTGTGATCACCGCCACGACGCGGCCGCCCCATTCGACCCGGTAGCCTATGCAGCCGCCCGGATGCATAAGACTGCCGGTTCGGACCACCACCCCTTCGCGCGGGCGAAGCACGTCTCCCGATACGAAGTCGCGATAGTCGAGGCTTGCCTTGCAGACCTCCAGTTTCACCGGAAACCACGGCGGCCGCATGAACTCATCAACCATCTGCCGGGTCGTCATGTGTCCTGCAAGATGCCCGGACCAAAGCGTAACCTTGGCGCCCCGGTCATAGATCGGCGCAAAAGACGGCAGCCCGATGATGTGATCGTAATGGCAATGGGTGAAAAGCAGGTCGAAATCGGTCAAGCCCAACGCCTGAAGCGCGCCGCCGGCAGGCCGTAGGCCAGAGCCTGCGTCGAACAGAAGCGTATGCTTACCGCATCGCATCTCAATGCAGATTGAGTTGCCGCCATAGCGAGAGAATTCTGGGCCTGATACCGAAATGCTGCCGCGGACACCCCAAAACCTGACCAGGAAAACGTCGTCGTCCATGCTACCCCTTCGCCCATCATATCCAAACAACTGCTGCTAGGCGAGACAGGCTTTCTCCGGGTGACCTTCTCAGCGAGAGGACAGTGCCGTCACTACGGCGAGGATCGAGCGCACGTCATTCGTTATTTGGCGCTTCGTGCGTCGATCAGATCCGCGGTCGTATGGCTTAGGCGATCGGCAAGAACCCGCAATATCTCGATGGTCATTTCCGGGAACTCCCTCATAAGCCTTAGGAAATGATCCTTGCTGATTCTCAGGGCTTCCAGCGGACTTGCCGCTCTGACGGTGGCAGTGCGGGAGCTGTTGCACAATATGGCGATCTCGCCAACGATCGAATTTGGCATTAGTTCGGCAACCTTTATCGGTCCGCTGTCGGAATCGACCAGAATATCCGCCCTGCCTGAAAGGATGACATAGGCGGCGTCTCCCTCATCGCCCTGCCGGAAAAGGATCTGGCCGGCGCTGTAGCTCACACGATCGGATGTGAACGCAAGCAGCTTGAGCTTTGTCGGCTCGATGGCAGAGAACAAGGGAACGCGTTGCAGCATTCCAACTTCATCCTTGAGCAGCATTGTCGCAAACCTTCCAAAATTCGCGTTTGCCAGACTAGAGCAACGGACGCCCAGATGGAATCAATTCTCTTTCCGGGATGGCGAGACAAACCACGCGAAAGGTGGCGAGCCCGATGTCGTGCACCGGCAGAATGATCCCATCTGAATGTCCGTTGCTCTATGACAACAGTTCCTTGAAGATACCGTTCCCTGCCAAAAGTGTCTCGTGTGTTCCGTCTTCCGCCAATTGACCCGAGTCGAAGACGATAACGCGATCGAACATCATCGCCATGGCCGGATTCGTCACGACCCACACAATTGCCGGCGAATGGCCGTCGCGCCTGGCTTCCTCGAGCACATTTCGCAGCACCTTATCTTGCATGCGCTGGTCGAGCGCCGACAGCGGCCGGTTGAGAATGAGAAAATCGGGACGCTTGAGCAAGGCCCGGGCAACATCGAGCTTCTGTCGCTGTCCACCGGTCAGCCGCCTGCCGCCGGAGCCGACGTTGAAGTCCAGGCCGACATCCAGAAGTTCGCCATAAAGCCCCAGTTCGTCAAGAATGTCATAGACGATGGAGCGTATGCGGTCGGGCGCGTCGGGATGATTGTTGCCCACACGCCCGAACAGGACATTATCCATGACGGTGGCCGCGGCAATGTATTTGGCAGGATCATACCGTTCGACCGCATTGTGCAGCTCGGGCGGCAGGTCTTCATAGAACCGGTTGCGTGCAGCGACGATCTTGCTCATCAGCTCGTCGCTCAGCAGGCCGAAGCGGTGCCGGGGCTCGATGTAGGCAAAGCTCAAGGTGACGATCATGGCGCGATCGTTCTCCGAAACCGCCTCGTAGGGACGGTTCTTGAGCCGTTGCAGCAAGGTTTCGTAGGCGGGTATCTCCTCCGCGCTCATGAAGGCGAGCTGCTGGAAGAACTGGTGATCGGGCGGCAGGTCGGCAAACAGCTCGATCGCCTGTTTGGCGATCTCCAAGCCCATTTCGTAGAGCGTGCGGTCGAGGCCGGCTTGCCTCAGCACGGAAGCAAAATAGGGATTGGCCGCCAGGGCCCTGTCGGCCAGTTCGGGGCCGGCGGCAGCGCCGAAGAGCAGGTTTTGGCCGATCGTTGCTTCCTTGTTGTAGGCGCCCGGTTCGAAAGGAACCACCAGTCCGCTCAGCCCCTCTTGTTCCAGCCGGGTCCGCAGCGCCGCACGCAGTTCGACGATCCGCCTGGCAAGCTCCGTGTGACGCGTGAGGTCGGCCGAAGAGCGCAAGCCGAGATCCAGAATGTCACGCGACAGAACAACCGCGTCGAGCACCCGGCGCACGGCTTCAAAGAGGTCGTGCGGGCCGGTAGCGCCAGCGGAAGCATAGTTGATCCAGTCGCTGTGGATATCAAGATCCGGATTGCCCGACCGGCGCGCCTCGTGAATGTTCCAGCGGTGCTGATCTGCCGCAGCACCGTCATAAGGCACCGATGTCAGCGGCGCATGCTTCAACCCGTAGAGCAGGTTGTCGCGGAGGCTTGCCTGGAACAGGAAAACATCCGACGAGGCATAGGACATGCGCCGGCCGGTTACTGCTTCGGGGAGTTCAAGCAGGTCGTCGGTGCCCGAAGCGACCCTTCCGCTGTCCGGCCAGTTCAGCCGCGCGAAGGCTTCTGCAAGCGCCTCCGCTCCACCTGTTGCGGTACTGACCAGTGCCACCGTCTCACCCGGCTTGACCTGGAGGGAGATACGGTTGAGGAGCATTGCACCGCCATCGTCTGCTATGGACAGATTGATCGCCGACAGCGGCTTGGTCATCGGATCGGGATCGTCGATCGTCAATGCCCCGATTTTCGGCGCGATGAGACCTTCGACGGTGAACTGTTCAACGACCTGTTGATATTTGACCTGGACATCCTGCCGATCCTGATCCCAGTCGATCAGTTCCTTCATCGGTCCGGGCAGGTCCTTGTAGGCGCCGATCACGGCCACGAGCTGGCCGACGTCCAGCCGCCCCTGGAGGACCAGATACCCGCCGATCATGTAGAACAGAAAGGGCGTGAGCTGCGCGAGAAAATTGTTGAGGAACTTCACCATGAATTTCCATTGGTAAAGATCGAAGCGGATCTTGAAGATGAGCCCGAGCCGGGCAGCTATGTCGGCGCGCTCGTAGTTTGATGTATCGTGGACGTGAACCGCGCCGATGCCGTCGACGATTTCGCCAACCCGGCCCGAAAGCGCGCGCGCCGTCAACTGCCGTTGGCGCCCGAGCACGATCAGCCGCCGCCGCATTCGCGGGATGAGCACGATCTGGATCGCCACGATCACGACCGCTATCATTCCGAGCCAGACGTTCTGGATCATGATGAACAGCATGGCCGTCAGCGCTTGGCCGCCGAGCAGTACCGGCTGCAGGAAGGCGTCGCCGATGAAGCCGCCCAGCGGCTCCACCTCGTCCTTCACCATGGTCGCCACTTCGGCGGATTTCACCCGCTTGAAGTAAACCGGCGGAAAACGCAGCACACGGTCGACCAGATCGAAGCGGATACGCCGCAGCATGCGTTCGCCGAGGCGGCCCTTGTAGGTGTTGATGTAGAATTTGAACAGGCCGTTGATGACGACTAGCAAGAGGAACACAAGGCTCAGGGCAAACAGGGTCTCCTTGCGGTCGAGCTGAAAACCGGAGAAGAACTGGACCTCTCCAATGAACGGCAGGTTATAGTGTAGCCTCATGAATGGCTGGGTCGCGCCCGGTTGCTCGAAGCCGCGACCTTGGATCGGTCCGTTGACGATCAGCTTCGGCAGGTCGAAGGACATGAAATACGGGATCATCGAAAGCACGACGATCATCAATATCCAGAGCTGCTGCTTCTTGGTGTGCGTCCAGATATAGCGGGCTAGGCTGGCTTCCATATGCGACTGTGGACCCTTCAGTTGGAAGGATGCAGGATGTAAAAGCACCTGCTGGCGAATGGCGTATCGGCAATTTCTTCATCGCCAACGACAAGCTCGAAGCTGCTGTGCACGGACATTGTCCTGCGCTCAACGATGCAAGGAACCTGCGAGGCGGCGCGATCCAGTTCCGGCGCATGGTCGATGGCAACGACATGGGCATTGTTGATCGGCGAAGAAAGCAGCTGGCCAAACGGTCCGCGGCTTTCGTAGGGCTTTGGCGAACAGCCGAGCAGCACGAGGCCGCAGCTGCGCGGCTGGTGCTGGCGGATGGACGCCGATGATCCGGACAGATGCAACAGGCTCTCTCCGGCACCGGGCAATAGCCAAGCGGCTTGCAGCATGATCACGTCCGCGGAATCAAACAGTCTTGCGGGAGGCAAGATTGCGTTGTGTCGCCCAAAATCCCAACATACAAGACGAATTATGATGGATGTCACGCAACCACGCAATGCCATGGACTGGTACGAGCAAGCCTTGGACCTCACGCGGGGAATTGCTGCTTATGTCAACTGCCCTCTCGTGGCAGGGCTGGCGCGCGTCGTCGCCAAGCATCCGAAGGCCGATATCGCCAACGCCTTCAACCACAAGCAGGTCGCCTGCAAGATGTGGGCGCTCGACAGGCTGTTCGAAAGCGGCGGCGGCCGCTTCGGGCGCATATGGGTTCTGGGTGGATGGTACGGCGTATTGCCGGCAATGCTTTTCAACGACGCCCGCTTCGACATCGCGGCGGTCGATAGCATCGACATCGATCCCGAAGTCGCGCCGGTCGCCCGGACCCTCAACCGGGAAGCCGGCGACCGGTTCCGGGCGCTGACGGCAGATATGTACGCACTCGACTATGCGGCCGGGCGGCCCGATCTGATGGTCAATACGAGCTGCGAACACATAGCCGATCTGCGCGCCTGGCTTGCTCTGCTTCCGCCGGGCACGAATGTACTGCTGCAATCGAACGATTATTTCAGCGAGCCGACGCACATCAACTGCGTGGCTTCGCTTGCAGCCTTCGAGGAAATGGCGGCGCTACGGGAGGTGCGGTTCTCCGGCGAACTGCCGACAAAAAATTATACGCGCTTCATGCTGATTGGAACTGTTTAATGCATTTCGCCCAAAAGCGCGTAGCGGTTTTGGGACAACGACACGCATAAAAACAGGACTTGAAGCGCGTCGCACGAATCTCACCAGACGCGACGCGCGTTAGAGCATTTGCAGGAAAGTGTGGAAACGGCTTTCCGTCCGGAATTGCGTCAAAACAAAGAGACAGAGCGGTTCTGCGTGAAACGATGAACCGCTCTAGGATCTATCGTCTGTTTAATCATGAACTTTTCCGAAACCGGGCCCCATTTTTAGGGACCATGTTCGATGCCGCTCGCGCAGGATTTGCGCGGAGCGACGCGCGCCTTCCAGATCGAGACGATGCGCGGATGGCGTCGGTTCCCCAAGCGCTTGTTCGATCGCTTGCGCCAAACCTTCAGGCGTCAGGTCCTTTTCCATCAGCACCGTTGCAAGACCGAGTTCTTCGAGCATCAGGGCGCGAACCGTCTGTTCGGTTTCCCCGCCGGCTGCAAATGGGACGAGCAGGGAGCGACAACCCGCGCGCAGGACATCGCAGACCGTGTTGTAACCCGCCTGCGAGATTGACAGGCGGGCGCCGGTCAGCAGGCTGGCGAAATCCTCGCGGAACCGGAAGATGGACAGGCCCGGCGTGGCATCGCGTGCGATCGCGTCAAACTCGTCTTTCGGCAGGTTTGGGCCGGTGATCAAACACCATTTCCAAGCGTTGTTGGCATTCCGCGCCGCTGCGATGGTGGATCTGACAAGGCTCTTTCCGGCAGCCCCGCCGCCAACCGACACCAGAACGTCGAAGCGCTCGGAGGCCGCGGGCGATGGCGGCGCGGCAACGAGCCCCGTGTAGGTGACCTCGGCCCTGATCGCCCCAGCCAGTGGAAATGTCTTGTCGATGGTTGCGAAAGCCGGATCGCCGTGGACCATAACAAGATCGAAATGCCTGTTGATGAGATCGACCGTTTCCTCGTTTCGGCCCAGCTTGACGCGCTCCTGGAGGATATCACGGACGGACGTCGCCAGCAGCGGTCTGGGCGACGTCGCGTCGATGGCCTCGATCAGCGGCAAGAGTTCGAAACGCATCTGCCGGCGTCCAAATGGAAACGCCTCGACAATGACGATATCAGGCCTGCAATCCCGGAATGCCTGCAGCAGCATCTCTGAACGCCATTTCTTGAAATCATCGTCGATCGGGTTGCCTTGCAGGTCGACAAGTCCCGAAAATCCTTCATCACCGGAGGTGACAGGTGGCAGGGTTACAGATTGTACACCCAGTCCCGGAAACCCGGCGATCGGCGCTCCGCCGGTCACGACGGTAACGTCAAACCCGTCATCGACCAGAGCCGCCGCAATGCGGCTGGCGCGCGCGAGATGGCCGATGCCGAGCAGGTGCTGGACATAGAAGAAAGCGCGCAGCCGCTTCATTCGGCGGCCCGCCACTCCCGCTCGAACAGTTCCTTGAGCTGTCCAATGCTTGCCATATGATCGAAATCGTCGCGCACGCGCCGCTCTGCGGCGTCGCCGAGGCGGGCGCGCAGTACGGGATCACGGATCAGGCGCTCCAGCGCCTGTGCCAGGGCAATTGGGTTTTCCGTCGGAACCAGCAGCCCGGTTTCATCCGGCGATAAAAGCTCCGGCACGCCGGAAATATCGGTCGACACGCAGGCAAGCCGCTGGCTAGCCGCCTCCACCAGAACATTCGGCAGACCGTCCCGGTCGCCATTTGCGGTGATCCTGCAGGCCAGGGCGAAGATGTCGGCGCGGCGGTAGTGCTCAAGCACCTCCTCCTGCGCAAGCGCGCCTTTCCAAGAGACTCGACCATCCAGTCCGAGCTTTTGCGCCAGCGCCTTGAACCGTTCCAGTTCCTCGCCGCCGCCGATATGCTCGAAACGCCACGCCAAATCACCGGGCAACAGGGCAAGAGCCTCCAGCAAGGTATCGTAACCTTTCTTTTCAACGGCGCGCCCGACACTCAGAACGACAACCGGTTCGTCCGGCGTCGAGCCGTCATGCTGCTTTCGCGCCTCGCCGAAACTGCCGAAGCGATCAAGGTCGAGCCCATGATAGCTCAGATGCACAGACGAGTTGCCGTTAGCGAGTTTTTTCAGGCGGTCGAAGCCGGTTTTCGTGCAAGTGACCGTCCAGCGCGCCGAGGAAAGCTTGCCGGCCAGATCCCAGTCCGCCGAAGTCCAGATGTCCTTGGCATGGGCCGAGCAGGTCCAGGGCAGGCCACGAAGCTGGCTGGCATAGCGCGTCACCGATGCCGGTGTGTGCGCGAAATGTGCATGCAGCCAGCCCGCGCCTTCCGGCCATTCGGCCGCCAGCACGAGCGCTTGCCCGAAGCGGCGCGCTCGATTGCGCGAAAAGTCGCGGGGCATATCGGCAGCCAGCGATCCGAGCGCGCGCCAGAAGCCCGGCCGCAGCAGATAAGCAAACAGCGAGCGAACCACGCGCAGCGGCTCTTCATGCAGATATTCCGGCAGATAATGGACGGGAGCTTTGATCTCGTCATGCACGGGGTGGCGTTTTGCGTCGGTCGGCCGCCTGAGCGCGACGAGTATCAGGTCGAAACCTGCACGCTCCAGACCGAGCAGTTCCTGCGCGATGAAGGTTTCCGACAGCCGAGGATAGCCCTTCAGAACCACGACGATCTTGCGATGTTGCAACTCAGGTCATTCCTTCAATGACCGAAAGGTGATGGCCGGCCCGCCGGTCGAGTAGTTCCGCGACGATTTCGGAAATATGAGGCAGCCCTTCCAGCGTCAGATGCGGATTGCTCTGTGATGGGTGGGGCCGGTCCGGCAGCGCCACCAGTGCATCGGCAAACCGCTGGGAATCCTTGGCTTCCTCCGGCAAAAGCATCTCGATGAGGCCGAGTTCGGCTGCCCGCCGAGCGCGGATCAGTTGTTCCTGGCGGGGCTCGATGCGCGGCACGATCAGCGCCGGCTTGTCGAAAGATAGTATCTCGCAATAGGTGTTGTAACCGCCCATGGCCACTACCGCCTTGGCGCCGGCAATCAGGTCTTCCATGCGGTTGTCGAACTCGATGATCTTGATGTAGGGGATCTTGGACCCCTTCTTGAGCAGCTTGTTGCGCTTGCGCGCCGGCATGTAAGGCCCAAGCACGATCAGGGCCCTATGCTGCAATTGCGGATCCTGCTGATAGGCATCGATGACGTCGTGGATCAGTTCGGCGCCGTCACCGCCACCACCGGTGGTAACGAGGATATAGTCGCCCTCGGGCCGGTGGCCGGGCAACTCGTTCCGCTGCAGGCTCCGTTGCAAGAAACCGACGAACCTCATCTTTGCCCTGACAGCCGGCGGCACGTCCAAGCCGGTCAACGGATCGTAGAAATCCGGCGGGCCATAGGCCCAGACCTTGTCGTAGAACAGGGCTATCTTGCGCATCACATCCCTGCGTGCCCACTCTGCTTCGAGCAGATGCGGCGCATCCATCACCTCGCGCAGGCCAAGCACCAACGTGGTGCCCCGCGTCTTGAGGTAGGACAGCGTGTCCTCAATCTCACCGCGCAGGCCGAGCGGTTCCTTGTCGACGATGAAGATATCCGGCCGGAAGGTCTCAGCTGTATGGCGGATGATCGACTGGCGCATCCGTAACGTCTCATGCAGATCGATGTCCTTTTCCAGCGAGGTGTATTCGCCGTTGCGCAGCTTGATGACGCTGGGGATTTTCACGAAGTCGACACGGGCGCGGTAGTCGAAGGCGCCAGCGATAGTCGCACCCGAAATGATAAGCACCTGAAGTCCGCGGAAATCCTCGACCAGCGAATGCGCGATGGTCCGGCAGCGCTGCAAGTGGCCGAGCCCGAACGTGTCGTGGCTGTACATGAGAATTCGAGCGTTTTCTGCGTGCTGGGTCATTGTTGAACGTCTCTTAGAATTCTCGCTTTGAGGACCGTGAGCGACCCGCCGGCTTCGAAACAATCCTGGTTTTGAAACATGAGGCCGCGGTTTTCAATTTGTATTACTTCTGTGGAATGCCTGTCAGGTAGGCTTTCTGATTGCCTGAGTCCGAAACTAGATGGATTACCGAATATCGCCTCGGCGGGAGTGGGCCGAGACTCCCTGTTGTTGTGATGGGATGGATCGAAGGGGAAAGCGGTGTCCAAAAGATCGGCAGAAGTCATCCCTCTTGATTCCAATAAGCTCCGGTCTCTCCTAACTCCATTGGTTTCGGAACGGCGAAGGCGAATTCCGCTATCCTGCCCATATAGTCAACTGCTTGATCGGCATACGAAACGACAGGGTCGCCGGGCGTCGCACGGCGCATGTTGTTGCGGAACTCATTTCGCGCGCCATTGCTCTCGGTCTTGAGGGACCAAAGGTGCTGCCCATCAATCCCTTGACGGGCGGTCTGATTATGATTCACCGACCAGAACTGAGCCATCTATCGCCCAAGCTAGCCGGAATTTCGCCAGGAATCGAGTGGATGCCAGCGCTCGCAACACACCGCCGGCAGCAGGGTGTGTGCAACACCGGTTGCTTGTCGATCGCTATGGCCTCTCGCTAATGCCTTAGCTGGGGCGGTGACGGTACTTTTCGAGACGGCTTGGGCGCGGCGTCGAACGCCGCAAGGTGCAAAAAAATCGGCCGATTGGCCCCGATAGTTGGCGAAACCTCAAATATCTTTTTGTGGCGATTTTCCCTTTAAAATCAAAAGCGTAATTTTTTGACGGTTCTGGTGTCGGACTTTGCAAGGTGATGAAAAATATTTTACAGTAATGTCAATGAGTTATATGCTGTTTAAACAATCGAGTGGGAGTAGGGGGAAAGACCTGCAAAATTCGGCGAAACGAGCCTCGACCGCCGAATACTGAATGGCATCTTCTGGGTGCTGCGGTCTGGCGCAGCATGGCGCGACCTGCCGGAGCGATATGGCCCCCGCACCACCTGTTGCAACCGCTTCGTGCGATGGCGAAAGGCTGGGGTGTGGGACAGGCTTATGGACACTATTGCCGCAGCGCGCGACGGCAATATTCAGATAATTGACAGCACCTCCGTTCGTGCCCATCACCTGGCTGCTTCAAAGTCGGTCCTGGATCGCGGAAGGGGATGTGATGGTGGATTCTGATCGGATCGACAACCTGATCGCAGCGGTGCCCCCCGCCTTGGCGCTTCGCGCCGGGCTGGACCTTGGCATCTTCACCCGGCTCGGTGGCAACGCGGTGACTGCTGACAGCCTTGGGGCCGCGCTCAAAGTCGAGCCCGATCGTCTGTCGCGGCTCCTCTACGCGCTCGCCAGCATCGGTCTCCTCGAAGTCAAGGATGGTCAATTTCGCAACGGAGCCGAAGCGTCGGCCTTCCTCGACGCGTCCAAGCCGACCTATCGCGGCGGCGATCATGCGCTCCTGCGCGAGCTCTGGGGAGCCGACCTGCTGACCGCAGAGTCGCTGCGACAGAACCGGCCGGCTGCGCTGCACGACTTTTCCGAAGCGGGGCCCGAGGCCGCGGCGGCCTTCAGCCGCATGCTCGCACCGGGCGGGGTGATTTTCGGCCGACATCTGGCCCGGGAGATGGACCTCTCGGCGATCGGTTCGGTGATCGACATCGGCGGGGGCCCCGGGACCATTCTCGTCGGACTTCGCGAGCGGCGGCCGCAGATTGCGGCGACGCTGATGGAACTCCCAACAGTCGCAGCGGTCGCGCCAGATATCCTGTCAGAGTACGGTGCCGACGACGTGGTTGTCGAAGAGGGGGACATAACTGTCGCACCATCGATCGGTCGGCACGATCTGGCGATCCTGAAGGCCGTCGTCCAGGTCCTTCCGCCGGACCAGGCGCGCAGTTCGATCCTGAACGCGGCGCGTTGCCTCACACCCGGAGGCGAGATCGCAATTGCGGGGTGGGGTGTCGTCGATGACGACCGCCTCGGCCCGCCTGAGGGTGTCTTTCTGAATCTCACCTTCTTGAACCTCTATCGCCACGGCGAATCGTACACTGAAGGTCAGTATCGCGCGTGGATGACCGAGGCTGGATTCCGGGATATCTCCAGGTCGCGCCTGACGGACGGCTGCACGTTGTTTCGTGCGCGCCTCACGGGCTGATAGTGGCTGAATGGTTGGTTTCGGACGCAAGGCTCTCCGAGGCGCCCCGACCCTATCCGGGCAGCCTTGCAACCTTCAGCGCCGAGAGCGTTCGCTCGAGGTTCTCCGTCTCGCGATAGCGGAGCGCGTACATCGGCGAGAGTGAAGTCGGGAGACTTCCTTCGCAAACTCTCCACCAGCAGCCGCGCTTCGGCCGGTCGTCCGGCGAAGTCCTCGACTGTTGCGAGCAGGACGTATAGCGTTGTTGCAGAACTTAACCGTGCGGCGATCGGCGGGGTTTCGGATACTGCGACCTATTCTGTCGCAGATTTGGATTCAATCAGTTATGTGACGGTATTTTTGACGGTATCCAAAAATTTGAAAAATAATTCCTTTTTGGAATCAATAGTTTAGTTTTCCAGGATACAATGGAGTGAGAGTAGAGGGAACTGCGGCCGCAGTGTAGAAACGGCAGCCCTATCGATCCCCATTTTTCAGTGCGCGCCTTTTGCCTGCGACCAATTTCCTGCACTCCTTCCTGACCGCTTGGCCGATCTGACATGTCGTTGCCTCGGAAGTAAATCCCGTTCAGTCTCGCAGAGGGCTACAGCGTGCTATGGCGTGCGAATCGGCGGCCTGCTTCGCGCCCATGACAGCATTCAACGACTTAGGTGTCGAAAGACGGACATCGGCTTAGGCGGGCGAACGGTTACCCTCGGCCGATCGACTTGACCATAAGGCCACGGTCATTCGGCTGCATTCTTCTGGAGCTTCTCGAACACAAACAGCTTGCCTTCGCGCACGCTGTCTTCGAGTGGGCTCGCCTTCGCTAGGTGCGCCGCAATCGCGCTGGCCAGCATGCAGCCCGTCCCGCGCATCGATGCGGGAAGGCGTGGCGAGTCGAAGCGGATTGGTTCCTGATCGCGCCTCAACAGAATATCTATCGAACGGGGTCCCGCAGCGTGGCCACCCTTGATCAGCAGGGCCCGCGCGCCAGCTACCAGCAATTCCCGTCCCTGTCTCACCGCGCCGCTCTCATCCGCCGCCGGTTCCGCGCCAACAAGGAGCGCCAGTTCGAGGAGATTGGGTGTCACGAGGCGGCAAAGCGGCATCAGATCACGCTTCATGACGGCGACGGCATCGGCTTCCAGGAGCGCCCGGCCTGAGGTGGAGGCCAGCACCGGGTCGAGTACTGCCGGCACTTGCGGATTTTCGCGCAGCACAGCGACAACGGCAACGACGATCTCGGCCGTCGCGAGCATACCGATCTTGATGGCCGCCACTTCGTTGGCCTGCAGCGAGGCGCGCATCTGATCGGCCACCAAGTTCGGTGACGAATGACTGATTTCCATGACGGCTTCGTGCGTTTGCACCGTCAGCGCGGTGACAGCAAGACAGGTGCGCACGCCAATGGAAGCGATCGTCTCGATATCGCGTGCTATTCCGGCGCCGCCGCTGGAGTCCGATCCACCGACGACGAGCACATGCGGTTCTCGCCTCAGCGCCATCGCTTTGTCTTTTCGATCCATTCTCGCGTGCGCGCTTCGGGATCGGCGTTCAATGTGATGTCGGTGACCACTGCCGCGCTGTCTGCGCCAGCCTCGAAAACACCGTCGAGCCGCTTAGGGTTGAGGCCGCCAATGGCGACCAATGGGATCGGCGCGACCCGGCGCTTCCACTCGCTGATCCGTTCGAGCCCTTGCGGCGCCCATTTCATCTTCTTCAGGATGGTGGGATAAATGGGGCCGAGCGCGACGTAGTTGGGCATGGCGGCCATGGCCGTTTCCAGTTCGACATGATCATGCGTGCTGACCCCGACCTTCACGCCGGCTGCCCGTATCCGCGCGAGGTCGGCGGATAGCAAATCCTCCTGGCCGAGATGGACGAAGTCGCAGCCTTCCTCGATTGCCAGGCGCCAGTGGTCGTTGACGATGAACCGGCATTGGTGCTGGGCGCATAAAGCCTTGGCCTTGCGGATCTCCGCGCGCAACCCGGCTTCATCCATGCTCTTGATGCGCAGCTGCACCAGCTTGACGCCGAGCGGCAACAGCCGTTCGATCCAGGCAGCGCTGTCGACGATCAGGTAGAAGGGATCGAGCTTCATGAAAAAACTGCCCTGCCGATCGTCGGCGTCGATGGCACGGCGACGTCGCGCGGTTCGAGCATTCCCGAGCTGAAAGCTTCACGACCGGCATCGACCGCCTTGCCGAACGCGCGCGCCATACCGACCGGATCGGCCGCCTTGGCGACTGCGGTGTTCAGCAGCACGGCATCAAAGCCGAGCTCCATGACGGTTGCCGCGTGCGACGGTCGTCCGAGTCCCGCATCCACAATCAGCGGGATACCTGGGAAATGTCCGCGCATAGAGCGCAGCGCCATGATGTTGACCGGCCCGAGGGCGGAACCGATCGGCGCGCACCACGGCATCAAGACCTTGCAGCCCGCTTCTAGCAGCCGCTCGGCAACGACAAGGTCGTCGGTGGTATAGGGGAATACCGCAAAACCGTCCTCGCACAGGATGCGGGCGGCTTCGGCCAGGCCGAACACGTCCGGCTGCAGCGTGTCGTGGTTGCCGATCACTTCGAGCTTGATCCAGGTCGTACCGAAGACTTCGCGCGCCATGTTCGCGGTCGTGACCGCCTCCTTGACGGAGTGGCAGCCGGCAGTGTTGGGCAGGATTCCTACGCCGAGCGAGCGGATCAACGAGCAGAATTTTTCGCCAGCCCTGCCGCCTGCCATCTCACGGCGCAACGAGACGGTCACCACCGACGTGCCCGACGCCTTGACTGCATCGGCAAGGATGGCCGGCGAAGGATATTGAGCGGTGCCGAGAAGCAGGCGGGACTGAAGCGTCATCCCGAGAAGATCGAACATGTTAGCCTCCCTGCATGGGCGAGAGGATTTCAATACGGTCGCCGTCGCTCAACTGGAATTCCGCCCGGTTGGCTTTGTGCACGAGGTCGCTGTTGACGGCCGTTGCGAGCCAATCGCCCTCATAATCGAGAGCGGCAAGCAGTTCGGCCAGCGTGGTGGCGGCAACCTCATGCGCTTCGCCGTTGACGATCAGTTTCATAACCAAGCTCCTTCGTTCCGTCTTGATGGAAAACCAGGTCGGCCGCCTGGCGCGCCATGGCGGGCGCAAGAAGAAAGCCATGGCGATAAAGCCCGTTGATCGCGACGGTGCCTCCACGTGCCTCGACACGCGGCAGATTGTCGGGAAAGGCAGGACGGACGCCGACACCGGTTTCAACGATCTCGGCCTCGCCAAAGGCCGGATGGAGGGCGTAGGCAGCACCCAGAAGCTCCATCATCGAACGGACCGTGACCGGCTCCCCGGATTGGCTTTCAATCATCGTCGCGCCGATCATGAACTGGGCGTCGGCACGCGGCACCACGTAGAGCGGAAAGCGCGGATGAAGCAACCGGACCGGGCGCGACAGCGAGATGTCGGGCGTGTGCAGGACCAGCATTTCGCCGCGAACGCCGCGCAGCCTGTTATCGACGGCGGCCATTCCCGTGCAGTCGATCTGACGATCGAAACCGGAAACATGCCGGGCGTCGGTGCCGAAGTGGACTTCGACACCCATGGCTGCAAGCTTGTCATGAAGTGCTGCCATCGCCTGGCGCGGGTCGAGATGAGCCTCATCGGGGAAGAGCAATCCGCGCCGGAAGCGGCCGGCTAAGTCGGGCTCCAAGATCGCAATCTCGTCTTTACCAACACGGCGATGCCCCGACGTGCGGCTGGCGAACCGGTCGAGTTCGCCAGTATCGCGCGGCGCGGCCACGACCAGTGTTCCGGCCCGCGTCACCTGACCCGGCAGTACCGCATTCCACCAGTTGGCGGCGTCGCGGCCAAGGTCCAGCACCGGCTGCTCAGCGCTTTCACGCTCGCACCATGGCGCCAGCATGCCGCCGGCGAACCACGACGCATTGCCACCAAGGCCATGCCGGATCTCGGCGACCGTGACCGTCGCGCCGCGGGCGGCGAGTTCGAAGGCGGCGGTGAGGCCGGCGACGCCGGCCCCTTTGACCAGCACCCTCATGACGGTTCCGGCGCCTCTGGCATGAGTGGCACGCCGGTCTCGCCAGCTGGCATGTAGAGATCGCCACCCTCGCGGTATTTCGCCGCCATCGCAGCCATGCCCTCCTTCTGTGCCTCGGCGCGAATGTCGTGGGAGATGCGCATGGAACAGAATTTCGGTCCGCACATCGAGCAGAAATGCGCCAGCTTGTGCGCCTCCTTGGGCAAGGTCTGGTCGTGAAAGGACCGCGCGGTTTCGGGGTCGAGCGACAGGTTGAACTGGTCCTCCCAGCGGAACTCGAAGCGCGCGCGGGAAAGGGCATCATCCCTGATTTTCGCCGCCGGATGACCCTTCGCCAGGTCGGCGGCGTGGGCGGCGATCTTGTAGGTGATCACGCCGGTCTTGACATCGTTGCGATCGGGAAGGCCGAGATGCTCCTTGGGCGTGACGTAGCAGAGCATGGCGGTGCCGAACCAACCGATCATGGCGGCGCCGATGCCTGAGGTGATGTGGTCATAGCCCGGCGCGATGTCGGTCGTCAGCGGCCCCAGCGTGTAGAACGGCGCCTCGCCACAGACAGCGAGCTGCTTGTCCATGTTCGCCTTGATCTTGTGCATCGGCACGTGGCCAGGGCCCTCGATCATCACCTGGCAATCCTTCGCCCAGGCGATCTTCGTCAGCTCGCCGAGCGTTTCCAGCTCGGCGAATTGTGCTGCGTCATTGGCGTCGGCGATCGAGCCGGGACGAAGACCGTCGCCGAGCGAGAAGGACACGTCATAGGCGCGGCAGATGTCGCAGATCTCCGCGAAATGCTCGTAAAGGAAGCTTTCCCGGTGATGGTGCAGGCACCATTTGGCCATGATCGAGCCACCGCGCGAGACGATGCCTGTGACCCGGTCAACGGTCAGCGGGATGTAGTGCAGCCGCACGCCGGCATGGATGGTGAAATAGTCGACGCCCTGTTCGGCCTGTTCGATCAGCGTGTCGCGGTAGACCTCCCAGGTCAGGTCCTCGGCGATGCCGCCGACCTTTTCGAGTGCCTGGTAAAGCGGCACCGTGCCGATCGGCACCGGTGAATTGCGCACGATCCAGTCGCGGATGTTGTGGATGTTGCGGCCGGTCGACAGGTCCATCACTGTATCGGCGCCCCAGCGGACCGCCCAGACCATCTTTTCGACCTCTTCGGCCATCGAGGAGGTGACAGCGGAGTTGCCGATATTGGCATTGATCTTGACCAGGAAATTGCGGCCGATGATCATCGGCTCACTTTCGGGATGATTGATGTTGGCGGGAATGATTGCCCGCCCGCGCGCCACTTCGTCACGCACGAATTCCGGCGTCACGAAATCGGGAAGCGCCGCGCCGAAGGCTTCGCCGTCGCGTTGCAGCTTGCCGCGGACGATCTCGCGGCCGAGGTTCTCACGGATGGCGACGAACTCCATTTCGGGCGTGATGATGCCGGCGCGCGCATAGGCAAGCTGGGTCACCACCTTGCCTGATCTGGCCCTGAGCGGCCGGTTGCGAACGGGAAATTCCGGCGTCAGGCGCTCGCCAGCGGCGAATCCATTGTCTTCCGGCCGGACATGGCGGCCGTCATAGGCTTCGACATCGCCACGCGCCAAAATCCATTCGTGGCGAAGTCGGGCGAGGCCTTTTTCGATGTCGGTTTCGACAGTCGGGTCGGTATAGGGGCCGGACGGATCGTAGACGGCGACAGGCGGTTCGCCCGCCGTCGGATGGACGGAGATTTCGCGCATCGGCACCCTGATCTGCGGATGGAGGACGCCGGACTTGTGGATTTTCCGAGAGGCGGGCAGCGGTCCCGTCGACACCGCGGGGGTGAGGGCATTCATCTTGAGGCTCCTTTGCTCATGCATTGGAGACCCAGTTCTGTGCCGGAAGGATGAAAAGACGCTTTGGTCGACCTGCTCGAAACAGGACCTCGGGCACGAACTCCCGCAAAGCGCTTGCACCGTCCCTACGCCAGTATGAACTGGATCAGGTTCAACGGGTCACTGCGCCGCGAAAGCCAGCAGTATCTCAGCCCCTTGCCGGGACTCCCCTGGTGAATGCATCGAAATTGAGCTGGCCAGCGCTATCTTGTCAAGCGCATTCGGGCCGCGGCGGTGATCGTCGGGCGATCAAACCGGGCAGAAAAGCTCGCGCAGGCGTCGGGACAAGTCCCTGAATATACCGCGCGGACGGTACTTTCTGCGAGTGTACCGTACTGGGGAGGAGTCCGTCGGTCTGCCGAAAACGCCGATAGTAGGCGATAGATGGATTCCCTCGGGCAGCCGAAATTCGTCAATCAAAAACCAAATTTTTGACGGTTATGCCTGACGGCAGCTGCGCAGAGCGCAAACAAATTGCTTCGCGAGATCAATGGGTTATCATGGGTTGAAACAATCGAGTGGGAATGACGGGGATAGCGTCGGATAGATTTGGATAGCGTTGCGTAGTCTTGTGATCGATAGCATGCGAATGACACGGATAGTCAGCCGTATCAGCCGGAGAATCGGGGCGTACGGTCTCAGCCTCACGACGTTTGTAAGAGCCGATCGGCTCAAGGTCACTCGATGATGTCATGATCAACTCTATGGACGCATTCAGGACGAGGACGTCGTAAGCGGGAACACGTTGCCTCTACGGGGCGTCGAGCATCGCGATAGCGCAATGTCAATTTTCCAATCACGCGCACGACCAACGCCAACGGTACTAACAAGGGAATTTGCGCCATGATCAAATCCGGCGTTCCATGCGCGATCTGATGACGTAGTCCCACTCGCCGTGAAACTCTTCGCACTCGACCTTCAGTTCTCGCAGTTCCTTCTTTGAGATATTCTTGCCGATGGGATAGCGCCGACGATCGAGTCGGACGCGCACGACGAGACCAACCTCGGTTGGTCGTGTTGCCAATGGGGTTGATGATGGTCTCGTAGGTCCGCAGAGGGCGGCGACGACCTCGTCGGGGTTCTCTTCCGCGTAGTGAAGAGCCAGGCGGCCGACCGCGAGATCGACGACTTCATGACCGCCCCACGCTCGCGCCCAGCGTGACGAGAAGCTCGTTCAGTTGCTCGAACGTCTCGCCCATCGCATCCGCCGCCCCGGTGCCGGCAGCGTCGAGAGCTTCCTTCGAGGGATAGAGTTCGTGCATGACCAGCAGCGTCTTGCCACCTTTTTCCTCGAAGGTCACCGTGGTGACGGGTCCACCGTCACCACCTTCGTCATTGGTCCAGACGAGGCGCGAGTGCGGTGTCACTTCGATATACCTACCGAAGAACTCGTCAGGGTTTGAGCCATCGTGGCCGAACACCAAACGGTACCTGCCCCCGACACGAACATCCATCTCGCAGGAACGCAGGAACATGCCCATCGACTTCGGCGCCCACCACTGCTTGAACAGCTCGGGCTTGGTCCACGCCTCGAACACGATGCGCGCCGGGCCGTTGAAGGTTCGCGTAACGACGAGCTCACGCTCGGACTTGCGTTCCACCGTCGTGCGGTTCTTCATGGGGGTGGGCTCACTATCTCTTCTTTCGTCCATCGACTTTCTCCTTCCGTTTCAATTCCTCGACAACCTTGTCCAACTCGTCGAAGCGTGCGTCCCAGAGCTGGCGGTACCTCTCGATCCATGCCGCCTCTTCCTCCAGTCCGCGCAGGCCGAGCTTGCAGGTCCGCACGCGCCCGACCTTCTCCGTGGTGACGAGCCCCGCCTGCTCCAAGACGCTGACATGCTTCTTCATGCCCGTGAGGGTCATGTGGAACTTCTCGGCAAGGTCCGTGATCGAAGCGTCTGCACGCCCGAGTTGCTCCAGAACGCCGCGTCGGTTGGCGTCCGAGAGCGCGGCGAACGAGGCATCGAGGCGGGGCCGGAAATACTGAACCATGTGGTTCAGTATTTAACACGCGGATTGGCGGCATGCAAGGGGAAGCCGAGCGCGCGCTGCGTTGCCGGCCGCCTTGTGCTCACGCCGCGCGTCATGCAACTGCGTCGCCTGGTGATCGGCGAGGTCGGCCGTTTCCCTGAACTGGCGAGGGCGCTCTTTGAGGGCGGACCCAGGCGCGCAATAGCGGCGATGGCAGTGCTGTTCGAGCGCTTGGCCGAGCGCGGCCTAATTGCGATCGATGATCCAGCTGCCGCTGCTTCCCAGTTCAATTGGTTGATTATGGGCGAGCCATTGAGCAGCGCCATGCTGTTGGGTGACGAGGCGATTCCAAAGCCAGCGGAGCTTCGACGACACGCCGCAGCCGGCGTGCACGTGTTCCTTGCGTCGTACGGCAAGTGAGGCACGCCACGGCGGTGAGCGGATGTCGGTCGCAATCAAACGGACCGCTCGGTCTTGGTTGACGGTCTTTCTCCGGCGCCAAGCGGGTCGCGATTCGTCGCGGCGCTATCGAAAGCCGACCGATCGATGCCGATAGTCGCTGAAATCGAGCGGATTTTGAATCGCCGAAATTCCCTTTTGAATTCAAGAGCGCAAATTTTTGACGGATCGAGGAGCGCATACCCTTGTCTGCCAGTGCCAGACTCAGGTCCGAAGGCGTCGCGAAATCTTCCATTCGATCCTGGCTAGGCGTGGGGTGGGAGTTGAGACCCGCTAGCCTTTGCCCGCAGCCAGTCCGAGACGCGATAGTATCGTAACATCGCGGCCGGAGCGAACGACATGAAGAAGGGTGCCCGCCGGAGCGGTTCGAGTTTCAGCGAAAGGTCTTTTTCAGGAACGCCCTTCGCCCATTCGCCGAGTATGCCGCCGAGCATGCTTCCGGTAGGCACGCCGCGACCGGATAGCCCCGTCAACGCGACGACGCCCGGCGCGAGTTGATAGAATCTCGGGATGGTGCGCTTCTGCATGTCCAACTCGCCGAACCAGAAATACTCCCATCTCAAGTCGCTGCTGAGCTGCGGATGGAGCCAGCGCAGGCGGTCGGACATGAGGCGATGCGTAAAGGCCAGGTCCCGGCCGCGCCGGCCCATCGGGAACATCGAGGCGACGATCCGTCCCTCGGCGTTGTACTTGTAGACAAAGATGTCGCCGCGGCCGTCATGCATCGTCGTGTCGCGCGGCAGGATGGTTTGGCGTTCGCTGGCGGTCAGCGGTTGGGTGGCGGCGACAAACACCCTCTGGATCCTGTAGGTCCGGTCGAGGCCGGGCCATCCGTCGACGGTGTAGGCGCCGGTCGCAAAGATGACCTTGTCGGCGACGACGGTTCCTTCGCCTGCGTGCACTGCCCAGGCACCATCCTGTCGCACGACATCGCGGACCGGCGACCCAGTGTGGATTGTGCCACCTTCCTCCATGACGGCACGTGCTAGGCCTCTTGCATATCCCAATGGATTGAGGTGACCGGCCTCGGAATGAAACCAGCCGCCATAATATCGCGGGCTGCCGGTCATCTCCTCGCTCGCCTGCCTGTCGAGCACCCGCGTCTTGGCGCCGACGGCATTGTATTGCTGCGCCTTTGCCTCGAGCTTGGCGACAGCGCCTGGCGTAAGCGCGCCCATGACGTAGCCGTTCTGTTGCCATTCGCAATCGATGCCATAGCGCTCGATCATCCCAGCGACTTGTTTGTTTGCCCCTGTCTGCCGGGCGATCAGCCGTTCGGCCCACGGCTCGCCCAGCATGGCACGCAGTTCGGGCAGGCTGTAATGGGTGAAGGTTGGCGTACAGTGGCCGGCATTGCGGCCCGAGCCGCCGAACCCGATCTCCTGGGCTTCGAGCAGAACGACGTCTATGCCGTCACGGGCGAGATCGAGTGCGGTGGTCAACCCGGTGTAGCCGCCGCCGACGATGCAGACGTCCGCCCGCCTGCGTCCTTGCAGAGGGCTGGTCTCTGGCGCCGGCGGCGCGGTCGCATACCAGAGCGAGACTTCAAACGGCGAAAACCTTGCCATTCCGGGCGGCCTCACAGCATGTCGCTTCGTGCGTCGAGCGCATCGCGCAATCCGTCGCCGATGAAGTTGAAACTGGTGACCGCCAGTGTGATTGCGGCACCAGGAACGATTGCCAGCCACGGCGCGCTGTCGAGATATTGCTGGGCGCCGTTCAGCATGTTGCCCCAACTCGGCAGCGGAGGCTGGATGCCGTAGCCGAGAAAGCTGACATAGGCTTCCAGAAGGATGGCGCGGGCAACGGTAAGCGTGGCCGCGACGATGATCGGACCGATCGCATTGGGCAACAGCTCGCGAAACATGATGTGGCTGTTGCTGAGCCCGAGCATGCGGGCGGCGACGACGAAGTCGCGTTCGCGCAACGAACGCACTTCCGCCTCCACGATGCGCGCGATTTCCATCCAGCTCGTTGCCGCGATGATCAGGGTGATCATGATCGGGCTCGGCTTGATGAAGGCCGCCATCGCCAGCAGCAGGAAGATGTTGGGAAAGGACAGCATCGCGTCGACGAAACGCATCAGTACCGTGCCGATGCGGCCGCCGAAGAAGCCGGCGGCGATCCCGAGCACGGTTCCGAAGACCGTGCTGATGATCATCGCGGCGAAGCCGACCAGGAGCGAAATGCGGCCGGCCATGAAGAGGCGCGCCGCGATGTCGCGGCCAAGCGGATCGGTGCCGAAGAAATGATAGCCCGTGAACGGCGGCGAGAACCGGCCACGCAGGTCGATGTAGAGATCGTCAAAGGGCAGCAGCAAGGGTCCGAAGACGCAGGCCAGCACCAGAACGATGATCATCACCAGGCCGAACATCGCCAGTCGATGACGGGCAAATCGGCGCACGCTGCGGCTATGCCACCAGCGTTGCCTGGCGTGGGTGGGGACAAGGAAATCCGACTGGGTCATCGCTTCGTTCCTCAGCTCAATCGAATGCGCGGATCGACGAACGCGACGGTGAGGTCCGCGGCCAGATTGCCGACCAGGACGAGGACCGCGGACATCATCAACAGGCCCATCACCACGGGGTAGTCGCTGTAACCGAGACTATCGAGGAACAGCCGCCCCATGCCGGGCCAGGTAAAGACAGTTTCCGTCACCAGGGCGCCACCCAGTATTGTCGGCAGTTGCAGTCCCAGCAGCGTGATCATCGGCAGCAGGGCGTTTCCGAGGATATGGCGGATCAACACGCGTCGGGAACTCAGCCCCTTGGCCCGGGCCGTTCGGACGAAATCCTGGTTGATGACGTCGAGCGTCGCGGTGCGCATGTAGCGGCTCCACACGGCGACATTGACCAGCGCAAGAACGATGCTCGGCATGATGAGATGGATCGCGTAGTCGCCGAGCGAGCCATTGCCGATCGTGTACATGTTACCGGCCGGCAGCCATTTGAGCCGGAGCGAGAAGATGTAAATCGCGATCAACCCAAACCAGAAGGTCGGGATCGACAACGCTACCATTGCGCCGACTGTCGCCGCGTAGTCGAAGATCGAATACCGCTTGAGCGCGCCAAGGACACCTACCCACGTACCGACGGAGATGGCGATCGCGGTCGATACGCCCATCAGCAGCAATGTTGCGACAAGGTGCTCCCAGATGATGTCGAGCACCGGCCTTCCGTCCCGGTAGGAACGTCCCCAGTCACCGCGAAGCAGGTGTGACAGCCAGTCGATGTACTGAACCGGAAGAGGTCGGTCGAGCCCCATTTGCGAGGCGATGCGATCGAGATCGGCCTGCGTCATCCCTGGCGTGAGGCTGAACTGCGAGAGCGGTCCGCCTGGAGCGAGGTTCAAGACGGCAAAGCCAATCACCGAAACCAGCAGGAGCAGGACGAGACTTTGCCAGAAGCGTCCCAGCAGATAGCGAAGCATGCCGGATGTCTCCGTTTTTGCTGTCCGTCGGATATGGGTCGCGCCAGTGGCGCCTTTGTCGGCGATTGAAACCGAGCCGTCAGTGCCGGCCCGGCCTCACGTCCGCAGCTAGGACCAGTACCAGGTGGCCACGTCCCAGGAGTCGATGCGCACATTGATGTTCGGCTCGACCCCTTCGACACCGGACTTGTGTCCGCGGACGGTCGCGTATTGGAACATCGGCAGGAAAGGCAGGTCGTTGCGCACGGTCTCCTGGATTTTCAGGTAGGCCTGCTTGCGCTTCTCCGGCACGAATTCGACGCCGCCGGCTTCGAGCAGCTTGTCCACCTCAGGGCTGGCATATTGCCACGTATTCTGGCCGGCGCCGCCCTTGGCCGGAATTGATTTCGAACTGAGGTAATCCGACGTGTCGGGGTCGGATCCTGTCAGGAAGTTGATGCCGACGACGACGGAATCGTATTCCGACTTCATCCAGTAGTCGCCCCACATCACGGCCGGTGGCAGGTTGGAGATCACCACCTCGACACCGGCGTCGCGATACGATTGCTGAATGAACTGCTGCGCCTGTTCGCGGATATGATTGCCCGCCGTGGTCGAGTTCTTGAACGAGAGGCGGACGCCGTCCTTGACGCGGATGCCATCCGCGCCGGGGACCCAGCCGGCCTCGTCCAGCAATTTCTTGGCCTTTTCCAGATCGTATTCCTGCTTCGGCAGATCCGGATTGTAGTAAAAGGATTGCTGCGGCATGTAGGTCTCGGTCGGGGTCGGCAGCCCGTAGTAGAGGGCGTCGATGATCGTCTTCTTGTCCAGCGCATAGTACAGCGCCTGGCGAACGGCGAGTTCCTTGAACTGCGGGCGCTCCATGTTGAAGCTGAGCGATTCGACCGTGGCGGCGGGAATGACGGCAACGGACGTTCCGCTCAATGCTTTGGCTTCCTCATAGTGGTCGGCCGTGATCCACTGCAGTCCGATGACGTCGATGTCACCGGTCTTGAATTGGGTGTAGAGAACTGTCAGGTCCGGAATGTATTTATAGATCAGCCGCTCGAGATAAGGGCCGTCGCCGAAGTAGTCGGTGTTGGCGGCCAGTTCGATATGATCGCCGGCCATGCGTTCCACCCATTTGAACGGCCCGGTCCCGATTGGGGCGTTGTTGAACGGCGCGGTATTCTTGTCCTCCGCCGCACCGAGCACATGTTTCGGAACGATGAAGGTCGCGGCCAGAATTGACGGGTAGGTTGCGTATGGCTCCTTCATCTTCCATCTGATCTCGGTTGGCGAGACGACGGTGAGGTCCTGGACAAGTTCGTGGCCGGCGCGCCGCCAGCTCAGAAATTTCGGGTCGACCAAGAGTTCGAGCGTGAACTTGACGTCCTCGGCCGTGAACGGCTTTCCGTCATGCCACTTCACGTCGTCGCGCAGCTTTACGTGCCATTCGAGTCCGTCGGCCGAGATGCCGCCGTTCTCGACGGTAGGCACCTCCTTGGCGAGTGCGGGGAAGAAATTACCTTTCGGATCGACGCCAAACAGCGGATCGAAGACGCTGAAGTGAATGCCCTCGTCGACCTCGATATGCACCAGATGCGGGTTGAAGACGGTGGGCTCCTGGGAAAAGCCGACTATCACCTGCCCCTTGGGCGCGCTCGGCGGGGTTGCGGCAAGGGCCTTGCCGGCTCCTGTCAGGTTGGGCATGGCGAGGCCGGCGGCGCCGGCGATTGCCATTCCAAGCGTCTGACGACGCGTCGGCCGAAAAATTGTGCTGCTGCTCTGGTTCGACATTAGAGTCTCCTGTTGAAGTGTTCCACTTTTGCTGCGTCCCGCTCTCTTGTCGGAGCGGTTAGAATCCACTGATTGGCGCGACTTTCGATCCGTCCGAAAACCGCGACCACCGGAAATCCTTTGGATCGACGATCGGCGGCCGTCCGGTGACGATGTCCGCCATCAGCCTGCCTGCCGCCGGGCCGATGCCGAAACCATGGCCCGAGAATCCGGTCGCGACATGGAAGCCGGGGACGGCATCGACGGCGGAAATGACAGGGACGGCGTCGGGCGTGACGTCGATATAGCCGGCCCAGCGCTGCGCGATCTCTGCCTTGTCCAGAACCGGAAATGCCTTGCGGGCGTTCGAAAGGACACGCTCGGAGCTTTTCTTCGACGGCTTGGGGTCGAGCACGCGATAGTATTCGAAAGGACTGGCCTCATCCATTGCCCAACGGGTCGGCACTCTTGCCTCTTCGAGGAAACGGCCTCCCAGACGGAAATTCAGCGATCGCCACTCCATCTTCCAGGCCGGAAGAAAATCGCGCGCGTACCGAAAGGAGTTCGGCACGATATCGACGACATTGGTGGTGCTGGAGGCGATGGTATATCCGCCATCCTGGCGCTTGCGCATGGCGAAATTGTTTGCCCACACGGCCTGTTCCGGTCCGTTTTCGACCGGCGTCG
Source organism: Mesorhizobium sp. M0571 (assembly GCF_040320985.1). NCBI lineage: Bacteria > Pseudomonadati > Pseudomonadota > Alphaproteobacteria > Hyphomicrobiales > Phyllobacteriaceae > Mesorhizobium > Mesorhizobium sp. M0571. Next base: position 48,398 of record NZ_JAMYQT010000004.1, read on the forward strand.
TGCGAAGAACTGTGTTCATGACTTTCAGCTGCGGCAGGTCAAGGTCAAGCGTTCCGCAAAACAGGTTCGACCAGGCCCCTCCGGCAAGGACGACCGCCTTGCAGGCAATGAAGCCACGTTCGGTCACGACGCCCGAGACGGCGCCGTTGGTCGTCTCCACGCCACGCACCGCGCACTCCGTTAGAATGGCGGCGCCGCGCTCACGCGCTGCTTCGGCAATCGCCGGAGCGGCCTTCTGCGGCTCGGCGCGACCGTCGGCGGGTGTGTACAGCGCTCCTTTGACGTCGAGATTGGAGCCGGGGAGGAGCTCACGCAATTGCGTCGCACCGATCATTCGCGACTCGAGCTGATAACCTTCGAGATGACGTCCCCAGCGTTCGTGCTGTTCGTATTCCTTGTCGTTCGCGCAGGTGAACACAATTCCGGCGCGCGTGTAGCCTGTATCTCGGCCCGTACGTTCGGAGAGCCTCGTCCAGATGCGCAGTGCTTCCGCCATCAGCGGGATCTCGCGCGGATCCCGACGGGAGATGCGTACCCAGCCCCAGTTGCGGCTGGACTGCTCCTGGCCGATTCCTCCCTTTTCGCACAACGCTACCCGCAAACCGCTTTCTGCGAGTTCCAGCGCCGAGGAGGCGCCGATGATGCCGCCGCCGATGACGACGCAATCCACCTCCTTTGGCAGTTCAATATCTCCATGAACGGGGACGACGAACGGTCCGGGCATGCTCAGTAGAGCTCCTCGAGCTGGCAATTGATGGAGAATTCCGCGACGCTCGCATGGTCGGGCAGGTCGAGGAGCAAGCCGATGGTCCGTGCGAGATCATCGGGATCGGTCATCAGCGCGTCGGCGCGATCGGTGATGCTGCGCGCCATATCGGTGGCGACGAAACCGGGGCAGACGGCAGTGGCTCGAATTCCAAGATCCCACCCCGCCTGTCGGATGCCGTGGGAAAGGGCGACGGCAGCAAACTTCGAGATCGAATAGGCGCCGGCCCTCGGGGACTTGACCCGCTTGCCCGACAGCGAGGCGAGAATTATGACACGGCCTGCTCGACTTGCCGCAAGCCACTCCCATGACGCGCGCACCAGACGGCGCGGAGCCTTGACGTTGATCTCGAACATGAGATCGAGATCCGCGTCGTCGATGTCGATGACCGACTTCGGAATCATAATGCCGGCACAGGCAATGACTGCGTCGATCCGGCCGAAGCCATCGATGGTACCGTCGATCCACGCCCGTTCGGCGTTGGCCGCCGTGGCCTCATAGGAGAATACGCGGACGCGCTCGTTGTCGGCCCAGTCAGGCTGCACCGGTTCGCGCATGCCGAGCGACAGTGACCAGCCCGTTTCAAACAGGTGCCGGGCGCAAGCCGCACCAATGCCGCGGCTGGCACCGGACACGAGAGCCACACGCTGGCCGGCTCGGCTTCTTGCCGGTTCCCTCATTGGTCGAGTCCCGCGGTGCGGCGGTAGACGCGCCGCAATATGTCGAGCAGACGCTTCTGGTCTTTCTCGGGCACACCGGCGAAGAAATCGCTGGATTGTTTGGTGGCGATCTTGCGCACCTTGCGGGCGAGGTCCGCTCCTTTTTCGGTGATATGGAGCTCCTGCGCGCGTCCGTCATCCGTTGCGGCCTCACGCGTCAGAAGATCGTGCTCGATCATCTGGTCGACCAGCCTGCCCATGGCGGAACGATCGCGCATAATGAGCTGCGCGATGACAGATGGCCGTATCCCCGGATGGCTGTCGACAAGAAGCAGGGTGGTGATCTTGCCGGTTCCCCGAGCCACATCGAGACCCTCCAGGCGGTCATCGAGATCACGAGAAAGGGCGATATTGATGCTTCGGATATAGAAGCTCAACGTGTCTTCGAGGACATCGAGCCCTACCGTCTCGACAGTGTGAGGAGGGCCTTTCTTCTTCTTCGGCAACGGACACTCTCCTGAGGCTTGGCAGCCTGCGTCGAGATCACCGGCAGCCTCGAAAATCGGGGTTGCCGCGGGCCTTCGAAGGCATAGTTGAGCGGGTAGTGGACAATTGCAACTACTTTTGATGGACAAACGCAACTATCTTGCCCTGCAGAAGGGTCCGAGGTGCGCGCGCGCAGTTCGATCGAGACAAGGCCTTGCGGCCGCGCGCCGACCTAAAGCGCGTCGCCTCTGAAGGGATTCACGCGACTTGCTTTTGTTATCCCAAAATCGCTGCGCACCCTCGGTTCAAGACCGAGGGGCATGCTTTTGGGCGACATGCATTAGGCGGCGGGGACCCATTCCTTGCCGGGAATGGCAGAGATGAGTTGCTGGGTATAGGCATGACGTGGCGACCGGAATATCTGCCAAGGCGGACCGGATTCCACGACTTCGCCGCGGTTCATGACCAGAATCTCGTCGCAGATGCGGCTTGCCACCCTCAGGTCGTGAGTGATGAAGATCATGGCGATCTTCATTTCTTCCTGGATGCTGGCCAGCAGATCGAGGATCTGCGCCTGGATGGAGACATCGAGAGCGGAGACCGCCTCGTCGGCGACCAGGACCTTGGGGTCCATCATCAGGGCGCGTGCGATGCCGATCCGCTGACGCTGGCCGCCTGAGAACTCATGCGGAAAGCGGTCATAGGCACCCTCGTCGAGCCCAACCAGCCGAAGCAGTTGCAGCGCCTTCGCACGCGCCTCCCGAGCAGACAGGCCATGCGCCATCGGGCCGACGGTGAGGATCTTGGCGATCGTCTGCCGCGGATTGAGCGAGGCGAACGGATCCTGGAAGATCATCTGGATGTGCGGCCGCATCGGCCGGAACTCGGAAGCCGAAAGTGCGGCGATATCCTTGCCGTCGAACAGGATCGCGCCGCCATCGCAGTCCAGGAGTTTCAGCAGGAGGCGGCCCAGCGACGATTTCCCCGAGCCGGACTCGCCGACGATGCCGAGCGTTCTGCCCTGGCGGACCTCAAAGCTGACCTGCTTGACGGCGTGCACGATGCGGGACCGCGAGAAGAAGCCGATGCCCGGCCGGTAGGTCTTGTCGAGCTTCTGCACCTCCAGCACAATCGGAGCATCGCCGCGCGACTTCGTCTCATTCTCGATCATATGCGGGACGGCGGCGATCAGTCGTTTGGTGTAGGGATGGCTTGGATTGCCAAGCACGTCGGAAGCGACGCCTTGTTCGACCATCGCGCCTTTCTCCATGACGATGACGCGATCGGCGATTTCTGCGACGACGCCAAAATCGTGCGTGATGAACATCACGCTCATGTTCTTTTCGCGCTGCAGCCGCCGGATCAACGCAAGGATCTGCGCCTGGGTGGTGACGTCGAGAGCCGTCGTCGGCTCGTCGGCGATCAGCAGATCGGGCCCGAGCGCGAGCGCCATGGCGATCATGACGCGCTGGCGTTGCCCGCCAGAGAGTTGGAACGGATACTGGTGCCGCAGAACCTCCGGCTCCGGCAGGCCGACTTCGCCGAGCAGATCGACAACCGCCTTCGTGCGGGTCGCCGAAGTGCCTGCGTGGTGCGCTTCCATGACCTCCGCAATCTGCTGGCCGACGGTCATCAGCGGATTGAGCGCCGAAAGCGGATCCTGGAAGACGATGGAGACCGAACGGCCCCTGAGGCCGCGCAGAACATCTTCCCGTGCGCTGGCCAGATCGTGGCCCTTGAACCGGATGCTCCCCTGCGTGATCCGCACCGAAGATGGCAGCAGGCCCATGATCGCATTTGCGGTGACCGACTTGCCGGAGCCGGACTCGCCGACGATGCAGAGCATCTCACCCCTCCGCATGTCGAAGGATATGTTTTCGACTGCGTTCTCCCGCTCCATATTCGCGGGCAGGCGGACAGTCAGATTTTGAACAGAGAGAACAGTTTGCTCACTCGGCGCTCGGGGTGTCGTTTCGCTCGGCGACATTGCTGGCCTTTCGAAATCCAATGATCTGACTGCGCATACTAGGCGCACGTCCTACGGTCAGCGCAAGCCCCGACGACCATTTCATTCGTCGGCTAGCCGACGAACCATTGCGTCTGAAGTCGCGTAATATGCGGTCTCGAACTGGCAGAGGGACCGTGCCCCTAAAGTCCGCATTTGAGCCTGGAGCAGGCAGCGCGCCCTAGTTGGCTTGAACCTCGGTCTTGGTCGTGGTTTGCAACAGCACTGCGAGGTCGCGCCAAAAAACCAGACGATTTCGGCCGCTGGCGCGCCATTCGCCGACTAGGCAGGTGAAGATCTGGCCCGGCCCAGATCGTGGATCGCGGCTTGTATGTCGCGGGCGAATTCGCGCCCAAAGCGCGATTGCGGCAAGGTGGTGCTTGTCACGAGCACGATATCGAGCGCTGAGCGGGGCTGGAACGGCAACACTTTCAGGTTTCCGAGGTTCGCCCAGGGAACCAGCCCATCGACCAACGCAATACCCAGTCCAGCCGCCACAAGAGGCGCGGCCGCGATCGACAGGCTTATTTCAATCTGTGGATCGCAGACGTGTCCCTGGTCCTGAAACACGCGCGCAAGCATCTGGCCGGCAGGTGTGTTCCTGCCGTAACTGATCAAGGTCTGGTCAGTCAGATCGGCCGGCGTAGCAACCTCGAGCTTTGCGAGCGGCGATTCCGGCAGGACCAGTGCGACGATGTTCGCCGCGCCGACAACCTCATTGCGGATCTGCGGCTGGGGCAGGGTGGTCATGGTCAGGCCAAGATCGATGTCGCCGATCAGGATGCGCTCGGCAATCTCCTCCGCCGGTAGCGTCTGAAGGACCAGGCGTGCCCCGGGATTGCGCCGGCGGAAGCGCTGGGTGGCGGCCGGCAGCAGCGCGAAGGTCGGCGGCGCGCTGGCTGCGACGCGCAGCAGGCTCAACTGCTTGTCGCGAATTCGGTTCGAATAGATCTTCAGCACTTCGATCTCGCGGAAAATCCGGTCGGCGTCGCGAAACAGCAGATGCGCCTCTGGTGTAGCCACGAGGCGGCCGCCTATGCGTTCGAAGAGCTTGTAACCGATCACGATTTCGAAATGCCTGAGCATCTTGCTCACCGCGGGTTGGGAAACATGCAAGGCTTCCGCGGCCGCGGTAAGCGAATTGTGGCGCATGATAGCGCGGAAGACTTCGAGATGCTTGGCGTTCATGGCCCAGCATAACCAAAAGTTCTGGATGGCAAAACACATAGTATTGGTGGCGGACGCGGCGGGCTGAGAAGATCATGGGGTGGCAGACAGCCAGATCCGAAGGAGGATCCCCCATGACGTCAAACGAAAGCGGCCGTTTCCGGCGCCTTGGCGAGGAAGACAGGCCGAGGCTCGTCTTTTCGATCGACGGCCAGCCGGCTGAAGGCTGCAAGGGCGACACGCTGCTGGTGGCGATGCTCACGCAGATCCGTCATTTGCGAAGTTCCGAGTTCGGCGATGGCGATCGTGCCGGCTTTTGTCTGATGGGCGCCTGCCAGGATTGCTGGCTATGGACCGACACAGGCGAGCGCTTGCGCGCCTGCACCACGTCGCTTGCCGCAGGCATGCGCATTGCCACCAAAGCTCCGGAGCAGGCATGGCCGAGCCTCGCATAGCGCCCGATCCTCGCATAGTGATTGTCGGCGCCGGTCCAGCGGGCGTACGTGCCGCCGAGACGCTGGTTACATCAGGCGTTCGGCCGATCGTGATCGACGAAGGCGGCCGTGACGGTGGCCAGATCTACCGCCGCCAGCCGGAGGGTTTTCGCCGCTCCTACGCCTCGCTCTACGGATCGGAAGCCGGCCGTGCCGAGGATCTGCACCGCAGCTTCGACGCCTTGCGCGATCGCATCGACTATCGACCCGAGACGCTCGCCTGGGGGATATGGGAAAAGCAGCTGCATCTCCTTCAGGGGCCCCGGACCAGTGCGGTCGATTTCGATGCGCTGATCATCGCCTCGGGGGCAACCGACCGCCTGATGCCGGTGCGGGGCTGGAACCGGGCCGGTGTCTACAGCCTGGGCGCCGCGCAGATTGCGTTGAAGTCACAGGCCGCCGTGATCGGCAGGCGCGTCGTGTTCATGGGAAGTGGACCGCTGCTCTATCTCGTGGCGGCACAATATTCGAAGGCCGGCGCCGAAGTGGCCGCGGTGCTCGATACCTCGCCTTTCCGCCTGCGGGTCAAGGCACTGCCCAAGCTGATCGCCCGCCCGGACGTCCTGCTGAAGGGACTTGCCCTCACCATGAAGCTTCGCCGTGCCGGCATCGAGATCGAAACCGGCATCACGCCGGTCGAGATCGAAGGCCGGCCTGAGATTGGCGTCGAGACGATCCGCTTCCGCACCGGCACAGGGCAGGTCAGGGCGATTGCCTGCGACGCCGTCGCGCTCGGCTATCATTTGCGTCCGGAGACGCAACTGGCGGACCTTGCCCGTTGTGAGTTCCGTTTCGATGCGCAGACACGCCAGTTCTTTCCGGTAAAGGACGTCGACGGCCGCAGCAGCGTGGCGGGTGTCTATTTGGCCGGCGATGGCGCCATGACACTCGGAGCCGACGCGGCCGAGGCCGCGGGGCGTCTGACCGCGCTCGCGGTGCTGTCCGATTTGGGACGCCCGGTCGCGTCGCGCGATGTCGCCCGCCTTCGCCGCCGCCTGCGTATTTTCGAGCGGTTTCGGGGTGGCATCGCCGCTGCTTTTCCATGGCCTGCCGCAGCAGCCGCCGCTCTCAGCGAAGACACTGTGGTCTGCCGCTGCGAAAACATCACCGCCGGTGAACTGCGTGCCGCCGTCTCCGATAATGGCGCTGTCGAGGTCAATCGCGCCAAGGCCTTCAGCCGTGTCGGCATGGGCCGATGCCAGGGCCGCTATTGCGGACATGCCGCGGCCGAAGTGATCGCCGCTTGTGCCGGCATCCCGGTTGAAGCGGTTGGCCGCATCCGTGGCCAGGCGCCGGTGAAGCCCCTCGTCATCGGTGCCGAGAGCGACACGGAGCAGGCAGCATGAAGCCGCTGCAGGCCGATGTGATTGTTATTGGCGGCGGCCTGATGGGAACCGCCGCGTCGTTCTTCCTGCGCCGGCGTGGGCGTTCGGTCACCTTGCTCGAACGGGGACTGCTCGGCCAGCAGGCGAGCGGGGTCAATTTTGGCAATGTGCGGCGGCAGGGACGCTTTCTGCCGCAGCTCCCCCTGGCCAATCGTTCTCGCGAAATCTGGGGCAGACTGAAGGAATTGCTTGGCGAAGACGCCGAGTTCCTGGCGACCGGCCATATCCGCGTCTGTTACGATCCCAGGCAGATCGGAGTGATCGAAGCCTATGCGCAAAAGGCGCGCGACTATGGCCTCGACCTGGAACTGTTGAGCGCCAACGAGCTCAGGGCGCGCTTCGGCTTTTTCGGACCTGAGGCGATTGCCGGCTCCTATTCGCCGAATGACGGCCACGCGAATCCGCGGCTTGCGGCACCCGCCTTCGGGCGCGCTGCCGCTCGAGCCGGCGTTGCCGTGTTCGAGAACACCGAGATCATCTCGATCGCCAAGCCAGGCGATGATTTCCAGGCGATCGCAACGGACGGGAGGATATTCAGCGCGCCGATTGCGCTGGTTACCGCCGGAGCCTGGGGTGGGGCCCTGTCACAGCAGTTCGAAGAGCCGGTTCCCATCGCCGTGCACGGGCCGCAAATGGCGGTGACGGAACCTTTGCCCTACCGTCTCAGACCGGTGATCGGCGTATCGACTGCAATTCCGCAAGAGGTCGTCTATCTGCGGCAGGTCGAACGCGGCAATGTCGTCTTCGGCGGCGGCACGCGCGGCCCGGCCTTTGCCGACATAAGGCGCGCCTATGCGGTGCCGGGTCATCTCGGCAACCAGCTTCGGCAGATCCGGCGCCTGGTGCCGGCGCTCGCCAACATGCGGGTCATCCGCACCTGGAGCGGCATCGAGAGCTACTTGCCTGACGATATTCCCATCATGGGGCCTAGCGCTCGGGTGTCCGGGCTCTATTACGCCTTCGGTTTTTGCGGCCATGGCTTCCAGCTCGGCCCAGGGGTCGGTGACGTCATGGCCGAACTGATCGACCGGGGCTCCACCACGACACCGATCGAGCCATTCCACATCAAGCGGTTTGCGGCCGAGGCCGCTCGCCTGGTTTCAACCTGAATCCATCAAGGAGAAAATCGAGATGTCAGTTGTATCCGCCGTCCGCCCGGCCACCGGGCAAGCCAGCGAAGAGACGCGACGCTTCCACGACGAAATATTCGTCTTCGACGCGCTGTCCATCGCGTATGTGCTGGAGGACAAATATGCCGAACGGACCCTGGCCGGCGGGGTCAACGCGACCAATGTCACCTTCGCCCTGGAGGAGAATTGGGATGTCGTGATGCGCAATGCGGAGCGCTATCTCTCGATGATCGAGAAGAGCGCCTGCCTGAAACTCTGCCTGACGGCCGACGACATGCTGGCGGCGAAGCGGGCCGGCAAGCTTGGCGTCGTTTTCGGCACCCAAGGCGCGACCATGCTGGACGATCAGCTTTGGCGGCTGGAACTGCTGACCAGGATGGGGCTTCGCGTGCTCGGCCTTGCCTACACGACAGCCAATATCTTCGGCGACGGATGCGGCGAAAGGCGCGATGCCGGCCTCAGCTATCTTGGCGAGGAACTGGTGGCGTTGGCAAACACCCTGCCGTTGATGATCGACCTTTCGCATTGCGGCCATCGTACGCGCGCCGAGACCACTGCACTGGCCCGGGCGCCGGTCTGTACGCATTCTAATGCCGACGGGCTGCGGTCGAACGGCCGCAACACCGAGGACAGGACGGTCAAGGCGATGGCCGAGAAAGGCGGCATGATCGGCGTCTGCGGCTTGCCGCAATCGCTGGCGGATGGAACGCCGACGCTGGATGATTTCCTCGATCACGTCGATCATCTGGTCCGGCTGGTCGGCCCCGAGCATGTCGGCATCGGGGTGGACTATGTCGAGAAGTACCAAGAGCAGGCGTCGGTCATCGCACCGCCGAGCGTCGTCACCTGGCGCACCCGCCGCCCCGACATTTTCGGGCCGCTTTCGAGCTTTGGCCGGCAGTCCTACCCGGTCGGCATCGAGACGGTCACCAAGCTGCCGAACCTGACGCAGGGCCTTCTCGACCGCGGCTACGGTCGCGAACAGACGGCGGCGATCATAGGCGGCAACTGGCTGAAAACCTTTCGCCACTTTTGCGGATGATCGCGGGACAAGCCGCCCTGCGCGGGGTACCGCGACATAGCGGCGAGCGATGTCAGTTGTGCGTGACTGCCGACTGAAGCAGGGGTTGCAGCGCGTCGACATCTTCCATCATTTGCGATCTCAACCAATTGGCGATTTCCGCCACGACGGGTCGAAGGGGCCTCGAACGCGGAGCGATCAGACGGTGGTGACGCCCCGTGTTGATGAGGCGATCCGATGCTGGAACCAGTATCCCTTTCAGCAGTGCGGTCGAGGTGACACTGAGCCAGCCAAGCGCGACACCTTCGCCGTTGAGAGCCGCCTGAAGGATGACCGCGTAGTCGGAGAACTCCAGCCACGTTCCCTTGGCAGTCTTGCGGTTCGCCACGTTTCCCCACACGTCGGCCCATTGCTGCAGACGGTGATCGGTAAGATGCAAGAAGACGTGGCCGTCGCCGTCGCCATCGTGATCAAGCTTGCCGTGGGCGCGAAGGTAGGAAGGACTGCATACCGGAAGGATGATTTCCGGTGAAAAGTCCCACCGGTGATACTGAGTATCATCGTCGCCAACGATCCGCGTTCCCAGGTCGACATTGTCCGGCATCCCACGCATGACGCCCGCAATCAAATCAAAGCGCAGATCCACGTTCGGAAACGTGGCGTTGAAAGCCCCTAACCTCGATACCAGCCAATGGGTGACGAATGAACTTGAGAGTGACAAGGTAACCAGTGGTTTGCTGGCTTTCTTCTGGTCCTGGATTATCAAAATGGTGTCACGAATCTGGCTGAGTCCCTCACGGACAGAGGCGTAGAGCACCCGGCCGTCATCTGTAAGCGTAAGCCCGGTCGGGCCACGATCGAACAGCCGCATTCCCAGCTCGGCTTCGAACTGGGCGATGGTTCGGCTGACGGAAGGCTGGGTTACATTGAACTCACCGGCAGTGACAGTGAAGCTGCCGGTTCGTGCCGCGGCCTCGAAAACAAACAGGCCTCTCGCGGAGGGGATGAGTTTGGACAATGCCACCATGCGATCACTGTTGTCCCAAGTTGCAACGTCTTCAGGCCAGCATACGATCGGGGGCGTATTTGAAGGGTGAGGGTCTCGCGCCCGATCTTGACCCCGCGGTTAGAGTTTTTGATGCCCGGCCCCGAACTGTTCATCCAGAGGGCATACGTTTTTTATATGCCTTTACACAAATCATATAACCAAAAATTGAAACGGAATGGTGCAATCCGCCGCTGTTTGCTTGCTGAACTCTGCAGCGCGTAAGAGGTGACCGGAGAACCATGGTCATAACCACAGCGTATGCCACCATGTGGTTTTTCAAGCTTCTGAACCGCTCGGAAATGTACAACCATGATTGAAGCGGCAGTGTTCGAGCGGCTCGCAGCCCGCGCTCGAACAGCCCGGTACGTGATGTGCCGGCCCAGGCGGGGCAAGCCGTGGATGCAGGACGATGCGAATGAACCAGCTCACGGAAGGCCAGACCTCGGGGACAAGCGGCGACCCGCTTCTCAGACCGTTCCGGATCAAGAAGCTTGAGTTCCGCAACCGCGTGATCAGCACCAGCCACGCCTCGATGCTGGACGAAGGCGGGATGCCGCTGGAAAGATATCAACGCTACCACGAAGAGAAAGCGCGCGGCGGTCTCGCCATGACGATGATCGGCGGCTCGGCAATGACCTCTCCGGACTCGAGCTGGGGCGGCGGGCAGCTTAATCTGTCCAGCGACGAGATCATCCCGCATCTGCAGTGCCTGGCGCGACGCATCCATCAACATGGTGCGGCCGTGATGTCCCAGGTCTCGCATCTGGGCAGGCGGGCAACGGCATATGCGGGGAACTGGCTGCCCGCGGTTGCCCCGTCACGGATCCGCGAGGCGCGCAACCGAAACTTTCCAAAGGAAATGGATGAGGCAGATATCAGGCGCATCATCAGGGATTACGCCTCTGCCGCTGTCCGGTGCCGTGAGGGCGGCCTCGATGGTGTCGAAACCGTAACGGGTGGCCATCTGATCGGTCAGTTTCTCTCGCCGAGGACGAACAAGCGCACCGACGCCTATGGCGGCTCTGTCGAGAACAGGGCGCGATTTGGCCTGATGGTTCACGAGGCGATCCGCAAGGCTGTCGGCGACGGCATGATTGTCGGCATTCGGTTCGCGATCGACGAGGGCACCGACGATGGCTCGGACTTCGACGACTGTCTCGAGCTTGCCCGTCTGTTCGAGACGGAAGGGCACGTTGATTTCTTCAACTGCATCTACGGGCGCATGGATACGGATCTGGTGTTGGCCGAGCACAACATGCCGGGCATGTTTCAGCGCAGTGCCCCGTTCCTGTCGCAAGTCGCGCGCTTCAGGAAGGAGACCAGACTTCCCCTGCTTCATGCGGCAGGCATCAGGGACGTGGCGACCGCTCGCCATGCGATCCGCGAGAACATCGTCGACCTGATAGGCATGACGCGGGCGCACATCGCCGACCCGGATATCGTCAACAAGATTCTGCGCGGTGAAGAAGAGCGGATCCGTCCATGCGTTGGCGCCACCTACTGCCTCTATAAGAAGGTGAACTGCATCCACAATCCAGTGAGCGGCCGAGAGACCACGCTGAGTTCCACGATCGATCGCGCCGCCAGCTCCAAAAGGATCGTTGTCGTGGGCGGTGGGCCGGCAGGCCTGGAGGCAGCCAGAGTCTCCGCCGAGCGAGGACATTTTGTCATCCTCTTCGAGGCGGGGGCGAAACTTGGAGGGCAGATCCTGGTTGCCGCGTCCGCGACCGAGCGAAGGGATCTGCTCGGTATCGTGGACTGGCGGGCAACCGAGCTTGAGCGCCTCGGTGTCGATGTTCGTCTGAACGCATATGCCGACGCCGATACCGTGCTTGCTGAAGGTCCAGACGTCATTGTGGTGGCAACTGGCGGTGTTCCCGATATGGAATGGCTGGAAGGGGCCGAACTCTGCGACAGTGTTTGGGACCTGCTGACCGGTACGGCATCCAGCAAGGACGATATCCTCATCTATGATGGCACCGGGCGCCAGGCGGCCCCGTCCTGTGCTCTCCAGCTTGCTGGGCAAGGGAAGTCGGTCAGTCTCGCGACCCCTGATGACGCCGTGGCGGTGGAGATGCCTTATCCCGAAAAGGCCAGCTTCCGTAAACGCATCTCGGAACTCGGCATTCGGACGATGGTGGACATCAGGCTGACCAAGGTGGCCCGCCAGGGCAACGGCCTGACAGCAATCTTCCGCAACGAGTTGACGGACACGGAAACGACCTTTGCCGTCTCGCAGGTAGTCATCGAAAATGGGACCATTCCGGCGGAAGAAATTTACCAGGAGCTGAGGTCCAGGTCTGCAAACGATGGGGTGCCCGACGCGTTCTTTGTCAATGATAATCAGGGTGATTTTGTAGAAGAACATCAGGTGGGAAAGTTTAAGCTATATCGTATTGGCGATGCGGTCTCCAGTCGGGATATATATTCCTCGATCTATGACGCTTATCGATTGTGTGCGGAAATTTAAGCTTAAATCGTGCTTACAGTTGCTGGAACTTCCGGCGAAAATTGGAGCGAAAAATGTCAAAATCATCGGGTTTTCACGACGATCTTGGCTCGGTCGACGGCGACAGACCGGCTGAGAACATCCTCGCCGCTTCGGCGGTGATCGTTGGGCGGCATCGGGGCAAGTCTGCGCCGCGCAATATTGCGACTTCGCCGCCAGTTCAGAATTCTCTGCCGTGAAAGCCAGTCTCTTCAGCCATTCAAACCGTCCGGATGCCATAAGCTCGGAAAAATGGCAGCCCCTCGGAAAAAGGCGCATGCACGTGAAAAAAGACTTCAGAGTGCTGACCTTCGATGTCGTCGGGACGTTGATAGATTTCGAAACGGGCATCGCCAGCTATGTGCGGGATGTCGCCGAAAAGGCAGGACTATCCGTCGATGGCGAAACGGTTCTGACCGCCTATCGCAAGGCGCGCGCCAAGCCGGATGCCGGCCTGTTTCCGGACGATCTCGCCCGCTGCTACCTCGAAATTGCTCGGGCGCTCGGCCTGCCGGCTACGGATGAGGCGGCGCAAGGCTTGCGCCAATCCGTGAAGCACTGGCCGGCCTTCGCGGATTCGGTCGAGGCGCTTGCCCGCTTGCACAAGCGGTTCAAGCTGGTCGCCATGACCAACGCCCAAAACTGGGCGTTGGCGCATTTTTCACAAACACTTGGCAATCCGTTCGACCTCACCGTCACGGTGGACGATGTCGGCCTGGAAAAGCCGGACCCACAATTCTTCGCCTTCGCCCGTGGCCGCATCAGCGCCTGGGGCTTCGGCCTGAAGGACATTCTGCATGTGGCGCAGAGCCAGTATCACGATATCGGCGTGGCGCGCGAGCTTGGCTACACCGTCTGCTGGATCGAGCGCCGCAAGGGCATGAAGGGATTTGGCGGCACGCTCGAACCTGCCAGGCTAACGGTGCCCGACCACCATTTCTCGACACTTGCCGAACTGGCCGACGCGGTCGACGAGGACCGCCTGGATCGCGTCGCCTGAATACGCCTGCGATACCCGCGTCCGCTCAGACAGTGGCGCCAAGATCATAACAAGACCAAAGAAACCAACAGGGGAACAGGAATGGAATGATGGGAAGACAGCCACACTGAATGTCATCGCCTGAGGTGCCTTCGGGCGCTTGAAAATGAACCAGAATGGTCTCCGGTGCGCGCCAAGCCTGGCCGGCCGGCTCAACGAAAGGCTGACACGATGAAACCCGATTTTGACAAGATTTTGCGCCCGGTCGACACCGCCCGGATCGAAAGCGCCATCCGCCACGGTGCCACAAGGCGCGAGCTTCTCGGCATGCTTCTGGCTGGCGGAATGGGCGCCGCGCTGGCCGGCACGGTGCTGGGCTCTGCCACCAAGGCCTATGCCGACACACCGAAGAAAGGCGGCAGCATGCGCGCCGCCGGTTATTCGAGCGGCACCACCGACACACTCGATCCGGCCAAGTCATCGCTTTCCACCGACTATGTTCGCTGCACCAGCTTCTACAACGGCCTTACCAGCCTCGACGACAAGCTCTCGCCGCAAATGGACCTGGCTGAGAGCTTCGACACCAACGATTCCGTCACCTGGACCGTAAAGCTGCGCAAGAGCGTGACTTTCCATGACGGTTCGACCTTCGGTCCGGACGACGTCGTCTATTCGCTCAACCGGCATAAGGACCCGGCCGTAGGGTCGAAGGCCAAGTCGCTCGCCGACCAGATCGGCGAGGTCAAGAAGTCAGGCGACAATGAGGTCACCATCGTTTTGACGGGGCCGAACGCCGATCTTCCCGTCATCCTCGGGACGTTCCATTTCCTGATCGTCAAGGCTGGCACAACCGACTTCACCACGGCCAACGGCACCGGCGCCTTCAAATGCAAGGAGTTCCAGCCTGGCGTGCATTCCATCGCCGTTCGTAACGAGAACTACTGGAAAGGAACCGGACCCTATCTCGACCAGGTCGAGTTCTTCGCCATTGCCGACGAGAATGCTCGCGTCAACGCCTTGCTCTCGGGCGACGTCGCGCTGATCGGCTCGGTCAATCCGCGGTCGACGCAGCTGATCAAGCAGGCCGGCGGTTTCGATCTCCTGACGACGACGGCGGGCAACTATACCGACCTGAACATGCGGCTCGACACCGCGCCGGGCAGTGATCCGAATTTCGTCGAGGCGATGAAGCTGCTGCTCGACCGTGAGCAGATCAAGACGGCGATCTACCGCGGCTACGCCGAGGTCGCCAACGACCAGCCGGTGCCGCCGACGAACCGCTTCTACAATGCCGACCTGCCGCAGCGCCCCTATGACCCCGAGAAGGCCAAGTCGCTGCTTGCCAAGTCGTCGCTGGCGGGCACAAGGATCCCGGTCGTTGCTTCGACGGCCGCCGACCAGTCCATCGACATGGCGGTGCTGCTGCAACAGTCCGCGTCCCAGATTGGCCTCGATCTCGATATCCAGAAGGTGCCTGCAGACGGCTACTGGTCGAATTACTGGCTTAAGGCGCCCATCTGTTTCGGCAATATCAATCCCCGCCCGACGGCCGATATCCTGTTCTCGCTGCTCTACACATCGAGCGCGCCCTGGAATGAATCGCATTGGAAGAGCGAGCGTTTCGACAAGATCCTTGTCGAGGCCCGCAAGGAACGCGACGACGCCAAGCGCAAGGAGATGTACGGCGAACTGCAGAAGATGGTGCACGAGGAGAGCGGCGTCGCGATCCCGGTCTTCATCAGCAACATCGACGCTCACAGCTCCAAGCTCAAGGGGCTGAAGCCGATGGCTACCGGTGGTATGATGGGCTTTGCGTTTTCGGAAAACGTCTGGCTCGAAGCTTGATGGTACCGACCTGGCGCGGGTGGCTCGCCACTCGCGCTTCGCCCGCATTCCGCTGGAGTTGCACGGCATGATAACGCGCATGATCCTGACCCGCCTCGGGGTGGCCCTGCTCACGCTGCTGATCGTTTCGGTGGTCGTCTTCGTGGCGACCAACATGCTGCCGGGCGATGTGGCGCAGATCGTTCTGGGTCAGGCCGCCACGCCTGAAGCGGTCGCCGGCCTGCGCAAGGCGATGCATCTCGATCAGCCGGCGGTGCTTCGCTATATTTTCTGGCTGGGTGGGATGATGACGGGGAATCCCGGCACGTCGCTGGTCAACGACATTCCGATCGTCACGCTGATCGGCGGCCGCCTTCACAATACCCTACTGCTTGCCGGCGTCACCGCCGCCTTTTCCGTTCCGATCGCCCTTACCTTGGGGATCACCGCGGCGATGTGGCGAAACACGCTCTACGATCGGCTTGTCAGTTTTGCCACGATCGCGGTCGTGTCGGTGCCGGAATTCATGGTCGCCACGATTGCGGTGCTGGTTTTCGCCGTGCACCTGCACTGGTTTCCAGCACTTTCCTTCGCAAACGACGTGCATTCGCTGGGTGAATTGCTGCGTGTCTTCGCTATGCCGGTCATCAGCCTGAGTTTCGTCGTCTCGGCACAGATGATCCGCATGACCCGCGCCGCATTGATCGACACGCTCGGCCAGCCATTCGTCGAGATGGCGACGCTCAAGGGCGCCGGCCGGGTTCGTGCGGTGCTGACGCACGCTCTGCCCAATGCGATCGGTCCGATCGCCAATGCCGTCGCGCTCAGCCTGTCCTATCTGCTTGGCGGCGTCATCATTGTCGAAACCATCTTCAACTACCCGGGCATCGCCAAGCTGATGGTGGACGGGGTGGCCACCCGCGACATGCCTCTCATTCAAACCTGCGCGATGATCTTCTGTTTCGGCTATCTCGCCCTCGTGACCGTAGCCGACATATGCGCGATCCTCGCCAACCCGCGTCTGCGATACAAATGACCAAGCACACCGATATCATTCCCGAGAGCCGGCGAACGACGTTTGGCGCAGGCGGCCTGACCATCTCCGCGGTCGGTGCGGTCTGCTTCTGCATCATACTGTTCTGGGTCGTGATTACGCTCGTCGGCCCATGGCTTGCGCCGTACCCGATCGGCAAGATCGTCAGCATGGACGTGTTCACCTCGCCGAGCCGCGATTATCCGCTCGGCACCGACTACCTTGGACGCGACATGCTGAGCCGCATCATTCTCGGGGCGCGATACACGGTCGGCGTCTCGATTGCGGCCGCCTTTATCGCCTGTACCATCGGCGTCGCACTAGGCATGATCAGCGCGGTCCTCGGCGGCTGGTTCGACACGATAGTCAGCCGCGGCATAGATGCACTGATTGCGATCCCGCACCTGATGTTCGGTCTCGTGATCATAGCGGCGATCGGCAGTTCGCTTCCGGTGCTGGTGGGAACGCTCGCCTTTCTCTATTTTCCCGGCTCTTTCCGCATAGCGCGTGCGCTCGCCGTCAACATCAACGAGCTCGACTTCGTGCAGGTCGCCAAGGCGCGTGGCGAAGGCTTCGTCTACACGGTTCGCGAAGAGATCCTGCCCAACATGATCGGGCCGGTGCTGGCGGATTTCGGCCTGCGCTTCGTCTTCATCGTGCTGTTGCTGAGCGGTCTCAGCTTTCTCGGTCTGGGCGTACAGCCGCCCAACGCCGACTGGGGAGCGCTGGTGCGCGAGAACGTATCCGGGCTGGCCTATGGGGCGCCTGCCGTGATCATGCCGTCGCTCGCCATCGCCTCGCTGACCATCAGCGTCAATCTAGCGATCGACAATCTTCCGCGCCGCCTGCGGGATCGCCTGCCATGAGCGAGCTCGTCGAAGTTAAGAACCTACGCGTCATCGCCCGTAGCGACAGCGGCCGCGAGACGCCGATCGTCCACGATATCAGCTTCACGGTCCCGCGCGGAACGGTCGTCGCGTTAATCGGTGAGTCCGGTTCCGGCAAAACGACGATTGCGCTTTCCCTGATGGGTTATGCCCGCAGCGGCTGCCGCATCACCGGCGGCTCGATCCGGATCGGCGAGCGTGAGATCCTGTCCCTGTCGGAAGCAGAAAAGGCCAAGATCCGCGGCCGCAATGTCAGCTATATTGCGCAAAGCGCGGCAGCCGCCTTCAACCCGGCGAGAACGATCATGTCGCAGGTTGTGGAAAGCGCGATGATCCACAAGCTGGCACCGCGAGCAGAAGCGGAAGCGAAGGCGGTGGAGCTGTTTCGCGCGCTGGCGTTGCCCGATCCCGAAGGGGTCGGGTCACGCTATCCGCACCAGGTGTCGGGCGGCCAGCTGCAGCGCCTGGCGGCGGCGATGGCGCTGATCGCTGAACCGGAGCTGGTGATCTTCGACGAACCGACGACGGCGCTCGACGTCACCACCCAGATCGAGGTTTTGCGCTCGTTCAAGTCGGTGATCCGCGAGCGCAACACCACCGGCGTCTATGTCTCCCACGACCTGGCGGTGGTGGCGCAGATCGCTGACCACATCGTCGTGCTGCGCGATGGCTCCATTCAGGAAAGCGCTCCGACCGGGCAGATTCTGACGGACGCCCAAAGTCCCTACACCCGCAGTCTGCTCGCCGCGGCCAATCCCGCCGTGCACGCCCAGGCCGCTCCGCCTGCCGAGATGACGCGGGAGCTGCCCTTGCTCGAGGTCGAGGGGCTGGTCGCCGGATACGGCAAGTCCCGTCCGGACGGCCTGCCGAATGTGACGGTGCTCAACGATGTCGGCCTCAGCCTGCAGCCGGGCACCAATCTCGGCGTCATCGGCGAGTCCGGCTGCGGCAAGAGCACATTGGCCCGCGTTATCGCCGGACTGCTTCCCGCTGCCGGCGGAACGGTGAAGTTCCGCGGCGAAACCCTGGCAGGATCCGTGGCGCAGCGCTCCAGGGATCAATTGCGCAACATCCAGATCGTCTTCCAGATGGCCGACACGGCCCTCAATCCGACCCGCTCGGTCGGGCAGATCCTGGGCCGGCCGCTGACCTTCTATCATAACGTGAACGGTGCCGAGCGCAGCCGCAGGGTGCGCCGGCTGCTCGACCTCGTGCATCTGCCGGCCAACATTGCCGAACGGCTTCCGGGCGAACTATCCGGCGGCCAGAAGCAGCGCGTCAACCTTGCCCGCGCGCTCGCTGCCGAGCCGGCGCTGATCCTGTGCGATGAGGTGACGTCAGCCCTCGACACCGTGGTCGCCGCGGCTATTCTCGATCTGCTGGCCGAGTTGCGAAAGGAGTTGAAGCTTTCCTATCTGTTCATCAGCCACGACCTGTCGACGGTGCGCGCGATCTGCGACGACGTGATGGTGCTTTATGCCGGGCGCAAGGTCGAAGCCGGCAGCCGCGCGGCAATGCGTGCGGCGCCGCTCCATCCCTATTCGGACCTTCTGGTGTCCTCGATCCCCGAATTGCGCACAGGCTGGCTGGACGGCCTCGGCAAAAAGGCTGCCTCGGCGGAAATGGGCGTCGCACCCGTCTTGGCGCGATCCGACCGCTGTCCCTTCGTGCCACGATGCCCGGTCAGGAAGCTCGGAGTTTGCGACGTGCTGGCGCCGCCCATTCGTCACCTGTCGAAGGGAAGCGAAATCCTTTGCCATCTGGAGGAGCGGGAATTGTTGGCAATGGGCGTGGGCGCCTAGCTCGTCAGAACTCCGCCACCTTGCCCCAGGCGGACGCATCGAGCCGCTCCGGGCGATAGGGCATGGGATCGACCACAGGAGTCGAGCCGGTTGCCAGATCGGCGATCAGGTGGCCCGCGCCAGGACCGATACCGAAGCCGTGACCGCTGAAGCCGGCCGCCAGGATGAAGCCCGGCAGCCCCTCGACCTCGCCGATGGCGGGAACGCCGTCCGGCGTGCTGTCGATATAGCCGGCCCAACTGGCCGCGACTGGCACATTTTGCAGCGTCGGCAGCAACGCGCAGGCGCGCCGGTGTGTTTCCCGGATCAATCCCCGGTCGGGGCGCGGGTCCAGAATGCGGTTGTGCTCCATCGGCGTCGGCGCATCGAGCCGCCAGCGGGCCAGCCTCTCGTGTCCCGATTGCCATCCCTGCAAGGTGCCGGGAGCAAGGCTGCGCCAGCGCCGGGCGAACATCGGTACGAATTCGCGGGCGAAACGCAGCTGCTGCAGCGTCGGATCAAGGCTGCCGCGGCCGCTGATAGCCAGCGTGTGGCCGCCGTCGCCGCGGCGGGTGACCGAGATCTCGGCAGTGTGCAGCGCATCCGGCAGCCCCGAAGGTCCGGGTGCGAGCGAAAGGATCGAAGAGCGGACGGAGGCTTGCGGAAAGCGTACGCCGAGCTGGCGACAGAACGAAGAGGCCCATGCGCCCGCCGACAGCACCACTGTCCTGGTACGGATTGTGCCCGCCTCGGTGATCACCGCGCTGACCCGGCCCGCTTCGGTCTCGATGCCGCGCGCGGCGCACATCTGATGGACACTTCCGCCGGCCTTCAGGACGCCACGCGCCACTATGGGTGCTGCGCGGGAGGGGTCGGCGGTTCCGTCGGAAGGTGAAAAGACGCCGCCCTTCCAGCGTTGGCCGGTGGCTTTTCCATGCTCGCTTGCCTCGTCGGGGCTGAGCATATGCGTGGTCACGCCGACGCCGTGGGCGAAATCACGCCAGCGGGCCCAGCG
Source organism: Mesorhizobium sp. M0571 (assembly GCF_040320985.1). NCBI lineage: Bacteria > Pseudomonadati > Pseudomonadota > Alphaproteobacteria > Hyphomicrobiales > Phyllobacteriaceae > Mesorhizobium > Mesorhizobium sp. M0571. The sequence continues at coordinate 68,566 of NZ_JAMYQT010000004.1, forward strand.
GGCTATCTCGGCCTCGTCGTTGCTGAGGTAGAGGAGCCCGCAACGGCGAAAGCCCGGATCTTCGCCGATTTCGCTGGCAAGCTGCTCCCAGAGTGCGAGGCTTGCCGTGGCCATCGGCAGTTCCCGGGCGTCGCGGTTCTGCTGCCGGCACCAGCCCCAGTTTCGGCTGGACTGTTCGGCGCCGATCCGGCCCTTTTCCAGCAAGGCCACCTGCAAGCCGCGCCGGGCGAGATAATATGCCGCGAAGGCGCCGACGATCCCGCCACCGATCACGACGACATCGGCCGCCGCCGGCAAGGTTGGCGTGGTCTCGATATGCAGAAGCGGGGAGGGCATGCGAAATCTCCGGCAGCGGCGACCACTCTACTGCTCCGGGCGAGGCGACGATTGCCACAGATCGACGGGCCGCAGCATTTCCTTTGGTCAAGAGCTCTGCCAGCGGGGGATTCTGCTACCGCAATCGAGCAAAAGCGCGCGGCAGGCCGACGAAATGCATAGAACGAAGACCTCAGGACATCGTACAAATCCGTTCAAACGCGCGCTTGGGTGCAGGTTTCCTGGAATTGCCGAAAGCGGCAGCGGGTGTTTGTCCTTGCTCCTGCTCGGCTTCGGCATAATATGCTTCGATCAGATCCGCCGGCGCCGTGCCGAGCCTTTGCCTTGGACCGTGCATGAAACTCGATCGGATCGACATCAAGATCCTCTACGAACTGCAGAAGAACGGCCGCATCACCAATGTGGAATTGGCGGAGCTGGTCAATCTCTCGCCCAGCCCCTGCCTGATGCGGGTGAAGAAGCTGCAGGCCGAAGGCTATATCGTCCGCTATTCCGCCCAGATAGACATCGCAAAACTGGGGCAGACGCTCACCGTCTTCACCGAGGTGACGCTGAGGAACCACCGCCAGATCGACTTCGCGCGCTTCCTCGCCGCTGTTGAAAAGGTGGATTCGGTGGTCGAATGCCACCTCGTTTCCGGCGGTTACGACTATCTGCTGAAATTCGTCACCGCCGGGATTGCCGAATATCAGGCGATCATGGAGCGGCTTACGGACATGGATATCGGCATCGACAAGTACTTCAGCTTCGTCGTGCTGAAGTCGCCGATCGTCAAAAATTACATGCCGCTCAAGAGCCTGTTTCCGCTGTAGCAGGCCATGCAGTGACGCGCTTCGGGTTCACGCCATGGTGGCGCGAACGTCCGGGTCTTCCAGCGTCTGGTCGAGTGTCATGCGCGTGCGATCGACGATGGCGTCGATCTCGGCCTCCGTGCAGCAGAGCGGTGGGGCATAACCCAGCACGCCATTGCCGAAAGCCCGGATGATGAGCCCGTTGTCCCAGGCGCGGTCGAATATCCGCCGCGACGGATTGGCCGCTGGTGGAAGCGGGGTCTTGCGTTGCTTGTCGACGACCAGCTCGATCGCCGCCAGCATGCCACGGCCGCGCACGTCGCCGACCAGCGGATGGTCGGCTAGGCTTTCGAGGCCCGACATCAGCCGGGCTCCTGCCTTGCGGCCGTTGTCCAGCAGACCGCCTTCATAGAGCCGCAGAACCTCGAGGCCGACAGCCGCACTGACGGGATGAGCGGAATAGGTATAGCCATGGCCGACGGCGGATTCGCCCGCGCCGTCCGCGATCGTGTCGTAGACATGGTCTGACATGAAAACCGCCCCCATCGGCGCATAACCGGAGGTCAGGCCCTTGGCGGTGGTCATCAGATCCGGGACGATGTTGTCCTCGGAACAGGCAAACAGCGGTCCAGTGCGGCCGAAGCCGGTGATGACCTCGTCGGCGACGAAGAGGATGTCCAGCTCCGTGCACAGATCGCGCATCGCCTTCATCCAGCCCGGCGGCGGCACCAGCACGCCGCCGGAACCCTGGATCGGTTCGGCATAGAAGGCCGCCACACGATCCTGGCCGAGCTCTTCCACCTTATGGCGTAGTGCGGCGACCGAGGCGGCGATGATCACCTGCGGATCGCTTCCTACCGGATTGCGGTAGGCATAGTGCGACGGAATCTTGTGCTGCCAGTCCAGCGGCACGCCGAAGCCGGCGTGGAAAGCAGGCAAGGCGGTGAGCCCCGCACCCACCGTTGACGAGCCGTGGTAGCCCTGTTCGATCGAAATGAACTGGTTCTTCTGCCGCATGCCCCTGGCATTCTGGTAATAATGGATGAAACGGATGGTGCTATCGACGGCATCGGAGCCGCCAAGCGTGAAGTAGACGTGATTGAGGTCGCCCGGCGCCCGCTCGGCAAGTTCCGCCGCCAGCCGGATGGCCGGTTCGGAGCCGAGGCCGAAATAGCCGGTGGCATACGGCAATTCGCGCAGCTGCCGGGTCGCCGCTTCGACGATGCTTTCCTGGCCATAGCCGGCGTTCACGCACCACAGGCCGGCAAAGCCGTCGATCATCTGATGGCCGGTGGCATCGGTGACGGTGGCGCCGGTGGCGGATTGCAGGACGCGTACCCCGGCCTTCTCATGGCCGCGATAGGAGGCGACCGGATGCACCAGATGGGCGCGGTCGAGTTCGATCAAGGAATTGCTCCGCATGTTTTCCTCCGGGTTCAGCCAAGGGCCTGACTGGCCAGGGCAAAGGTCTGGACGCGTGGCGCCCGCCGGGAAGCGGGGTCGCCCCTGCGCATGGTGATCCCGCCTCCCACCCTGGCCAGGCCCAGTCCGGCAAGCCACGGCGACAGCCCTGAACTCTCTGATGTATCGACACGCAACAAGGTGCCGGGGCTGGCGGCAAAAAGGAATGAGAGCAGGCTGCGGGCGGCCTCAGATGTCTCTGCTACGACCGGCCCCGCGACCTTGCCGCGGCCGAAGGTGCGCACCGCCGCAAAACCGACGGGCTTTCCCTCCCGGCGCAGAACGGCGATGCGCGCCTGTTCGCACAGCAGCCTGATCAGACCACCGCGGTCCATGCCGCAGGCCGAACGGTCCAGCTCCACGAATGCAGCGGCATCGTCCGCCGTCGCCCACTCGACGCCTTCGCCGGCAAGGGTCTCGGCGAGCAGGCCCTGATGCTGCAATACCGCCCCGGTCGCCTGGAAGCCGAGCTTTTCGTAAAGTGGCAGGCCTTCCCGTGTCGCCACCAGCCGGCATTCGCGGCTTTCGCTCGCTTGCAGGGCAAGATCCATCAGCTTGCGCCCGATGCCCCGGCCGCGCATCGCAACATCGACGATTACCATGTTGATGGTGGCGGCAGCTTTGCCGTATGGTGTGACCAGCGTGGTTGCGACAACCCGCTCGCCCTCCAATGCGACGAAGCCGGCGCTGAGCGCCAGCCCCATCGCCCAGTCCTCCCGCCTGTGCGGCCAGCCCGCCTGGGACGACAAAGCCACCGCGCCATCGAGATGCTCGGGGGCAAAATCCACGAGTGTGATTTCGTCTGTCTGCATGAGCTCATTTCCGACGGTTCGCTGCCCTGTGATAGACCCGTCGGCAAAGAAGATCGTCCCGACGACGTGCCGGGCGCGGTATCTTCCGCCGTCCCTTGCGGCGCTCGCCGCATCTTCTGCCGCAGGTTGACGACCGCGATGGAACGTCCGCTCCCCTGAGGTGGCGGCGACGGCACAACTTTCCGCCCCGGCAGCAATGATACGAAACATTCTGCTTTCAATGGCTGCAATTGCGGTGATCGAACGGGGATGCCTCTGCCTATGATGCAGTCCAGGCCCGCACCGCAATTTGGAAGGACTTTCGCGACATGTCACAGTTCCGGCCCAAATACATCACCTTCGACTGCTACGGCACGCTTACCAACTTCCAGATGGCCGAGGCCGCGCAGAGGATATACGGACCCCAGCTCGACGCGCCGGAGATGGCGCAGTTCATCAAGAATTTCGCGGCCTACCGGCTGGACGAAATCCTCGGCGACTGGAAGCCCTACAACGAAGTCATTCACAATGCCGTCGAACGCACCTGCCGCAAGAACGGGGTGGCCTTCCGCGCCGAGGACGCGCGTGCCATCTACGAGACTGTGCCGAGCTGGGGCCCGCATCCGGACGTGCCGGCTGGTCTGGCAAAGGTCGCCAAGGAAATCCCGCTGGTCATCCTGTCCAACGCGATGAACGAGCAGATCATGTCGAATGTGGAAAAGCTCGGTGCACCCTTCCACGCCGTCTACACCGCCCAGCAGGCCAATGCCTACAAGCCGCGCTTCCAAGCCTTCGAATACATGTTCGACATGCTGGGTTGCGGTCCGCAGGACGTGCTGCACTGCTCTTCGTCGTTCCGCTACGACCTGATGTCCGCCTATGATCTGGGCATCAAGCACAAGGTCTGGGTCAATCGCGGCCATGAGCCCGCCAACCCCTACTATGAATACACCGAGATCAAGGACATCTCGGGCCTGCCCGGGGTTGTCGGGCTCTGATGGAGTCTTGGCGATGAAGTTCGAGTCCTACTGGCACGATACCGCTCCGGTCTTCGCAGGAGCGGCCGAAGGACCGGCCGAGGGTCGCTACGACGTGGCCGTCATCGGCGGCGGCTTCACCGGGCTGGCGGCGGCGCGGCACCTGGCCAAGGCAGGCGCCAAGGTGGTCCTACTGGAAGCGGGCCGCGTCGGCTGCGGCGCCTCGGGCCGCAATGGCGGCCATCTCAACAATGGCCTCGCCCATAGTTTTCTCGCCGCCAAGTCCGAACTGGGACCCGAACGTGCCGTGGCGCTCTATCGCGCCTTCGACGATTCCGTCGATACGATCGAGCGCATCGTGGCGGAGGAGGCGATCGATTGCGACTTCCGCCGCTCAGGCAAGCTGAAGCTTGCCTCCAAGCCGGCGCATTTCGAGGCAATCGCCCGCAATTTTGCAGCCGTCAACCGCGAGGTCGATCCCGACACCGCACTGCTGACGGCAGCTGATCTGAAGAGCGAGATCGGCTCGTCCGTATTCCATGGCGCGATGCTGTCGAAGAAGAGCGCGATGATGCATATGGGACGGTTTGTCTCTGGCATCGCCGGGGCCGCGGTGCGGCAGGGTGCAACGATTTTCGAGAACACGCCGGTGACCGGGCACCGGTCGGCCGCGGGCCGGCATGAGCTGACGACACCGAGAGGCACTGTCGCCGCCGACAATGTCCTGTTGGCGACAGGCGCTTATACCACCAGTGCCTTTGGCTACTTCCGCCGCCGCATCGTGCCGGTCGGCAGTTTCATCATTGCCACGAGGCCGCTTTCCCCGGCCGAGATCGCGGCAACGGTGCCGGGCAACCGGACCTTCGTCACCTCGCTGAATGTAGGCAACTACTTTCGCTTGTCGCCGGACAACCGGCTGATCTTCGGTGGACGCGCGCGATTTTCGGCCACCTCCGACCAGCAGTCGGACGAAAAGAGCGGCGCGATTCTGCGCGCAAGCCTGGCGCAGATCTTCCCGCATCTGGCCAAGGTCGAGATCGACTATTGCTGGGGCGGGCTGGTGGACATGACAAAGGATCGGTTCCCGCGCGCGGGCTTTGCCGACGGTCTCTGGTTCGCCATGGGCTATTCCGGCCACGGCGCGCAGATGTCCACCCACATGGGAATGATCATCGCCGACGCCATTCTGGGCAAGGCCGATCGCAACCCGGTCGCCGGTCTTGGGTGGCCCGCGGTCCCGGGTCACTTCGGCAAGCCCTGGTTCCTGCCGCTCGTCGGTCTCTACTATAAGACGCTCGATCGCTTTCAGTAACGGCCATTGGACTGGCTAGCTCAGCCCGCCGATATGGAAGCTCTTCATTTCGAGATATTCCTCAATGCCGCACTGCGCCCCTTCGCGTCCCAGGCCCGATTGCTTGACACCACCAAACGGGGCGACCTCGGTTGAAATCGCGCCGGTATTCAGCCCCACCATTCCGAATTCAAGCGCTTCCGCCACCCGCCATGACCGCTTCAGGCTCTCGCTGTAGAAATAGGCGGCTAGACCGTAGGGTGTGCCGTTGGCAAGAGTGATGGCCTCGGCCTCGGTTTCGAAGCGGAACAGCGGCGCGACCGGACCAAAGGTTTCCTCGCCGGCCAGAAGCATGTCCGCCGTCGCATCGCCCAGCACCATCGGCGTCGCATATTGCTTGCCCTCAGGCATCGCGGGACTTGTCGACAGCACGCGGGCGCCCTTGGCCAGCGCGTCGCAGACATGCCGGTCGATCTTGTCGATGGCGGCGGCGTTGATCATCGGTCCGATCTCCACGCCGGGTTCGGTGCCTGGCCCCACCTTCATCGCCGAAACCCGCGCGGCGAGCTTGCTGGCGAAGGCGTCGTAGACACCCGACTGCACGAGGAGACGGTTCGAGCAGACGCAGGTCTGCCCGCCATTGCGGAACTTGGAGACGATGGCACCCTCGATGGCGAGGTCGAGATCGGCGTCGTCGAAGACTATGAACGGCGCGTTGCCGCCGAGTTCGAGGCTGAGGCGCTTGATGCTGTCGGCCGCCCCGCGCATCAGCAACGATCCGACGCGGGTCGAGCCGGTGAAGGAGATCTTGCGTACCGTTTCGTTGGCCGTCAGTTCGGCGCCGATGTCCGCTGGCATGCCGGTAACGATGTTGATGACGCCGGCGGGAATGCCGGCGCGCTCCGCCAGCACGCCGAGCGCCAGCGCCGAGAACGGGGTGAATTCCGAAGGCTTGACCACCACGGTGCAGCCCGCCGCCAACGCTGGCGCGACTTTCCTTGTGATCATGGCATTGGGGAAGTTCCACGGCGTGATGATGGCGCAGACGCCGACCGGTTCCTTCAGCACCACGATCCGCCGATCCGGCGTCGGCGAGGGAATGGTGCTGCCGCCGATCCGGCGCGCCTCCTCGGCGAACCATTTGACGAAAGAGGCGCCGTAGCGGATTTCGCCAAGCGCCTCCGCCAGCGGCTTGCCTTGCTCGAGCGTCAGGATGCGGGCCAGGTCCTGCGCATTTTCGATCATCAGCATGTGCCATGCTTCCAGCAGCGCGGCACGCTCGGCGTGCGTTTTCGCACGCCATGGGCCGAAGGCCGCTTGCGCCGCCTCGATCGCCGCGCGGGTTTCAACCCTACCGACATCGGGGACCGAGCCGATCGCTGCCTGGGCGGCGGGATCGATCACTTCGACGCTGGCGCGTGAGGTCGCATCCTGCCACCCGCCGGCGATCAGGCATTGCTGCCGGAACAGGCCTTTGTCGTTCAATTCTTTCATGTCTTTCCCTCCCGGTTCAGGCAAGTGCTGCCAGCACGGCCGTGGTGATCACCTCGGTCCGGTCCTCGCCCGGCCGCGTGCCGATGCCGCGCGCGGTCGCGGCTTCGATCGCCGCCATCACCCTCGCTGCCGCGTCATGCTCGCCCAGATGGCCAAGCATCATCGCCCCGGACCAGATGGCAGCGATCGGGTTGGCGATGCCGAGATGGGCAATGTCGGGGGCTGAGCCATGAACCGGTTCGAACATCGAAGGCGCGCTGCGATCCGGATTGATGTTGGCGGAGGCGGCGAAGCCGAGGCCACCCTGGATCGCCGCGCCCAGATCGGTGAGGATGTCGCCGAACAGGTTGGAGGCAACGACAACGTCGAGGCTTTCCGGCGCCATCACCATCCGCGCGGCCATGGCATCGATATGGTAGCTGGTGACCTGGATGTCCGGATATTCGGTGGCAAGGCGCGCCGTCACCTCGTCCCAGAACACCATCGAGTATTTCTGCGCATTCGACTTGGTCACCGAAGCGAGTTTTCGCTTCCGCAACCGCGCCTGCTCGAAGCCAAAGCGCAGGATCCGCTCGACGCCCTTGCGTGTGAAGATCGAGGTCTCCACCGCGACCTCATCGCCGGTGCCTTGGTGCACGCGGCCGCCGGCGCCGGAATATTCGCCCTCGGTATTCTCGCGGATGCAGAGGATGTCGAAACTTGCGGCCTTCAGCGGTCCCTCGACCCCGGGCAGCAGCCGGTGCGGCCGGATGTTGGCGTATTGCACGAACGCCTTGCGGATCGGCAGAAGGAGCCCATACAGAGACACCGAGTCCGGCACTTCCGCCGGCCAGCCGACTGCGCCGAGCAGGATCGCGTCGAAGCCGCGCAAGGTCTCGATCCCGTCTTCCGGCATCATCCTGCCGGTTTGCTTGTAGTAGGCACAGGACCAGGGGAAGTGCTGGCCCTGCAGCGCGAAGCCGGAGCCCCTGGCCGCGGCCTCGAGCACCTGCCAGGCCGCGTCGGTGACGCTCTTGCCGATGCCGTCGCCGGGGATCAACGCGATGGAATAGCTCTTCATATTCCGTCCTTCAGCATCAAAGGTCGATCAGCACGCTTTTGCTTTTGCGGTTCGCGAGATAGGCCTCGCGGCCAAGATCCTTGCCGATGCCGGAGCGCTTGTAGCCGCCGGTCGACAGGATGTGGTCGCGGGAGCGGTTGTAGCGGTTGACCCAGATGGTGCCGGCCTGGAGGCGCTTCGTTACCCGGATGGCGCGGGAAAGATCGCGGGTAAAGACACCAGCGGCGAGCCCATAGGTCGGATGGTCGGCGAGGACCATTGCTTCTTCCTCCTCGGCAAATGTCTGCAGGGTCAACACCGGCCCGAAAATCTCCTCAGTCACCGCGGGGGAGGATTGGTCGACGCCCCCGATCAGTGTCGGCGCGTAGAAATAGCCCTCCCGGTCGAGCCGCTTGCCGCCGACGAGGCATTCGGCGCCGGCACTGACGGCGGCCTGGACGATGGCGTCGATCCGGCCGAGCTGGCGTTCCGAGATGATCGGCGAATAACGCGTCGCCTCGTCCCAGGTCGGGCCGGGACGGATTGCCGCCATGTGCGCGGCGATGGCCTGTGCCAACGGCTCAGCGATCGCTTCGGCCACGATCAGCCGCGAACCTGCCACACAGGCCTGCCCCGCATTCGACAGAATGCCTTGCGCGACGGCCCTGGCCGCGAGATCAAGATCGGCATCGGCAAAGACGAGCTGCGGGCTCTTGCCGCCCAATTCCAGGGTCATCGGCTTGATGCCTGTGCGGGCGATGTTCTGCATGATCGCGGCACCGGCAGCCGTCGATCCGGTAAAGCTGATCTTGCCGATTTCCGGATGGCCGGTGATCGCATTGCCGGTAGTCGGGCCGTCGCCCAGAACGATGTTAATGAGCCCGGCAGGCAGGCCGGCCCGAACCGAGAGTTCGGCCATGTAGAGCACTGAGAAAGGGGTCATCTCGGAGGGCTTCAGCACCACGGCGTTGCCCGCGGCCAGCGCCGGCCCCAGCTTCCAGCCTGCCATCGAGAGCGGGAAATTCCACGGCGTGATCGCACCGACGACGCCGTAGGGCTCGGTGAGGATCATTCCCAGGCTGGCGTCGGCGGTCGGCACCAGGTCGCCGCCTTCCTTGTCGGCGAACTCGGCGAAAAAGCGGATCTGCTCGGCCGTGATCGCGATGTCACCTTCGATGAGCTGGCCGACGGGGCGGGTGGACGCGACGGCCTCCAGTCGGGCCATTGTCTCGGCTTCGGCCTCGATCAGGTCGGCCCAGCGCTGCAGGACACGGGTGCGTTCGCGCGGGCGCAGGCCTGCCCAGCCACTGTCCTTGAGTGCGTGCTTTGCTGCGTCGACGGCCTGGTCGACGACGTCGGTGCCGGCCACCGGACAGTCCGCATAGGCCGCGCCGTCCGACGGGCGATGCATCGGCAGCACGCCGGCTGCGGGGATGAGCCGTCCGCCGATGAAGTGGCCATGCGGGAACGCAAGGGCGTCGGGATCGAAGCTGAGGGACATGGTGTCGCCTTGTCTTGAGGACAGGGGCACTCTAGCCGTCATCGCAGCGCAGTTTGCATCGACCGCGACGGGGCCGGCGATGGAATATCCCGTTTCACGACGTTGTTTCAGCGCAATCTTCGGAGGATAGGGCTGCCACCGAAGGGCGATCGCGAAGATCAGTCAGTGACGGTGACGTAGATCTTGCGCACGGTCTCGACCGTTCGCCATATTCCGGTAAAACCCGGTTTCATGACGAAGCTGTCGCCTGCGCGATAGGTGTTGGTCTTGCCGCCGTCTTCCGTCAGCTCGATCACGCCCTCGAGGATATGGCAAAATTCAAAGGTCGTTCCCTTGATGGAGCGCGTCTCGCCCGGTGTCGCCTCCCATATTCCGGTGTGAATCGTGGCGTCGCGTGCGGTGTCTTGCGCCCAGGTCTTGAAGGAGGGATCGCCGGAGATCAGGCGGTCGGGCAGCGCCTTTGATTCCCGCGGCGCGTTGAGCGGCTTCGGATCGATTGTCTTGAGCAGGGACATGGGATTTCCTTTGTCGAGCGAGGGTCAGTAACCCCGGTTGCGGTCGACGAGACCGATGGGATCGAGTCCGGCTTCATGCCGGCGAATGTTGGCGACCACGGCTTTTGCCGCCGTCTCCGGCTGCGTGACGCCGGCCACATGCGGGGTCAGCAGGATCTTGGGATGGCGCCAGAACGGATGGTCGGCCGGCAAGGGCTCGGGATCGGTCACGTCGATCATCGCCCCCGCAAGATGGTCGCTGTCGAGTGCGGCAAGCAGAGCTGCTTGGTCGAGTTGCGGCCCGCGTCCGACATGCACCAGGCTCGCCCCGGCAGGCAGGCTGGCGAACACACTGGCATTGAGGAAACCACGTGTTTCGGCGGTCAGCGGCAAGAGGCAGATCAGAATGTCGGTTTGGGAGAGAAAGGTCTTCAGCCCCGCTTCGCCGCTATGGCAGCGGATGCCGGGGATGTCGCGCGCGGAGCGGCTCCAGCCCGACAGCGCAAAGCCGAAGGGCCGCAGCCGATCGAGGACCGCCGACCCCAGCATGCCGAGGCCGAGCACGCCCACCCGCCGGTCCGGCGCCTGCCGCACTGGACGAGCCCGCCAGTCGCTGCGCGCCTGCTGGGCAAGGTAGCCCGGCAGGTCGCGATGCAGCGCCAGCACTGCGAGTGTCACATATTCCTGCATCATGCGGATGATGCCTTCCTCGACCATCCGCACCAGCTTGACCTTCGCGGACAGGAGGTCTGTGCGGAACTGGTCGACGCCGGCACCGATCGAAAACAGCACTTCCAGATTGGGAAAACTGCCGAGATCTTCGGGTGCCGACCAGGTCAGCAGATAACGGACCTCGGCCTTGTTGACCGCGGCAGGGTCGGCAGCAAAACGCAGTCCCGGCAATTCGCGAGCGAACTCGTCCGCGAAAATCCGGACCCGCTCGGGATCGGAATTGATCAGGAAAGCCATTCGAGGTTCCTTGGCAAGCGATGATCGAGCTTGGCTGACGCAGCGCCGCAGGATGCGTTGAAGCGGTCGAGCCTGACGGCAGATCGCGCTGAAATTCATCACCAGTCGAGAAGGCTTCAGGAGCGAAGCCGCTCCCCCAGATCCTCGATCATCCGCTGGCAAGCGGCCATCTCGCCGATCTCGATGTATTCGTCCGGCCGGTGTGCACGACCGATGTCGCCCGGCCCGCAGATGATCGCCTCTATTCCCGCCGCCTGATAAAGCCCTGCTTCGGTGCCGTAGCTCACTGCGGCTAGCGGCTCTTGCCCCGACAGGTCCCGCAGCAGGCTGGCGAGCGGCGCTTCGGCGGCGAGTGAGAGCGCCGGATATTCGCTGAGCATGTCCCAACTGATATCGAACCCCTGAATGCTCAGGTCTGCCGCTGCGGCCTGCAGGGGAGCCAGCAATGCGGCGGGAGAGACGCCAGCGATGGCGCGCGCCTCGATCTCGGCGGCGCAGAAATCCGGAATGATGTTCAGCGCCTGTCCGCCGCCAATTACGCCAACCTGGAGCGAGGAATAGGGCGGCGAAAAACTTGCATCCAAAGGCCCTGCCTTGAGTGCTTCGGCGCTTTGCACAGCCCCGGCCAGGACCGCGGCCATGGCATGGATCGCGTTCAACCCCTGGTCGGGTCTCGAGGAGTGGCCTGAACGGCCGCGAATTTCGACACGCGCCGCGGCCTTGCCTTTATGGGCGAGGACCGCGCGCATCCCACTTGGCTCGCCGACAATGCAGCCTAGCGGCTTTGCGCAGAGCTGAGGCAGACGTTCGATCAGATGCCGCACGCCGCGGCAGCCGGCTTCCTCGTCATAGGAGAAGGCTAGATGGATGGGACGGAGAAGAGGCTTGGCCGCCAACACGGGCAGGGCGGCCAGAACGCAGCCCAGAAAGCCTTTCATGTCGCTGGTGCCGCGTCCGTAGAGCCGCTTTCCCTCGGCGCGCAGCACAAACGGATCGGTTGTCCAGCCCGGCTCCTCGGCCGGGACCACATCCATATGACCGGACAAGATGAAACCCGGCACGTCTGCCGGGCCAAAAGTGGCGAACACGTTTGCCCGGTCGCCTTCCGGTCCGGGGAGGATCGTTACCTTCGCGCCGCAACCTTCGGCATGGTTGGCAATCCATTCCACGATCGCCCAGTTTGGCTGGCCGACGACCGAGGCAAAGGCAATAAGCTGGGCCAGGATTTGCTCGGCCGTCATGTTGCTTGCTCGCGGGTACGGTGTCGGACGAAAGGAGACATTGCGGATCCTCTGCGGCAAACTGGCGGGCGATTCCGGGAGCCTTCCGCTTCAACATAGAGACGCGCTCCAAATCCTGGATGCGGAAAGCCGTTGATCTACAGTGAAAAGTTTCGACTACAGCCTCATCTGAAGCGGATTCTGTGATTTAGATGGCTATGCTTGACTCGATGAAGTCAGGTCCATCAAATTTGCCCCGAGAGGCGTCGTTGAAGGCAGCGGAATCCATCCGGCTCAGTTCTTTCGAGTTGAAGGTCGGCGACATCGCCAACGTTGAGCTTGAAGAGCTGCATGGGCTTTCGATCAGCGTCGGCTGGCCGCATCGGGCCGAAGACTGGCAGATGTTGCTGGAAATCGGCGAAGGAATAGCGGCTCAGGACGAAATCGGGCGGGTCGTGGCCACCGCCATGTGGTTTCCCCTCGGAGCGAACTTCGCCACGGTTGGCATGGTCATCACCTCGCCGCGCTTGCAGGCCCATGGCGCCGGCCGCTGGATCATGAACAACGTATTGGCGCGGGTCGGCTCGCGCAGCCTAGGCTTGAACGCCACCCGAGCGGCGCGCCGTCTTTATCTGTCTCTTGGTTTTGCTCCCGCGCGGCTCGTCTACCAGTGCCAGGGCGACGCGGTGATGCCCGCATCCGCATTGCTGCCTGCCGGAGCTACCTTGCGCAACATCGAGCATTCCGATCTAGCCCGACTCGTGGCTCTCGATCGCAGCGCCTACGGCACTGATCGTTCCGCGCTGATGGCACGGCTGTTGGACGTTTCGAAGGGCGTGGCGCTTCTGCGCGAAGGCCGCATCCAGGCTTTCGCTCTTTGTCGTCCTTTCGGACGCGGCCATGTTGTCGGGCCGGTGGTGGCCGCGACGGATGACGATGCGATTGCCGTCACGGGGCCGCATGTCGCGGAGCACGTCGGGCAATTTCTGCGCCTCGACACGCGGCAGGAGACGGGCCCGTTCCCGGAGTTCGTGGCGCGGTCAGGTCTGCCGGTCTACGATACGGTGACCAGCATGTGGCTTGGCCGGCCGTGGGCTGTCGCAAGCGAACAGGATACCGGTATGTTGCCAGTCACCTACGCATTGGCCAGCCAGGCCTTTGGCTGATCTTTTCTTGAAATGACGACGGGATCGTCCGTCGTGGGAGAGTCGGCCCGTCGACAGCGCATAACCCGAATCGGATCACACGCCCAACAGCCTGCGATAGTGGAATCGACGCTGGTTCATTTCGCCAGGTCAACCGGCCGAGTTGGTCAGTGACGGGTAAAGCGCCTAACGCTGTCGGGAGGACTCCGGCGTAGAATTACTTGCAATCGGCGGTCCGCTTTGCGCCCACTCTCGATATCGCGCCATCGCGACCCCTGACCTGGACCCGGCATTGGCGCCCTGCGCCGCAACCGTCGAAAAAAATTGCAGGACGATGTCGATTTCCTAAAACTCCGTTCGTCGTTCCGATGCCAGGCCGATGAGGCCGGCTCAAACAAGGAGACAGACGATGCGTGTGATGGTGCTGGTGAAGGCTACCGAGGACAGCGAAAAGGGCTTTCTTCCCACGCCCGAGGCGAAGGAGGCGATGGAGGCGATGGGCAGATTCAACGATGAGCTGCGCAAAGCTGGCATCTTGCTCGACGCCGACGGCCTCAAGCCCTCCTCGCAGGGCAAGCGCGTTGCGTTCGATGGTCCCCGCCGTACCGTCATCGACGGGCCTTTCGCCGAGACCCGCGAGCTGGTCGCCGGCTTTTGGCTCTGGGAAGTCAAGAACATGGACGAGGCAGTTGCCTGGGTGAAGCGCTGCCCCAATCCCATGCCGGGACCAAGCGAGATCGAAATCCGGCCGCTGTACGAGATGGCTGATTGGCAATGGGAACCTGACGCCGGAGGTCACGGAAATCCATGACCGGATGCGCGAGAAGCGCAGCGGCAACTGAGACTGTCGGCCGCAATCTGCTTGCCTCCCTCATGGCTTTGGCCAACAAGACAGCATGACTGCAGGCGAGACGCATCAGGCGATCGAAGCGATTTTTCGCATTGAACGGGCCAGGCTCATCGCGGGCCTGGTTCGCTTCGTGCGCAATGTCGACCTTGCAGAGGAACTGGTGCAGGACGCCCTGGTCATAGCCCTGTCCGAATGGTCCAGGACCGGCGTTCCGGCCAATCCCGGCGCTTGGCTGATGACGGTCGCCAAACGCCGCGCCATCGACGCGATCCGTCGCGACAAGATGCATGAGCGCAAGCATGAAGAGATCGCGCGTGAGCTGGACGGCGAGTGCGACGACTCTGCCGAGGTGATCGAAGTGGCCACTAACGATGATCTTGGCGACGAGCTGCTGGGCCTCATCTTCACAGCCTGCCACCCCGTACTTTCGGCCGACGCGCGTGCGGCGCTCACGCTGCGTGTCATCGGCGGTCTGACGACTGACGAGATCGCCCGTGCTTTCCTGTCGAGCGAGGTGACCATCGCCCAGCGCATCGTCCGCGCGAAGAGGACGATCGGAAAGGCCGGACTGAGCTTCGAGGTGCCGCGCGGCGCCGAGCGTGCGGCGCGTCTCTCCTCGGTGCTGGAGGTTATCTACCTCATCTTCAATGAAGGCTATGCTGCCACGGCGGGCGACGACCTTGTCCGGCCGGGCCTGTGCCTGGAGGCGCAACGGCTGGGCCGCATGCTGGCGGGGCTGATGCCCGAGGATGCCGAGGTGTTCGGTCTGCTCGCTCTGATGGAAATCCAGGCATCGCGCCTGTCGGCACGCATCGGGCCGGACGGCGCCCTCGTAACGCTGACCGAGCAGAATCGCGCACGCTGGGACCAGCTGCTGATCCGCCGAGGCCTTGACGCGCTGGCCCGCGCCGAAGCTCTCGGGGGCGATGGCCCCTATGCGTTGCAAGCCGCGCTTGCAGCCTGCCATGCGCGCGCGCGCAGTCCGGCCGATACCGACTGGCCCCGCATCGCAGCGCTCTACGACCGGCTGCGAGCAGTGATGCCCTCGCCGGTGGTCGATCTCAATCGAGCGGTCGCCCACAGCATGGCCTTCGGGCCTGAAGCGGGCCTGCGGCTGGTAGACGAGATTGCCGACGCCGCCGCCCTGCGCAACTACGCGCCATTGCCGGCGGCGAGGGGCGACTTTCTATTTCGGGCGGGCCGACTGGCCGAGGCCCGCGCCGAATTCGAGGCTGCGGCCAAGCTCACCCGCAATGTGCGGGAAGCGGCCTTTCTCCTCGCCCGCGCAGACGCTTGTGGTTGACAGCGTCGATCTCTGTGTCTGAAGCGCGGCCCGGGCTGGGCTTCCCCACGGTGGATGTAGCGGGCGCTGTGGCCGCGGGGATTGGTCGAGGCCTCACGCGGTCACCGCCCGGTTGCGGGCGACGGTTTCATCGTGGGTCAGCTTGCCGCCGGCCGCCATGAATTCCTTGAGTAGTGCGTCGCGATTGCCAGGCGCACGAGACCGGTCGGCCGACTGCAGCGCCGATTTCAACTCGTTCGTCGTCAGTTCCGTGCAATAGGCCGGGGTGCCCGGCTGCTGACGCCAGGACTCACTGAGACTCCCAGAGTCTAGCGCGTCAAAGCCGGTGGCCTCGACCAGCTCCATGGCAGTGGCCTTGGCCCTCGGGTCGTCACCGGCAACCGGAATTGCGATACGCCGAGATGCCCCGGCCGGTTCTCTCGGCCAGCGTTGCAGCCAGCACGGCGTTCCATGCCTTGATGACGGGACGACCGATCTGCCCACTCACCCAGACGCTTTCAGGCTTGCCGCCATCGACCTCGGCGACCACGCCGTCACGGAACGGGTAATAGTTAGAGGTGTCGATCACGACGACGTGGGCGGACACCTCGTTGAAGAGGCTGGCGAGATCGGGATAATTCGCGAACGGGATCGAAACAACGATCACCTCCACGCCCTGCACGGCTTCGTCCCTCGACACAGCCCTAGCTCCTGCGTCGCGGGCAAGGTCGCGAATGGTGTCGGGCCCCTTCGAATTGGCGAGCCTGACCTCGTGGCCGCTGGCGGCAAGCTTCCGTGCCAAAGTGGCGCCGATGGCTCCCGCGCCGAGGATTCCGATCTTCATTAGATGTCCTTTCGTGAAAAGTGAGAGCGCCTGCCTTGTCCGCGCAGCGCCACAATTGCTACCTCCCGAACGCGCTCACAGCTCCTGCTATGCGCTCGCCCCGGCCAGCTTGTCCGTCCAGCACCGGAACAACGCGCTGGCGTTGACTCCTCCGAAGCCGAAGCCATTGCAGATCGCGTAGTCCATCGCCATCGGCCGCGCCTGGTTTGCGACGAAGTCGATGCCGTCGCCCGCCGGGTCGGGAACTCTCAGATTGAGCGTCGGGGGCGCCACCTGGTCCCTGAGCGCCAGGATCGTGAAGATGGCCCCAAGTCCGCCGGCGGCGCCAAGCAGGTGTCCGGTCGCCGACTTTGTTCCGCTGACAGCTATGGTGAAATCTGCGCCGAAGAGCCTTCTGATCGCCTCGATTTCTCCCAGATCACCGACTGCCGTGGAGGTCGCGTGCGCATTGAGGTGGCGAACCTCACGCGCCGAAATGCCGGCTTGGGCAATCGCGATCTCCATGGCTCGGCGCGCACCGTCGCCGTCCTCGGGACTGGATGTGGCGTGATGAGCGTCCGCCGTCGTGCCGTAGCCGACGAGCTCGGCGAGCGGTTTGGCGCCGCGCGCAAGCGCATGGCTCAATGCCTCGACGACCAGGATGCCGGCTCCTTCGCCCATGACAAAGCCGTCCCGCGACGTATCGAATGGGCGAGAGGCCTGCTCCGGACGGTGATTAAAGGAGGTCGAAAGCGAACGAGCCGCAGCAAAACCGCCGAGGCTGACGGTATTGATGCATGCTTCCGTTCCGCCGCACACGGCGATATCGGCTTCACCGGCGCGGATAAGACGAGCCGCATCGCCGATCGCCTGGATGCCGGCAGCGCACGCGGTCACCGGTGCGCCGAGCGGACCTTTGAAGCCGTAGCGAATCGAGATGTGGCCCGCCGCGAGGTTCACCAGGAAGGATGGCACCGTAAAGGGCGATAGACGGCGGACGCCGCGCTGATCGACCGTTCGCACTGCCGCGGTTATGGCGGGGAATCCTCCGATGCCCGAGGCGATGATCGTGGCTGTGCGCAAGCGATCCGCTTCCGAGATGGGTGCCCATCTCGCCTGAGCAAGCGCCTCTTGTGCCGCCGCCAGCGCGAAGAGAATGAAGCGGTCCACCTTGCGCTGGTCCTTCGGCGCAAAGGCGGTATTCGGATCGAAACCAGCTTTGGGGTCGTCTTCCAAGGAGGGAACCATTCCGCCGACCTTCGCCGGCAGGTCTCCCGCCACATCGTCCGGAAGCCTTCGGATGCCCGAGCGACCGGCCAGGAGACGCGACCAGGACGCTTCGACCTCTGCAGCAAGGGGCGTGACCGCTCCCATGCCTGTAACAACAATCCGTCGCATCTATTCTCCTAGCAATTTGGGTGCGCCGCCAGCGGCCCACGCCGTGGCTGTGCGGACACTTGCACGCGGCGACGTTGCGTTTCCTTTCAGGCGACGACGGCTGCGTGAACCTGTTCGCTTGCCGCATCCAGAAAGGCCCGGGCGAGGTCCGGGTCGTTGACGGAGCGCGATAGCGTCAGCACACCGACCATCGTCGCGAGAATGGCCAAGGCCTTACCCTTGCGCTCCTCGCCGTTCGTCTCGCCGATCAAACGGCCGAGGATTTCGAGATGCGCCTTGATCCCGGCTTCGAATGACGCCTTCACATCGACGCCCTGCCGGGCAGCATCTGAGCCGAGCGCAACGATCGGGCAGCCGTCCATCCTTTCTGCGCGATGCTCCATGCTGAGGTAGAACGCGATCACCGCGCCAAGCGGGTCCTGCGGATTGGCTGCGACCGCGGCTGACCATCGCCGGGAGGCGCTCTCAAGCGCCCGCCCGGACGCCTGCGCCGCCAAGTCGTCCTTTGACGCGAACTGCTTGTAAAACGCGCCCTGAGTCAGGCCGGCACCCTTCATCAGGTCCTTAAGGCCGACACCGTCAAAGCCGTGCTCCCGAAAAAGGCGGCTCGCCACATTGATCACCGTCTGCCGGTTTTCCTCTGCCTGAATGCGACTGACGCGCATCGTCGACCTCCACAATTAGATTGCGATCGACATCTATTACATATAGTGTTCGATTGCAATCTATTTGGCGCACCCGACGCAGCAAGTTCCGATCGTCAGGCTGGTTCGACGGCATGGATATGTGCGGCAGGCAGTGTATGCCGCCGGGCTCGCGCTCGCATGTATGTGGCCGCTGCAAGGCAATCTTCTGCCAATCGTGCCGTTCACCATGCTGAGCGGGCTGGGTCTTGGGTTCTTTCAGACTGCCAATAACCGGAACATGTTCATTTTGGCGCCACGCGAGGGGAGTGGCGCCGCTGGCGGCATGCAGGGCACGGCCCGCCTTGTTGGGCAGACGACGGGCGCTGTCATCATGACGATGCTTTTCTCGCTCGTTTCGCTGGAATCGGCTCCTCGCATTGGCCTCGCCGTAGCCGCTGTTCTCACCCTTGATGGGCGGACTGGTTGGTGTGATCCGGGTAGGGCGCGACCAGGCTTTGCTTAGCCGAGAAAACGTCTGGGCAGACGCCGGCCTGTCCAGATCGGCCACGCTACCCTGACGAATTGGCTTGACTCACACATATCCCGGTGGTTATGCATCGATCAATAGCCGAAGGGTTATCGATCCCAATGCCAAACGCTCACGATGTGCTCTTCAGAACGCTTGCCGATCCGACTCGGCGCGCTATTTTTGAGCGGCTGTGTCGCGAAGGAGAGCAGACGGTCGGGGCTCTGACGGCTCGCGCCGGGATCTCGCAACCGGCCGTGTCGAAGCATCTCGGGGTTTTGAGGCAGGCCGGGCTGGTGCGCGACCGCCATGCAGGACGGCAGACCCATTACAGCGCGCAGCTCGCTGCGCTTGCCCCCCTGATCGACTGGACAAGCCAGATGACCGGGTTCTGGCAGAGCCGGTTCGATGACCTCGAAGACCTGCTCAAAAGGATGGACCAGTGAACCAAACGTCGACCGAAACGCTCTCCGTCGTCGTCGAACGGGAAATCGCTTATCCGCCCGAGAAGATCTGGCGCGCGCTCACGCAACCACACCTGATCGAGGAGTGGCTAATGAAAAACGACTTCAAGCCTGTCGCGGACCACCGTTTCAATCTTCACGCAGACTGGGGCTCTGTCGAATGTCAGGTCCAGACGGTCGAGCCGAACAGAACGCTGACTTACACGTGGGATACCAAGGATCTCAAGAGTGTCGTCTCCTGGACGCTCACTCCTACAAGCGCCGGAGCCCGCTTGCGCATGGAGCAGTCGGGCTTCCGGCCGGATCAGCAGCCTTACTTCCGGGGCGCCAAAGTTGGCTGGCCGAGATTCTTTGACAGTTTGGAGGAGGTTCTGGCGCGAACCGACTGAGGTCCGCCGGCGCTATTCAAGCAAGGGCTCTGTTCCAGAGCGGCACGTCATGAGGCGACAATGGAGGCAAGCCAATGAAGATCAAGTTGACCAAAGTGTACGTGGACGACCAGGAGAAGGCGCTGGGCTTCTACACCGAAATGCTTGGCTTTACCAAGAAGGCCGATTTCAGCAATGGACCGTTTCGCTGGCTGACCGTCGCATCGCCCGACGAGCCGGACGGGACCGAGCTGCAACTCGCGCTCAACGACAACCCGGCAGCCAAGGCCTACCAGCAAGCCATTTTCCAGCAGGGCCAGCCAGCGGTCATGTTCTTCACCGACGACATCAAGGGCGACGACGAGCGCATCAAAGCGCGTGGCGCCGAGTTCACCATGCCGCCGACCGAGGTAACCGGCTCGACGATTGCCCAGCTGAACGACAGCTGCGGCAATCTCATTCAAATCACCCAGCTGGCGCGCTGGTAGGGCACACGTTCGGTGGCGTGGCTGCCCGGCGAGAGCCGCCAAACGGGCCGCCCGATCCGCTTCGGCTCGTCTTCACAGGAGATCTCAATGAATTGGAACAAATGGGTTCGGCAGATCCATCGCTGGCTGTCGATTATCTTTGCGGCGGTCGTCGCCGCCATCTTCATCAGCTTGGGAGTAGGCAAGGAACCCGCCAATTGGGTGTACTTCTTGCCGCTGTTCCCGCTCGGCTTGCTCCTGCTCACCGGTCTGTACATGTTCGTGCTGCCTTACGCGCCCAAGTGGCGCAGCGCAGGAGGCACCGGCGCATTGGAGTGAACGCATGGCCAACAAGACGTCCATAAAGCCATCGGCGGTCGCAAAGAAGCCCGCCGCCAAGCCTGCCGCTGCCAAGCCGGCCCTCCTCGCAGGCGGCAACCCTCAGATCGCGAAGGCCGACGGCGACGCTCCGGTGCAGGCCTATATCGCGGCCATGCCGGGCTGGAAACGCGACGTCGGGCGCCGCCTCGACGCGCTCATCGTGCGGAACGTGCCCAACGTCCGCAAGGCCGTCAAATGGAACTCGCCCTTCTATGGCGTAGAGGGCCAAGGCTGGTTCCTCAACTTCCATTGCTTCACAAAGTACATCAAGCTGGCTTTCTTCCGCGGCACGTCGCTGCGTCCTGTCCCTCCCGGCGAGTCCAAGCACAAGGAAGTGCGCTACCTCGACATCCACGAGGACGACCAGCTCGACGAAGCTCAGCTCGCCGCTTGGGTGAGGCAAGCCAGCCAATTGCCAGGCGAGCGAATGTGAGTGGGAATGCCAGTCATCCCCGCAAACCCGGTGCCGACTGGCGGTATTCAAGTGACGGGCGAGCGGCAACAACCCTAGGGAAAGCGACAATAATGATGAAAAGTGGCTCGATGGAAGGAAATGCAGGCAACTCTCCCTCTCAGCTGATCGATGCCAGAATCAACGAGCTAGGCGATTGGCGAGGCAAAACGCTTTCCCATGTCCGCGCTCTGATCAAGCAGGCCGACCCCGAAGTGGTCGAGGAGTGGAAGTGGCGAGGCGTTCCCGTATGGTCGCACGCCGGAATAATCTGCACCGGTGAGACCTACAAGAACGTCGTGAAGTTGACCTTCGCCAAGGGCGCCGCGCTGGAGGACCCTTCCGGCCTGTTCAACTCCAGCCTCGAAGGCAACACCAGGCGCGCCATCGATATCCGCGAGGGCGAGGAAATAGATGAGGACGCGTTCAAGACGCTGATACGCGCCGCTGCAGCCCTGAACGCGGCCCGATAGTCGGATCCCGGCCGATATGGTCGGCCGACGGGCCGAGAGCGGCGAGCAAGGCTTCGCCGCTGGCTTGCGTTGCATTCTCATGCGGCGCGCGCAGGTTCAGCCAGCGTCTGTCGCCGGACCGTACCGCCAGCACCGCCTTCATTGCAGCGATGAGGCCGGCGTCCTGGATGATTTTGCGAAACGCTTTGACGGCGGCGTCCGCCTCGGCAACATCCTCTCCCGCCAGTGCCGCGTCGTAGAGGGAACGGATCGCTGCGGCATTCAGATTGACTGTCGCCGAGATGCACCCCGCAGCACCGTTCGCGAGGCCTTTGGTCAGCTGTGCTTCCGAACTCGGGAAGACCGCGACCCTTGGCGCCGCCGCGATAACCGCCGCGGTGTTGTTCCAGTCGCCGGCGCTGTCCTTGTAGGCCACCACGACATCGGGAAACGCTTTGCTCAACCGGGCGGTCAGCGCCGGGCTCACCGGCACGCCTGAATTCTGCGGGATGTGGTAGAGGATCATCCTCATAGCCGGGTTCGCCACCCGTTCGATCAGCTCGCTGTAGTAGCGGGCCTGGCCGTTGTCACCGACAGCCGTGTAGAAGAATGACGGCAGCACCATCACCCCGGCACCGCCGAGACCGACCGCATGCGCGGTCAGTTCGACGGTCTCGGCAAGTGCTGTGACACCGGTGCCGGGCATCAGCCGGCTTGGCGAAATGCCGGCCTCGACCAGCCACTCCAGCGCTTGCATGCGCTCGCGCAACGAGACGGACAAGGCCTCGCCCGTGGTGCCGAACGGCGACAGGAAATGCGCTCCCTGATCCAGCACCCACTTGGCGTGGGATGTCCAGAGGTCGCGGGCGATGCGGCCGTCGTTTTCGAAAGGCGTCAGGATCGGAGCGATGGTTCCTTGCGGGCGGATCATGGGCGTCCTTCTACCGGTGAAAATCTGTGCAGTGCTCAAAACCCGGTGACCTGTACCCCACCGGGCAAGCCACATGAGCAGTGCTGCTGAAGTACCGGCCGTTCGGCCCCGAACGCAAGCCGCTCGTGCATAGGCGCGCGATTGTGATCGGGCGACGGCTCTGAAGCCTGTGCGAACGGCTCGACGCCAGACTCTACGAAGCGAAGCGGACTAGGCGCAACAGGGCCGGACGTCCCTGACACTCGACGAGGCTCTCGAGGTATATCCTGGCACCGGATAACATCGTCTGGTCGAGGGGGGTGACAAACGAGTTCTGCTGTTCCATCAATGCCGCTTTTTGAGGAGAAGCCCATGCGGAGGATCGGTGTCGGCATCATTGGCTGCGGCAACATTTCAGATGCCTATCTGAAGGCGTCACCGCAATTTCCGGTGCTCGACATTGTCGGCGTCGCCGATATCAACCGGACGGCGGCCGAGGCCAAGGCAGCGGCCTACGGCCTGGCTGCCATGCCGGTCGACACGCTGTTGGCCGATCCCCGGGTCGAGATCGTGCTCAACCTGACGACGCCGCAGCATCACGTGCCGGTCGGCTTGCAGGCTGTCGGCAAAGGCAAGCACGTCTATTCGGAGAAGCCGCTGGCAACGACGCTCAGCGACGCGGAGCGGCTCGTCGCGGCCGCGCGCGAAAAGGGCGTGCGTGTCGGCTGCGCACCCGACACTTTTCTTGGCGGCTCCCACCAGACGGCGCGGCGGCTGGTCGATGAGGATACCGTTGGAACCATTGTCGCCGGCTCTGCTTTCATGCAGGTGCCCGGCCACGAGCTCTGGCATCCGAATCCGGATTTCTACTACCAGCCCGGCGGCGGGCCGATGCTCGACATGGGACCTTACTATTTGACCTGCCTGGTCAATCTCCTGGGGCCGGTAAAATCGGTGACCGGGCAGGCGAAGTCATCCTATGCCACCCGTACCATCGGTTCTGGACCGCGCCAGGGCGAAACGATCCAGGTCGAGGTGCCGACCCATATTTCCGGCCTGCTCACATTCGAGAATGGCGCGGCGGTCTCGATCACCACCAGCTTCGACGTCTGGAAGCACGATCACAATCACATTGAGCTCTACGGCACCACCGGCTCGATGATCGTCTCCGATCCCAACCAGTTCCAGGGCGACATCAGCACCAGCCAACGCAAGGGCGACTGGACGATGGCCGATCAGATCCATTCCTATGGCAACGGCAATTACCGGGGCCTCGGCCTCGCCGACATGGCGCAGGCGATCGTCTCCGGCAGGCAACACCGCGCCAGCCTCGATCTTTCCCTCCATGTCCTGGAAATCATGGAATCGATCATCTCTTCAGCAGAGAGAGGGCGGCGTATCGACCTGAGATATGGCTGCGCCCGTCCGGCGCCGATGCACGCCGACCTGCCTTTCGGAATTCTGGAATAGGGAATAATGCAATGAGCAAGACGGCACTGATTTTCTGGGGCGGCTGGGAAGGTCACACCCCGGCTCGAAGCGCCGAAATCGTCAAGGAGATGCTGACCGGCAACGGCTTCGACGTGCGGCTGGAACAGGGGACTTCGGCACTCGCCGATCCGCAAATATCCAAGCTCGATCTCATTGTCCCGGTGATCACCATGTCGACGATCGAAAAGCCGGAGCTGCAAAACCTGACCAGCGCCGTCAAGGCCGGCACCGGCTTTGCGGGCTTTCACGGCACCATGTGCGACAGCTTCCGCAATGAGCCGGAATACCAGTTCATGACCGGCGGCCAGTGGGTCGCCCATCCCGGCAACATCATCGACTACAGGGTCGATGTCATCAGGTCCGATGATCCGGTCGTGCTAGGCATCGACGGCTTCGCCTACCGCTCAGAGCAGTATTACATGCATGTCGATCCGACCAACGAGGTGCTGGCGACGACGACTTTCACCGGCGAGCATCTCGACTTCATCGCCGGCGTCGTCATGCCGGTCGTCTGGAAGCGCCGATACGGCAAGGGCCGCGTCTTCTACAGCGCGCTCGGCCACACCGCCGACGAGTTCGCCGTGCCGCAAATGCGCATGATTTTCGAGCGCGGCGCGATTTGGGCCAGCCGAAACCCGGACCTTGCGTAGCCCTTCTATCTGAACGCCACGTATCGTCGTCGTCTTTTTTCAAGGAGCAAAGCCGTCCGACGGCTAACTCACAGGGTCCCGAACTACAGGCGATTGACTGCCATGGTAGTATCCAATACACCGGCGGCCGTCATCGGGAATTCCGCAGCTGGAGGTCGAATGGAGCAGACGTGGCGATGGTTTGGGCCGAGCGACGCGGCAACGCTTGCCCACGCAAGGCAGGCCGGCGCAACCGGCATCGTGACGGCATTGCACGACATTCCATACGGCGAAGTCTGGCCGGTCGACGCCATCAGGCAGCGCCGGGCGCAGATCGAAGCGGATCCGGTGATGGGCCTCAAATGGAGCGTCGTCGAGAGCGTGCCCGTGCACGAGGACATCAAGCTCGGCCGCGGCGATCTCGACCGGCTCTACGACAATTTCAGGCAGACCTTGCGCAATCTCGGCGCCTGCGGTGTGCGCACGGTCTGCTATAATTTCATGCTGATCCTTGATTGGACCCGCACCGACTTGGCTGTGCCGCTGCCGGGCGGCGGACGGGCGCTGCGCCTGAACATGCATGAGCTTGCCGCGTTCGACTGCTACATGCTGCAGCGCAAAGGGTCGGAGCGCGACTATGCGTCCGATGTTCTCCAGCGGGCGAGCGAGTGGTTCGAGACGACGCCGGATGCGGCGAAAGAACGTCTGCTCGCCAATATCATGGCCGGCCTGCCGGGTGCCTTCAAGCGCTACGACATAGCGGAATTGCGCGAAGTGGTGGCCGAGCAGTCGAGCCTGTCGCACGACCGGTTGCGCGAGAATCTCGTCCGTTTTCTCGAAAACGTGCTGCCGGCGGCCGAAGAGGCGGGCGTCACGTTGGCGATCCATCCGGACGACCCGCCGCGCGATCTCGTCGGACTGTGCCGGATCGTCAAGAATGCCGAAGACATCGCCTTTATCCTGGACGCCGTGCCCTCGGCCAACAGTGGACTTACCTTGTGCACGGGGTCGCTGGGCGCCAATCCGGCCAATGACGTGCCTGCCATCGCCAGGCGTTTTGCGCATAAGATCAAGTTCGTGCACCTGCGCAATGTCAGCAAGGATCCGGACGGCTCCTTCATGGAATCCGAGCATTTGAACGGCGATGTCGACATGGTTTCGGTGGTCTCGATCCTGCTCGACGAGCAGCAACGCCGCCGCGATGCCGGAGAGCCGGCGGCGCTGCTGCCGTTTCGTCCGGATCATGGCCACGAGCTGATCGATGACGCCACGCGGCACACCCATCCCGGCTACCCCGTGATCGGTCGTCTTCGCGGCCTTGCCGAACTGAGAGGCGTAATGACGGCGATTGCTCATCAGCGCGGCTACCGACTTCAATGACGGCGCCCCGCCTGCTCTGTGTCGGCGCGCTCACCTACGACACGATCTTGCGCCTCGACGTCCTGCCCTCCGGCGCCGGCAAGTTCCTGCCGAGCGAGGCCGTGCAGATCGCGGCCGGCATGGCGGCAAGTGCCGCCGCGTCGGCCAGCCGCCAGGGCGGGCAGGTCTGGCTATGGGCAAGCGTCGGCAACGATGCCGTCGGCCGCGACGTCATCGCCCAGATGGAGGCGGAGCGGGTCGACTGTTCGCTGGTGCGCAGGGTCGAAGGTGGCCGCTCCGCCATTGCCACGATCCTGGTCGACGCCGTCGGCGAGCGCATGATCGTGCCCTTCTATGATGCCATCACACAAGCCGATCCGGACCGTCTTCCGCCCGCGGATTTTTCCCGCTTCGACGCCGTCCTGGTCGACGTACGCTGGCCGGGAGCCGCCGCGCTGGCGCTGGCGAAAGCCCGCGAATGCGGCATTCCGGCGATCCTTGACGCCGATGTCGCGTCGCGACCGGTGCTCGACCGGCTACTGCCGCTCGCCTCGCATGTCGTTGCTTCGCTGCCGGCGGCGCGTATTCTGTGCGGTCCAGAGGCTTCCGCTGGTTCCGCCGTCGCCATTCTCGGCGAACGGACCGGCGCCTTCGTCGCGGTCACCGATGGGGCGAACGGCACCGCGTTCCAGCACCCGGGCAGCAATGATGTCCGTCATCTGCCGTCGCCACGGGTCGAAGCCGTCGACACCCTGGCGGCGGGCGACGTGTTTCACGGCACCTTCGCTCTGGGTTTGGCCGAAGGCTGGAATGAAGAGTGGGCCATAGCAGTGGCCAGCGCTGCCGCCGCCCTGAAATGCCTGCGCTTTGGCGGACGTCTCGGCGCACCGACGCGCGCGGAAACGCTGGCCTTCATGCAAGGATCGCCGACATGACGCCGAACCCGCTTGCCGGCTCGACGGAAAAGGGCACGTCAAGTAGCGCTGATCGACTACCATGGTAATCGCTGTACAACCGCTCGTGGAGGATAAATGGCTGAATTCAAAAAACGCGCGCTGGTCACCGGGGCGGCCATGGGTATCGGCCGTGCCGTCGCCGAAAGGCTGGCCGAGCAAGGCGTAGACCTGGTCCTGTTCGACCGGGCGGGCGATCAGCTGGATGAGGTCGCGGCGCAGCTTTCGACGCGCGGCGTGACCGTGCGCACCATACTTGGCTCGACCGCCGATGCTGAGACCTGCGGCCGCGCCGTCGAGCTTGCCCGATCCGCGTTCGGCGGGCTCGACATGCTTTCCCACAATGCCGGCATCCAGCGTTACGGAACGGTGGAAACCACCGACGAGGCGCTTTGGGACGAGGTGATGAACGTTAACCTCAAGGCTGCCTATCTGCTGTCGCGCGCGGCGATGCCGCTGCTGCGCCAAAGCCGCGGCGCCATCGTCCATATGAGTTCGGTGCAGGGCCTGGCCAGCCAGGAAGGCGTTCTGGCCTATACCACGGCCAAGCACGGCCTGATCGGCCTCGTAAAGTCGATGGCCGTCGACTATGCGCCGCTCGGCGTGCGCGTCAATGCCGTCGCTCCGGGCGCGGTCGACACGCCGATGCTGCGGGATGCGGTCAAGCTCAACGACAACCCCGAGGAGATCCTGCGCATCCTCGACAATATGCATCCGCTCGGCCGCACGGCCCGGCCGCAAGAGATTGCCGCCGTCGTTGCCTTCCTGCTGTCCGACGATGCCTCCTTCGTCACCGGCGAGGTCGTGCGCGTCGATGGCGGCCTGCTGGCGCGCATCGGCGGTTCTCCGCGCAAGGAATAACGCCGTTGTGTCTCATGTCAGCCTGGACGGCCAGCGCCAGCGCATCGCCATGGCTCGCCCAACCTCGTCATGACGGCCACAGTGCTGGCGAGAGTCTTTAAGGGGATTGCCGATGGCGGGGCTTTTGGGAATGCGGACCATCACCGAGGGACGGCTGCTCGAATCTGGCCCCGGCGTATCGGTCGCGGCGAGAACCTTCGAGGTTTTGCTCGACCAGATCCTGACCTTCCGGCTGAAGCCGCACGAATTGATATCCGAAAAGGCGATGTCGGAAGCCCTCGGCGTGAGCCGCACGCCGGTCAGGGAGGCGCTCGCCCGGCTCGCCGGTCTTGGCCTGATCGACATCTATCCGCAGCGCGGCAGCATGGTGGCGCCGCTCCGGATCGCCGATCTCGAGAGATCGCAATTTCTGCGCGAATCGCTTGAAGTCGGCCTGATCAAGCGTGCGGTCGAGAGCCCGCGCCGCGCCGAACTGCTCGCCATGCTCAAAGGCGAACTGGCGGTCCAGGAGACGTTCGCCTCTATCGCGGACGACAGGCGCTTCTTCAAGTCGGACGAGCTGTTCCATCAGCACATCGCCAGCCATGCCGGCTTCCCCGGAATCTGGGCCGACATCAGTGCGGCGAAGCTGCACATGGACCGCTTCCGCTTCCTGTCCTTCCCGCGCCTCGACAGCATGTCCGTGGTCCTCGGCCAACATCGGCGGATTGTCGATGCGCTCGAGCAGGCCGACGCGCTTGCGGCGGAAGAGGCGATGCGAACGCATCTTCGCCGCATCTTCGACGTGCTCGAAATCGTCCAGGAGCGCTATCCCCATTATTTCGAGGCACCAGGCTCGACGGGAAAGAGGACAGAAGCGGCTGCCGGCGGTCTGCCCGAATGACAACCGGTCGCGCGACAGAGCGAGGAGGAGACGACGTGAAAACGTGAAACCAGCCGGCTCAGTCCAGGCCTGAGCCTTTCTTCGGCGGTTCCGAAGGCGTTTTGGTCTTGCTGCGGGATTTGTCGGAAGCCGGCTTGGCTTCGCGTTTTTGCCCCTCGCCGCCTTGCTCCTTGCGGAGTTGCTTTTCCACTGTCGATCGCGATCCTTCCGCAGGGTCTTGTTCGGGATGGCTTTCCCTAGCCGTCATGTCAGCTCCTATCCATTCTGGTCTATTGCATGAGGCGCGGGCTGAGGACCGCCACTGGTTCTGTCGCGCCCAAGCATCAGCCATGCGGCGAAGAGCACGACCAGTACGACCACGATCCAGGCAACGAGACGAGGCATTGGGCCTCATTTCCCCCGCCGCTTGCTGCCGCGCGCCTCGGGATCGGAGCCGGCCCCGACCGTTGGATCGGGCACGACCGGACCGCGTTCGGCCTCGGAAGCCTCAGCTTCGATCTCCTGCACGGCCTGATCCCAATGCTCGCGCTCGCGTCCTTGCGGACGGCCTTCGCGCTCCCAGATCTCATGGGCTCGCTGCCTGATACGCTCTTCCCTGTCCATGACCTTTGCCTCCTCATCCCCCTAATCCGGCGATCGGTGGTTTGTTCCGGGCGGCCAGGGCAGTCATCGCGGTTAGTTGACGTGATCACCGAGCGCTCTAGATCAAATTGCACGCGGAAGTCGCTTGGTGCGGGGAGAGCAATCGTGTGGCAGCCACGCTACAAGCACGTATTGTAGATGCCATTGCAGCTGTCGGTCTTCGACCAGACCGCCTGTGCTTGCTGCTGACGATGTTTGTGCTGACGGCATGCTCGCCTTCCGACCAGATCGAGCAGCAGTCGAAAACCGCGGCTTCCGCCGCACAGACCGCATCGCTGGTGCTGGATGCCTGGGCTTCAGGGGCGGCCCCCTCGAAATACACGTCGCGCACCTTGCAATCGGTAGGCAAGACGCTCGCCGATGCCGGTGCGCAAATCCAGTCCGCCAAGTCGCCTGAAGCCAGCGAGCAAGCCGGTCTGACGGCGGCAGTCGGACAGCTTTCGACGGCGGTGACACGCGCCGCGACGGCAGTGCAGGACGGCAACCGCCCGGGAGTGGAACAGGCGCAGCAGGATCTCCGGGCTGCCACTGCGGCCCTGAACGCGTCCCAGTCCAAATATTTCGCGCCGAAACCATGAAGAAGCTGCTCGAAATATCGTTGGGTATCGTCACCAGCGTTGGTGGCTTTCTCGAGGTCGGATCGATGGCAACCGCCGCTCAGGCGGGCGCGGCGTTCAGGTTCCAGCTGATCTGGGCCGTCGTTCTGGGCACGATCTGCATCATCTTTCTGGTCGAGATGGCCGGCCGGTTCGCCGCCGTAAGTCATCACACCATCGCCGACGGGATCCGGGAACGGTTTGGCTTCAACGTCTTTCTGTGGCCCTTGCTTGCGACTTTGCTGGTCAACTTCCTGGTGATGTCCGCCGAGATCGGCGGCGCTGCCATTGCGCTCGAGCTCGCGACCGGCATCGGCTTTCAATGGTGGGCGCTGCCGGTCGCTTTTCTGGCATGGCTGTTCCTCTGGAAAGGCACGTTCGGCTTCATCGAAAAAGGCGTCTCGATCCTCGGCCTCGTCACGCTATGCTTCGTGGTTGGCGCCGTCATGCTGGGACCCGATTGGGGGCAGGTCGCGGCCGGCGCCGTGCCCACTCTGCCGGACCACGACGCCGCCAAATACTGGTTCATGGCGGTCAGCATTCTTGGCGCGTCGATATCGCCTTACCTGTTCATGTTCTATTCGTCGGGAGCGATCGAGGACCAGTGGGACAAGAGTTATCTCGGGACCAATCGGGCCATTGCCGGCTTGGGCATGAGTTTTGGCGGCACGATCGCGATCGGTGTGTTGATCGTGGCGGCGCTCGTGCTTGCGGCACACGGCATAGACCAGGTCGACGATTACCACCAACTGCCGCTGATGCTGATCCCGATCTTCGGCTTCTGGGGGTTCGTCCTGTTCGTCGCTTCACTTGGCATAGCCTGCTTCGGTGCTGCGCTGGAAGTCGGGCTGCAGCAAGCTTACCTCGTGGCGCAAGGTTTTGGCTGGACCTGGGGCGAGGACCAGAAACCGCGCGACGATCCGGGCTTCAGCACCGTCTACACGGTCTCGTTGCTCCTCGCCGCCATTCCGATCGCGCTGGGTCTCGATCCACTGAGGCTCACGATCTTTTCCATGGCACTGACGGCCGCCAGCCTGCCTCTCTCCGTGGTTCCGTTCCTCTTCTTGCTGAACGACGAGCGGTATGTCGGCGAGCACCGCAATGGCATGATCTCGAACGCCGCGGTCATCTTCATTATCGCACTCGGTTTCGTGCTCGCAGTCGTGACCATTCCGTTGCAGATATTCGGAGGCACGTGATGGATTTGCTGCGCGACATTCTGGACAAGCAAGTTGTCGACCGCGAGCAGGTCAAAATCGGCAAGGTGGACGGGCTGGTGGTTGAGCTCAGGCCAGGCAAGCCGCCCAAAATCGTTGCCGTCGAGCTCGGCTCGATCACGCTGGCGCGGAGGCTTGGCGAGCGGCCCGGGCGCTGGATGGCGCGGCTTGCCGCGAGGCTTGGCGGCAAGCGCCATGCCGAGCCGCACCGCATCGCCTGGAACAAGGTGCGCGACATCGGCGTCGACATCGAGTTCGACATCGACGTCCGCGAAACCGCGATTCTCGACTGGCAGGACTGGCTGCGCGACCATGTCATTGGGCGTATCCCGGGGGCCGGATGATGGCCACTGTCAACCTTGAGCAATTGGCTGGCAGAAATGTGCTTTCGCAGCGCGGCAAAAGCATCGGCCATATCGAGGAGATACGCGCCGAACCGGAGGGCGACGACCTCGTGATCACCGAGTACCATGTCGGCATTTACGCCGCATTCGAGCGTCTTTCCGCTTCGGCCATCGGCATAGCGGTTCTCGATATCTTTCGACTGCGCAGTCGCGACAGCATGTACCGCATTCCCTGGGACAAGCTCGACATCTCCGACCCGTCGCGGCCGCGACTGTTATGCACGAAGGAAGAACTTTCAGGTATGAAGGGGAGTATCGAGGGCGATACGCTGGAATGAACGATACTTTCCCGCCGTCGGAGAATGCGGTCCAGTGAAAGTTCTGGTTACCGGCGCCACCGGCCTGATCGGTGCCTCGGTCGTCGCACGCCTTCTTTCCGAAGGGCATGAGGTGATCGGATTGGTCCGCAACCCCGGCGCAAACCGGGCCGGCAATTATCAGTTGCTGGTGCTGGACATGACGGTGGCGCTGCAGCCCGAAGACTGGCTGCCGCATCTGACGGGCGTCGACGCCGTCGTCAATTGTGCGGGCGTTCTGCAGGACAGCCCCCGCGAAAAGACGCGCGAAGTCCATCGCGATGCGGCGGCTGCGCTCTTCCTTGCCTGTGCGCGGGCAGGGGTTGCCCGGGTGATCCACTTCTCGGCGATAGGCGTCGATCGGGCGCAGCCTTCGTCGTTCTCGGCGACGAAATTAGCCGGCGATGAAGCGCTTATGGCGCTTGATCTGGACTGGGCGATCCTTCGCCCGTCCGTGGTGCTAGGCCGGCCGGTGTTTGGAGCCAGCGCATTGTTTCGGGGTCTCGCCTCGCTGCCGATGCTGCCGTCCATGCCCGACACCGGCCGGCTGCAGGTGGTGCAACTCGACGACGTGGTCTCTACCGTCGTCTTCTTTCTCGATCCGGCCAGTCCGTCTCGCATTGTGCTGGAACTTGTCGGTCCCGAACCGCTGAGCATGGACGAGGTCGTCGGCACCTATCGCCGATGGCTCGGCTGGGCTCCGGCAACCAGGTTTGTCTTGCCCGGGATACTTGCAAAGCTTCTCTACCGCCTCGGTGATCTTGCCGCGATGTTCGGCTGGCGGCCTCCGATGCGCACCAACGCGGCCAGGGAGATCGCACGAGGGGCGGTCGGAGATCCCTCGGACTGGACCGCCTCGACCGGCATACGGCCGCAGACCCTGGCGGGATTCCTCGCGCTCAATCCGGCGACGGTGCAGGAAAAATGGTTTG
This sequence comes from Mesorhizobium sp. M0571, assembly GCF_040320985.1. Taxonomy (NCBI): domain Bacteria; kingdom Pseudomonadati; phylum Pseudomonadota; class Alphaproteobacteria; order Hyphomicrobiales; family Phyllobacteriaceae; genus Mesorhizobium; species Mesorhizobium sp. M0571. The sequence goes on from NZ_JAMYQT010000004.1 coordinate 101,336, forward strand.
CCCGGCTGTATTTCATCAAGCCGGCGATATTCGTCGTCCTGCCCTTCTTCTGGATAGTGACGGGAATTGTGTCGCTGACCACCGGCTATGACAGCGGCATCGGCCTGATGCAAAGCACGGGGGCTGGCATTTTGTCGGCGCCGACCGTGATCGCCGGCGCTCTTGCCGACATCGCCGTCGGGGCACTCATAGCCTGGCGGTCGACGACGCGAAAGGGCCTCTATGGCGGGATCGCGCTGTCGCTCTTCTATCTAGTGGTGGGAAGCTTCCTGCGCCCGGAGCTGTGGAACGAACCGCTTGGACCGTTCCTCAAAGTGTTGCCGATCCTGGTGCTGCATTTTGTGGCGTTGGCAGTGCTGGAGGAGCGTTGATGCTCTATTTCCTGCTGAAATTTCTGCATGTCATCGGCGCATCCGTGCTGCTTGGCACCGGCGCCGGCATCGCCTTCTTCATGCTGCTCGCCCACAGGAGCGGCAACGCGGCGACGGTTGCGGCGGTGGCGCGCATCGTTGTCGTCGCCGACTTTCTGTTCACCGCAACAGCCGTCGTGGCGCAGCCGCTGACCGGAGCCGCGCTCGCCTGGCAGGCAGGCTACTCGCTGTCCGAGGGCTGGATCGTGCTTTCGATTGCGCTCTACATCTTCACAGGAATGTTCTGGCTTCCGGTCGTCTGGATGCAAATGGAGATGCGCAAGCTGGCCTCGCTAGCCGCTGCTGCAGGCGCGCCGTTGCCGCCGCGCTATCATCGGCTCTTCTGGCTGTGGTTCGCCTTCGGCTTTCCCGCCTTCGCTGCGGTGCTCGGGATTTTCTGGCTGATGATCGCGCGGCCTGCGATCGACTGGTGAAGACAAGCGGCGGCAGCTGCCGCGGTTTAGCTATTCCGGTCCGGCACCGCCTCCCGTCCCGACGCGGCGAGCAATGACTTTCATTTCAGCGAATAGAGATAGGCCGCGATATCCCGCGCCTCCTGCTCGGAAATTCTGGTCGAAGGCATCGCCGTATGCGGATTGACCTCCCTTGCGGCGCGTAGCCAGCGGATCATGTTTTCCGGCTTGTTGGACAATACGCCGCCGACATAGACCTTAGCTGCCAGGCTGGCGTCGAGGCGTGGACCGACCAATCCTTGCGCACCAGGGACGCCGGTTATTGTATGGCAACCGGTGCAGCCATTGGCCGTCATGATCGGTATGGCGCGGGCGGCGACACCGCCGGTCGCCCTGTTGGCCTTGTCCTCGACTCGGCGGCTTTGCTCCGAGTACAACGTGACCCCAGCCAAAGCTGCAACGATCACAACGATTGCCCCGGCGCCGATTACCGGTCCAGACAGCATGAAGCGCGGTGTGCTGCGCACGCCAACGCCGCTGGTGGCATTGTCGGCCTCATGCTCGACCCGGTCGGGATGCTTCTGCCATAATGTCAAGGCCACCCAGGCTGTGGCCAACACGGCAATCACCGTCCCGGCACCAATGACCATCTTAGACAGGGTGGAGCGCATGCGACGCCTCCCGATCCTTTCGGCCGCTGGAGCGGATCCACAGGCCGGCCAACAGCAACGCCGCGCCGCCATAGATCAGGCCGGCCGGAACCCACATCACCAGACCGGCGAGTTGCTGGTCCTCGAGCGGACTAAGGCTCCACAATTCTGCGCCGGCGGCGTTTTCCGGGTACCACAGCCTTGGCGAGACCAGCAGCAGCACTCCGAGCAGACCAGTGTGCAGCGAGGTGAAGAAAAGGTGCATGACCGCGCTGCCATAGGCTTGTTCGCGGCCGGGGCGCGGCAGCAGCACCCACCAGAACAGCAGGCCGCTACCGAGGAAGCTGGCATGTTGCGCATAGTGCAGGGCACCCTGTGCAAGCGCTGCCTCGAACAGGGCCGGAACGTGCCACGCCCATATCGCGACGCCGTGCAGGACGGTGGCGGCTGCAGGGCGGCTGATGGCGGCCCAAATCGCTCGCAGCATCTTGGCGTGCCCGGCTGTGCCCAGCGCCTGCCGCAGCTTGATCGGCAATGCCCACATCATCGCCGCGGCCGGACAGGAGGCGACCAGCAAGGGCGCCGCCACCGCCATCAGCAGCTCATGTTCGATCATATGGGCGGTGAAAACGCGCTCACCCAATGCATGGAGCGGACTGACCAGCGCTGCTGCCAGGATGACCCAGCCGGCCGCGAACAGCAGGGCTTGCCACAGCCGCAACGGGCGGCTGCGAGCACTCCGCCGCCACAACCGAGCGGCTCCGGCCGTGTAAAGCAGTGCGATCGCTGCCAACGGCAGCGTGATTGGCAGCGCCAGCGTCCAACCGGCCTGCGGGGCGCCGGCACCGTAGCAGATCGAGGTCGAGAAGAGTGCCTCGAAGCTCATCGTATGCAGCCGTCAAGAATGAGCGAGGCAGCGCCCTGCATGACGATTACCAGCGCAAACAGCACCGCGCTGAGAATGCTGACATTGGCGACGAAATCTTCGGTGCCGCGCGTACGCTCCGGTTTGAAGGCGGCGCCGCCTTGCTGTCGCGCCCGCCACGACAGCGCGCCGCCAAGCAGGGCCAGCACTGCCAGCACCAGTGCAATGACTGGTATGACAGGAATACCGTGGGCGCACTGCCACTCGACAACCGCGTAATTCAGTTGCGTCGACACCGCCCAGGCCAATGGCCCCGACAACAGCCCACCCCATGAAGTTCCATACCGAACCGCGCGCATTTCAACCAAGCCTCGGTGTCCAGTAGATCAACAGATAGATCGGGATCCAGGTCGCGACCACGAAATCCCAGTAGAAGACGTTGTCGCCCACATCGCCGAAACGTCGACCGCTGTAGCCATGGCGCGTGAACATCAGGACCGTCAGCACCAGCGTGTCGCCGACATCGGTGATCAGGTGTGTGGTGTGAAGGCCGAGCAGGACCCACAGCATCGAGCCGTAGGCGTTGGCATCCCAATAGATGTTGAGGGCCGGAAACTCGAACCAGCGCACGACAAGCGGTGCGATGCCGAGCACCGACATCACCACCAGGCCGATGCGAACCGGCACCATCGCACAGGCTTCGGCATAGCGGTTCAGTATGTGGTTAGGCACCACGCTGGCGAGCAGCAACAGCGTGACGATGGTGCCTGGCCAATGGTTGGGCGGCGGCACGCCTGGCGGCCATTCGGGCGACAGATACGCAAGGTAAAGATAGGCGCCTGCGGCGAGCGCGAACCCAGTGCCCTCCAGTGCCATGAAGGCGAGAGTGCCCCACCAGGTCGGGCTGCGTGGTCCGAGCCCGAAGGTCGGGAGTTTGGAAAGATCGGCGGCAAGGCGCTGTTTCATTCCTCATCCTCCGGGTCGCCTTTTGGCCAGAACCAGCCGATCAGAGTGATGGCGATCGGCCCGGCTCCCCAGACCACCGCCCACGGGCTGAAGATCGAATAAAGAAAGGTTGCGCCGATCGCGAGCGCGGCGAACAATGGCCAGATCGATGGCGTCACCGACGTCTCGCGCACATCGGGATGCGCCTCTGCCACCGTCGAAATAACAAGTTCGCGCACGTCGACGCGAAGCCCGATCGCTACGGGCAGCGTATCGCGTTCGGCCCAGAGCGGCTCGGAGTGCGTAACCACCGGAATCCGAGCGAAATTATAGCTCGGCGGCGGAGACGCCGTCGCCCATTCCAGCGTGCCCGCATGCCAGGGATTGTCGCCGGCCGGGTCACCTCTCAAGGCGCTGTGCACCAGATTTACGGTGAACAGCACGAAGCTCACAAACAGGATGACCGCCCCGGCTGTGATGAACAGGTTGATGTTGCCCCAGCCGAGCTCCACCGGGTAGGTGTAGACGCGGCGCGGCATGCCCCACAGGCCGACAATGTGCATCGGGAAGAACGCTGCATTGAAGCCGATGAAGGCGAGCCAGAAGTGCCAGCGTCCGAGACGTTCGCTCATCATCCGGCCGGTTATCTTGGGGAACCAGAAATAGGTCGCGCCCAGTAATGGGAACACCGAGCCGCCGATCAGAACGTAGTGGAAGTGCGCGACCACGAAGTAGGTGTCGTGCACTTGCAGGTCCAATGGCACCGACGCCAGCATCACGCCGGTCAGGCCGCCCGCGACGAACGTGAAGAAGAAGCCGAACACGAACAGCAGCGGCGTCCTGACTATCGGCCTTCCGTCCCACAACGTCGCCAGCCAGCAGAAGATCTGCAGTCCGTTCGGAATGGCGATCATCATGCTCGATGCGGTGAAGAAGCTCGCGCCGAGCTTCGGCAGGCCGGTTGCGAACATGTGATGAACCCACAGTCCGAACGACAGGAATCCGACCGCAATCAAGGACAGAACCATGCCCAGATAGCCGAATACCGGACGCCGGGCGAAAGCGGCGATGATCGAGGACACGATGCCGGTTGCCGGGAGAAATATTATGTAGACTTCGGGGTGGCCGAAGAACCAGAACAGGTGCTGGAAGAGCAGTACGTCGCCGCCCTCCGCGGGATTGAAAATATGGGTGCCGACCAGCCGGTCGAGGATCAGGAACGTCGACGTGATCATGACCGCCGGCATGGCGAACACGATCACGAATGAGGTGACCAGCATCGCCCATACGTAGAGCGGAATCCTGTCCAGCGACATGCCCGGCGCGCGTTGCTTCAGCACGGTAACGATGGTGGCGACGGCGACCGCCAACGACGACACTTCGGTGTAGGTGATCATCTGCGCCCACACGTCGGAGCGCTTGCCTGGCCCGAATTCGGGGCCCGATAGCGGCACGTAGGAGAACCAGCCGACGTCGGGCGCCATGTCGAGTGCAAACGACACCCAGGCGAAGAGGCCTCCCGAGAGATAGATCCAGAAGCTGAACGCATTCAGGCGCGGAAAGGCGATGTTGCGGGTGCCGACCATCAGCGGCACGAGGTAGATGCCGGTCGCCTGCACGATCGGCACCGCAAACAGGAACATCATGGTCACGCCATGCATCGTGAACAGCTGGTTGTAGCGGTCGGGCCCGATCAGTCCCCGCTCCGGCCCCGACAGTTGGATGCGCATGGCAACGGCGCTGAGGCCGCCGAGGCACAGGAACACGAAAGCGGTGATCAAATAGCGCCGCGCGACGATCTTGTGGTCGACGCTCGACAGCGCACCGATGATGCCCGGCGTCGTCTGCCATGTCCGCGCCAGCCAGCGGTCAAGGCTGGCGTCGTCGAGACCGGTATCGCGAGGACCGTCGCGCTCGGGAGCCAGGTCACCCTTTTGTGCCGCCTCGCGTTGCTGGGCGAGGTGACGCTCATGGGCCAGGTTGGCGCTGCTCATTTCAGGCCCTCGAGATAGGCGACGATCGCATTCAGCTCGTCGCCGTTCAGTCCCACCACGGGCATGTGGGCACCTGGCTTGATCCCCTGCGGATCGGCTATCCAGGCTGCGAGATTGCCACGGCTCATCGTCAGCGTCCCGGCGGCGAGCGTTTGCCGGCTCGCGATATGGGTGAGGTTGGGGGCGACCGTGCCGCCGGCGATGGTGCCGCCGATCTTGTGGCACATCACGCAGGGCCGTTTGAGGAACAGGTCATGGCCGGCTTTCGCCTCGGCCGAGGCAGGAGCGATGGCCGGCCGCAGCTGATCGTTCAGCCAGGCGTCGAAAACAGGCCGGGGTTCGGCGACGATGAAGGTGCTCATATTGGCGTGCTGCGCACCGCAGAACTCGGCGCACTGGCCACGATAGACGCCGGGCTTGTCCGCCTTCAGATCGAGAATGTTCTCGTGGCCTGGAATGAGGTCCAGCTTGCCCGAGAGGTTCGGCACCCAGAAGGAATGGATGACGTCGGTCGAAGTCACTACAAGCCGCACCGGCTCGCCCGCCGGGATGTGGATTTCATTGGCTGTCGTCAGGATGCGGTTCGGCTGATCGTTTTCGTAGCGCACCTCCCACCACCATTGATGCCCGGTCACCCGGATCGTCAGCGCCGCATCCGAGCCGATGGCGGCGAGCGTCCGGTTGGCGAAGTAGCTCAGCAGCGTCAGGCCGACCAGGATCAGGGCAGTAGCGGCGAGTGCGGCGACGACAATTCGCATCTTGCGGCGCTCGGCGGCGGGATCAAGGACAAGCGGATCGCCGAGCGGAGCCGGGCGCCGGGCCAATGGCATGATCAGCACGGCCATCACCAGAAGCCAGACCACCGTGCAAAGCGCGGTGAAGAACCAGATCAGCCATGCGAGCTCGCCCGCGGCCGGGCCTTTTGGGTCGAGCGCGGATTGCCAGCCGCTGCACCCTGCAAGGAGCAGCGTGCAGGTTGTGCAGCAGCACACCTTGCAGACAAGGCGGTTCACGGCGACTTTCCCAGCGTCGCGGCATGCGGCAGGCGATTTTCGGATGGATGGGGCATCATGTCGTCGTCGCGGCCCGGCGCAGCGGACTTCGGTGCGTTGCCGCTCAGCGCGCGGACGAAGGCGGCAAGCTCCCAGATCTGGTCATCCGGGATCTTGTTGCGAAAGCTCGGCATGCCGTTTGGCCGGCCGTCCCTGATCGTGGCGTGGATGCTTTCGATCGAGCTGCCATAGAGCCACTTCTGGTCCATGAGGGCCGGGCCCATGCCGCCACCGCCATTGGCGTGGCAGCCGGAACAGTTAAACCAGTTGAACAGGCGCTTGCCCTCGCTGAGGTGGAAGGCATTGGCCTCGAACACGCCGGCCTTGTCGTCGGACGCGGCCGGCCGCTGGCCGCCCGGTTCAAGGGCTGTGACGGCTGCCGGTTGGTCACCCGAGCCAAGCGCCGACTGTGGACGCGTATCGCGTTCCTCGCGCTGGCAAGCGACAAGGACGAGCATTGCCGACAGCAAGCATGGAAGGCCGCGGTTCATCGCGCTGCTGTCCCGGTGATGTCCAAGCGGGGCACGCCATATTCCGCCAGGATTGCACCGATTTCGGCGCGGTGCTTGGCGAGAGCGGCGTCTACTTCGCTGCGCAGCGCATCGTCCTGGCGGCGCACGCCCATCGAGATGTCGTAGATCATCGGCAGCAGCGGGCCGTCGATGCGCGGCGCAACCGGCGTAATCCGCAACGGCACTTTTTGCCTGGCGGCGAAGTAGCCGGCCAACGGTCCCCAGACGACGGCCATATCGATGTCGCCATTGGCGACCGCCTCGATGATGCGCGCCGGCGGGTTCGGCGCTGAATAGTCGCCATAGACCGGGAAACCGATGAGATGGCCGACAATGCCGCGGCGCCCCAGCGCCTGGACGGGCGGCGAGTTGGCGCCGTCGTCGCCGATCAGCTGGACGCCGACATGCAGATCGCGCAGGCGAGGATCGTTGAAGGACGTAATTTCCGGCGCATCCTCGCGTGTCACGAACACGTAGGAAGACCGGTAGTAGGGCGCGGTGGTGCGCAGCATCTCGAGATTGGCGGGCGTGCCGGGCACCAGATCGCACAGGCCGGCTTTCAGTGTGTTGCGGACGAAGCCACGGCGCTGTGCCCACCAGGTGTAGGAAACCGTCGCACCAAGCTCGCTGGCGACGAGTTCGGCAATCTTGTTTTCAAAGCCCTCTCTGGCGGCATTGGAGAATGGCATGTTGTTGGGATCGGCGCAGACCCTCAGCTCGCGCGCATCGGCAAGGGTGGCGACAAGCGAGAGCGCCAGTGCGCCGATCGCGGCGGCAAGGTGCCGGGAACGCTTTCGCCGTGGGCGCGCAACGCGGTCGATCCTCTCAAGGCAGCCGGAACACATACAGCGTACCTCCCGGCGTGGTTACATCCTTCAGATCCTTCATGACGTTGACAAAGCCGAGCGCAGCGGTGGCGTCGCGCGGGTCGAGATCGCCGGACACGATCGCGCCGGCCCAGCCGCCGACGCCCGAAAGGATCGCGACATATTGGTGCCCGTCCGGGCCGCGATAGGTGATCGGCTGGCCAATGATGCCGGACGACGTCTTGAACTGCCAAAGCAGTTCGCCGGTCCTGGCGCTGACCGCCTTGAACCAGCCTTCCATGGTGCCGTAGAACACGACATTGCCGGCGGTGGCGACGGCGCCGCTCCACACCGGAAAACCCTCCTTCAGGCTCCATGCCGGCTTGGCGGCAGCGACATCCCAGGCGGTGAATGCACCGCGATTGCCGCCCGGCCCGGGGATCATGCGCACATTCATGCCGACATAGGGTGTGCCGGCGATGTAATTCACCTCGACGCCTTCTTCGTCCATGCACAGGTTGTTGTGCGGGATATAGAGCAGGCCGGTCTTGGGCGAGAACGCCGAGGGCTGCCAATCCTTCAGGCCTGATGCGGTCGGGCAGATGTCGCGCACCACCTTGCCGGTGCCGGTCTTTTTGTCCGGATTTGCAATCAGCCGGCCGGTCTTGAGATCGACCCCCTTGCTGGAATTGACCGGCCCGAACGGCACCGCCGACAAGACCTCGCCGGTCGTGCGATCCAACAGGTAGACGTAGCCGTTGCGTTCCGGCCGCACGAGCACCTTGCGGGGCTTGCCCTGCCAAGTCATGTCGAGCAGCACCTGTTCGTTGATGCCGTCATAATCGTGCAGGTCATGCGGGGTCCATTGATAGAACCATTTGGCCGCGCCGGTATCGGGATCGCGGGCAAAGACGCCGGCGGTCCATTTGTTGTCGCCGGGTCGCAGATCCGGATTCCACGGGCCGGGATTTCCGGTGCCGTGGAAGATCAGGTTCAGATCCGGGTCATAGGAGATCCAGCCCCACACATTGCCGCCGCCGATCTTCCAGGCGTCGGGCGGCCACGAGGTCACGCCGAGATCCTTGCCCCTGTCCATATCGTAATGCGGCTTGAAATCGGGGCCGATCAGCACCTCGGCGTCGGGGCCGGTGTTGTAGGCCGTCCAGACGACGTGCCCGTCGCCGGCGTCGAGGGCCTTGATCCAGCCGCGCACGCCCATTTCGCCGCCGGAATTGCCGACCAGCACCTTGCCCTTCACCACCAGCGGCGCCATGGTGATGGTCTCGCCGATATTGATGTTGCCGATATGGGTGTTCCAGACCGGCTTGCCGGTGGCCGCATCGACGGCGATGGCGTGGCCGTCAAGCGTGTTGAAATAGATGCGCCCGTCGAAGAAGGCCGCGCCGCGGTTGACCACGTCGCAACAGGCAACGCCCTGCGCCGCGGGCTCGGGATTGGGCTCGAACTTCCACTTCATCGGCGCGCCAGGCTTGGTAAGGTCAAGCGCGTAGAGGATGTTGGGAAACGGCGTCACGATGTACATGGTGTTGCCGATGACCAGCGGCGCGGCCTCGTGACCCTTGTTGACGCCGGTCGAGAAGGTGAAGGCCACCTGCAGGTTCTTGACGTTGTCCTCAGTGATCTCCGCAAGTTCGCTGTAGCGGGTCGAGGCATAGTTCTTAGCCGGCATCGTCCACTGGCCGTCGTCGGGCGGAGCAGCTGCGGCCGGCGGATTTATCGCAGGGCCTGATGCGGGCTGAGCAACCGCCGCGGCGATCAGCGCAAACCCTGCCAGCAGCGTCCAACCCAGCATCGCCGCCATTGGCCTCTTTCCCGCTTTGCCAGGCCTAATTCTCGCCGCCACCAGTCGCGCTTGCCTCATTTGCATGTCGAGCTGCCGACGTTGGCGCCGAGCTCCATTAGCTGCAGCGGCGCCGTGTTTGTTGAACACTCTCCAACGCGTGAGCGGCGCAGAAGTGCCAATGGAATGAAATAAATGTCGGATTCGGTTGGCCAAAGTCGACGGCCGGGCGGTCGGGACAGCCGATCCGAGTGTTCGTATTCAAGTCGGAAATAAAACTGCTCCCGCGGCGGTCCGGGTTCGGCTGGAACGGAGCGGCGCTTTTCGCAGTTGTGTCGAATGCTGTCTGCAGTCGAGCAACTGGCTCAATCGGTGAAAGAGCGGCGAGCGATCTTGTTCGTTGGAGCCGGGGTGTCGATGAGCGTCGGCTTGCCGTCCTGGCAAAAGCTCATCGAGCACATGCAAAACGAGCTCGGTCTCGATGACGACACGACCGGCGCACCGGAGGCCAGCTATCAGGCCCTTGCCGAATATTACCGGCTGAAGCAGGGGAGCCTCGGCTCGTTGCGCAGGTGGATGGATCGCGAATGGAGCGTGTCGCGGGAAAAAGTGCGGGGTTCGGCGATCCACAAGCTTATCGTGTCGCTCGATTTTCCGATCATCTACACCACCAATTATGATCGCAACCTCGAGGTTGCCTTCGAGATACATGGCCGGCCCTTTGTGAAAGTGGCCAATGCAAAGGACTTGCCCAAGACGACCGGCGAGGTCACCCAGATCATCAAATTCCACGGCGATTTCGACGACGACAAATCGCTGGTCCTGGCGGAGACCGACTATTTCGACCGGCTTTCATTCGATTCGCCGCTCGACGTGAAGTTTCGCGCCGACGCGCTTGGGCGTACTATCCTGTTCATCGGCTACAGCATGTCCGATATGAACATCCGTCTGCTGCTGCATAGGCTTTGGCAGACCTGGCGGCGGTCGGGTTACGAGAAGAATCGCCCGAAATCCTTCATCTTCATGTCGCAGCCGAGCATCGTCCAGGAGGCTGTCCTCGGCCGCTGGGGAATCGATATGCTGACCGAAGAGGCCGACGATCCTGAGGACGCGCTGCTCGCATTCCTGAACGAACTCAAGGACAGCATCGGCCGGCCCGACGGCGCCTGAAAAGCCTGCGCAGTGACGAAGCTGTGGGGAACCGGCTGGCCCGAAGTGAGTTGGGGAGGCTAAGTCTCACGGGGATCCAGCCTGTATGAGCGGACGCAAACACAAGCGAAGAATGCATACCAAACATGGCCTGTCGGCCGAGCAGGCCTACGAGATCAATTTCTTTGCCCGCAGGTGCGGCCTGACCAGGGACGAAGCGCTCAAGATGATGCGAGATGCCGGTCGGTTCAAGGATGGCGCGAAGGCATCTTACGAAACCGGGGCGAAGTAGCGGCATAGAGTCCCGCCTCGTGGGCGGCCTTTCTTGGGACGGTCATCCTGATGCAGATGCCGCCGGGGCCTGACAGTCTGCTGGTGATGGCGCGTGGCATCGGGCAGGGCCGTGAGGTTGCCCTGTTCACCGTCCTGGGAATGACCCTCGGCGCCGGCATGGTCCAGTTGCCGCTCCTTGCCCTCGGCATATCGTCGCTGCTCCAGGCATCGCCCCTTGCCTTTGCCATGCTTCGCTGGGTGGGTGCAGCCTATCTGGTTTGGCTTGGATCACGTCTGGTATTGTCGCCGTCGGCCGGCGTGGCCCTCGAGGAGCCTAGGGCCGTTGAGCCGCTCGCGGCAGCGCGCGAAGGGATGATCGCCAATCTGGTAAATCCCTGGCCAATAACCTTCATGGTGGCTTTCCTTCCACAGTTCGTCGATCCCGCGCGCGGATCGGTCACACTGCAATTGCTGCTGCTCGGCGGCACCCAAAAGATGACCGGTGTGCTGGTGCTGGGCACATATGCGCTCGCATCCGGTACGCTCGGGGCCTGGACCATGAGACGACCGAAGGTAAGGCTCTGGCAGCAGCGCGTGGCAGGCTGCTTCGTCGTCGGTCTCGGTATCCGCATGGCAATCGGTGGCGCGCACCGCTGAGGATCGAGCGATCCACCGGCCCTCGGTCATGGAACATCCGCCGACAATTTTCGTTGACATGCTCCACAAGGCGAAGAGGTCGAGCATGTCGAAGTTCCAAGCCGCTACCCCGGAGCGTTTGCAGCAGCTCAGGCTCGAGGCGACAGCGCACTTTGCGCCGCTCATATTGCGCGATGCGCTGGTGCGTCTCAGCCAGGCCTGTGGAAGCGAGAGCCTCGACCGGTTCGAGAAGACGATGGTCGACCAAATCGAGGCATCGCGTGACGAAAAGGCCGATTTTGATGCGATGAGGGAATTTGCCATCGAACAGCTCTATGGCTGGATTCGAGAGGTCAAGTCTTCACCGGACACGAAACAGCCGCTGGAGAACGTAGACACCCGAAGGACCCCTGGCCGGTCGGAAGAGCCGCAGACGCTGGAAGACCAGCTGCAGGCGGGTCTGGAGGATTCTTTCCCCGCAAGCGACCCGCCGGCTGTTGTTTCCACCGCGATCCCCGGCGGATCGAAGAAGCTGGTCGGAACCGACGAGGTCCTCAGGCAGCAGCGGGAGAAAAAGGCCGAGGACGCCGGCCATTCGCGATGAACGGCACTGCGGGGAGGCAGCCTGCCGGTTCACCCGCCGTCCGGCATGAAGGCTGCCGGGGCATGCGCGTCATGCGGCTCGCCTTCGACAAGAATGTTCGCTTCCAAAGCCGCGTCGATAAATGCTTCGCGGGCTTCCGCTGCCGTAATCTGGCCGATCTGGGCGCCATCCAATGCATCTGCCGCCATCAGCGACAACGGGGCATTGCGGGCAGGCCATTTCTCGCTTTTGAGGCAGTAAGAGGCCTCGAAAACGGAGCTGACCATTCGCGATCGTCCCGGCTTGCCGAAGTAGATGCAAACCGGAGCATCGAACTTTATCTCCAGCATGGCGGTCCTCCCGATTTAACCACCCTTGATATAAATTAGCCTCAGCGGGTCACATGGCCTGCAGGGCATTTTAGCCGACATCGCAGACCTCAGTGGGATTGGTGCCTGCCGGTATTTCGGCGACGACATCGTGCGCCAGAATGCCCGCCTTGCGGGCGAATGCTTCGAACGCCGCGCGCACCGTCTCGGCATCGACCTCGTCAGCCAGCCCGGCGCGACAGGCGTCGAACGCCGCCTTGTGCGCCGGGCCGCGGCTCGGCCATTCGTTTAAGACGTCATAGGCCTGCCAGATATTTTCGACATGGCGAGGGAAACCAAGGCCGACGAGAATTGGAACGGGGCGGCCAAACGATTTTTTTGCCATCTGTGTCTCCGCGAAAGAGCCTGTCGCGTCAACGCTCGAGGCGGACACGAGGCCGATGCCCTTTAACGCGGGATTGCTGCACGGGTTGCAGCGGGTTTGTTCGATCGTGCGCCGGCCGGTCCTGGCGTCACTTGTTGGTCCGCATCTTTTGCCGGGGATTGATACCGCCTTGAGGCGTGGTGTCGTTCTCGACATCGCCTTCGAACGTGTTGTTGCCCTGATCGAGCCGGTCGCCCTCCTTGATCGTTCCCTTGGAACTGCCGATGCCGGGATCGTTGGCAAGGTCGCTGTCGGCCGGCGTTTTGCCTTTGGCGTGCTTGTTTCCTGTCATGGATTCCTCCTGTTTTTTGAGGTGGCGGGCTGTCCTTGAGGGTGGCGGGCCAAGGCCCGCTGCGAGATCGCGCTTCGACGTGCCAATGGCGGCGCCCCGGATTATCGGACGACCTCGATTCGAACTCCGCGATGCCGGTGGTTGTTCCGTCAAGAATATCGCTGCCGGCTGGATTGCCCAGCCAAGCCGGTTTCTGGAGCCGGGTGATTTTCGCCAACCGGAACGATCTTTCGCCCAATGCATTTAACTGGTCTGCGCTCACGAACTCATTCTGGACGGGAGCTGGACCATTGCCTTCCACAGCCTACGCCTTGGCGAACCGCGAAACCGAAGAAGTTTCCATCGTCCATCTCATACCCGCTTTAAGGGCTTTCGCGCGTACCTTCTGCCGCACTCCCGATGATGCCGACGACCTGGTCCAGGAGACGCTGACCAAGGGACTGGCCAACATCGACAAGTTCGAGGCTGGAACGCGCATGAAGTCATGGCTTTTCACCATCATGCGGAACACTTACTACACGCGTGTCAGAGCCGCCGTGCGGGAAGCGCCCGGCCTGCTCGACTGCGCTTCCCTGCGGCCGATCTCGGAAGCGACGCAGGAATGGTCTGTCCAAGGCAAGGAAGTTCACCAAGCCATCCAGAGCCTTCCCGAGCACCAGCGCGAGGTCCTGATGCTGATAGGCGTGCTGGGCGTCAGCTATGAGGAAACGGCCGAAATATGCGGTTGCGCGGTGGGAACCGTGAAAAGCCGGCTCAACCGCGCACGCGCCGGCGTGCTGGAATACCTTGGCGAAAGCTCCTCGCAAACCCTGATGGAACGGCGCAGCTATCTGTCCGAAGGACAACTGGACTTCGAAGCCGAGAGGCGCCGCTAATACATGTCACGCTAGTTACTGGTTTCGCGCAAGCGCCTTTCGACAAGCGCATGCTGCAATTCGATCGCAAGTTTGGTCAGCCGGTCAGGAACCTTTTCCTGCTCGATGGCCGCAAGCAAGGAAGCAATTTCCCGGTCTATCGTCAGATCGGCACGCGTGTTGACGGAATCTTCCCTTGAGCGAGACATCGCGTTCTCTTGGCAAATGTTGGTCCCTTCACCTCACTCTGGTGGCAGCAGTGCGACTTTGCAAGAATTTGCACGCCATCCGTGCGAACGGCTTCGATCCTTGCACAGCTTCGTCGGCGGTTGGGCTCTCGCCGCCTGCCAATTGCTCACCGGCTGCAAGCCCACATGCGGCCGCAACGATCAGTCTTCAGGCCGCCGATCCGCCGAATGATCCTGGTACTGCTCGGATTTGACCCTATTACCGTCGAGCCCGCGCTCCTTGGTGTGCTGCTTCTTGTCTCTGTTGGACAGAACAGTGTTCTCCCCGATCTTATCCTTGGGAAGATCGGTTATTGCGCCAGCGCCAGCGCCTTTGCCGTGACTGCCGCGACCGATGTGCTTCTTGCTGCCGGACGCCATCTTGTCCTCCTTCATACTGTCGAATAGCGGCTTTTCCCGTTCGGCATCCGAACCAGCGTTGGGCCGCAATGTTCCGCTGGAAATCGTAAGCAGGAAGGCATCGCCATCCCAGTGCCGGAACGGCCTTTCGCCGCCGACGAGGACTTGCATGCCATTCGCATTAGCGAAGTCATGAACATCGGCGCGATCCAGCGCCGGCGATCCGCGATATGAATAATTCAAAAGCACGGCCATGCCCGGCCTCTTCAGCACGCGCGCGATTTCCACGAAATGCCGTTCCGCGAGGCCAGCCAGCACCAGATAGGGAAAGCTGTCGACGGCCAGCACGCGGTCGAAGCTGGCATTGCCGAAATCGGCAAGATCGAAACCCTGGGTAGGGCGGAATTCTACATTGCCGAGCCCGGTGCATCGCCGCCGGGCGATCGAGATCATCGCCGGGGATATGTCGATGCCGACGATCCGGCGCGATAGAGGGGAGAGCGCGCGTTCGAAACGACCGATACCACAGCCGATATCGAGTATGTCGCGTTCGGTGCCGGTAAAGCCTCGCCTCTCCAGCCATGCGCCGATCTCAGCCGTCGCGGCCGCGAGTTTTTCCTCATCGCCCAGCGACGACAGCTGGACGCTCGCCGCCGGGGAAATCGCCGCCGCCGCGTCAAACCCGGCTGCCAGCCGCTTGACGACAGCATCGTCCGTCTCTCCCTCACCGCGTTCGTGCCGAACGGCAGCACCCGTTTTGCGCAGCGTGGCGAAGATCTCGGGCCTACGCTGAAGCAGGTCGGCAATCCGTTGCAGTTTTGCCGTCTTTCGCGGATCGGCCGAGTGCATATTTAGCGCAAGCTCAGCCAAATCTGCAGCATCGATTCCTGTCTCGAAACGGAGTGCCAGCCTGGCGATGACGGCTTCGACACAAGCACCGTCCGCCATGCAGTCCTCCAGCACCAGCCTTGCTGAAATCGACTGCTCGGATCTCAACTGGGTCGCGCTCATCGCGCCGCGCTCCGCGTCCAGATCTTGCGCATGGTCCACCGGTCGACGGCGCCCCAGCTGTATTTGTAGGCTTCTTGTCCGCGCAGAAAATCGAACTCTTCCGCGCCTTCGCAGACCGCCTGCCTTACCGCTTGGCCAATGAGCAACGCGCCGGGACTTTCCTCGGCGTAGGCCGGATCGAAGCCACCGAGATAGGCATAGGAGCGGCCGTGATGATGGAATCCGTAATAGGCGCCCACGATCGCGCCACCAATGGCGACAAGCCAGCATCGGGCAAGCGCCTGAGCAGCCAACTGCGGCAGCGCCTTACGGTGGAATGCTTCCACGCGGCCGTCGGACAGGACACCGTCGCCGTGTGCGGCCCAGCGCGCGCGGTGAAGGCGGATCAAATGATCGAGGAATGTCTGTGGGTCGGACAGTGCGCGTTCGATGGACACCCGGCCACGTCTCGAAGCGGCTCTGTGGGCGCGGCGCAGTTGGCGTCTTCGCCGCGCCGGAACGCAGCTTTGAAGCGTCTCGTCACCACCAATGGAAAGCACCGGGCAAGCGGCGTGGCCGACAGCCTGGCTCGTTTCGAGCCCGGCATGCCTGATGGCGAGGCCGGCGCCGCCGGCCGGCAGGTCCTGCAAGATCCATTGCGACCAATCGACGGAAAGAACCGCGCCGGCGATGGCGGCGGCGACCGGTTCGGCGATCTCGGGAAGACAAAGGACGTCCAGATAGTCGCTCAACGAAATCCCGAGCGGAAGCAATCGCGCGCCGGCTTCCTGGTGTTCCAGATAGAGCGGCGCCAGGCCGACCAGATCATCGCCACGCCAGACAGCGACCGTCGCAAGCTCACCGGGAGCGAATGTCCGCCACCACGGCACCAGCCATGCGGGCGACTGGAACGGCGTCGCCGAAGGACTGCGCGACCAGAGCTCCCACCAGTGCGGTTCGAGGGCTTCGAGGCCCGCCGGATCGTCGATGATCTCGCTGCGGAACATGTCCGTTCACTTCGTCGCCGCGAGCTGTCCGCTGTTCGTGCCAAGCCGTGCCAGCGCGTGGTAGGCGTCCATGTAGGAAGAAACCATGCGGTCGAGTGAAAAGCGCCGGCGCGCCTCGGCCCGGCACGTCTCGGGATTCAGGCCGGATGCTGCAACGATGGCTTCCGCCATATCGTCGACACCCCCGACGAGATACCCGGTCTTGCCATGCTCGACCACATCGGGCAGTGCGCCATTCGGGAAGGCCACCACGGGGGTCCCGCAGGCGAGTGCCTCCATGGCGACGAGCGAACTGGTTTCCGCGGCAAGGCTCGGGATGAGCAGGCAGCGGGCCGCGTTGAGCAAGCGCCGCTTGGCGACGAAGCCAAGCGGACCGAGGAAGCGGCGCCGGTCGTCCAGCCGCGGCTCGACCTCGTCGCGAAAATACGCGGTGTGGGTTTCGTAGGGGTAGACTTTGCCGCCGATGACCAACGGCACACCGGCTTTTTGGGCCGCGTCCAGCGCGAGATGGATGCCCTTTTCCGGGCAGACGCGGCTGAGCACGAGCGCAAAGTCGCGTTTGGCCTGCCGTTCACTCAACGCATCGATGTCCACCCCGTTGGGGATCGGTTCGATCAGCCTGGCGCCCGGTGGCGCGGTTCGTTGCTGAGCCGCCGATACCGCATGCAGCCACAGATCGTTCCGCGCCGGATTGAGAGCGTCGGCCGGATACCAGTCGAGCGGCAAATGCAAGGTCACCAATGTCGGCCCGTCGCCTGGCAGATAGGCATCAAAATCGATGCCGTGCAAATGAACCACGTCGATCGGCCAGCGAGCCCGTGCGCTGGCGATTGCAGCGCGATGCCCACGCTGCGCCCGACGCTTCGCCGCTTCATCGAGCACGCCCGGTTCCGCCGGCGTCTCGATGAGAGTGCCCGCAGCGCTCGAGCCCTGGCAGCCGATCACGATCGAACGGTGTCCGGCCTGTACGAGCGCCTGGTCGAGCATCGACAGCACCTGCTCGGCGCCGCCGACCGCATCCGGCCCGACCGGGGCGAGGGGATAGGCGACGTTGAGGACGGTGAGCGTCATGGCTGGCGAGCCGAAGCTCCTCACGCTGCGGAGGCGCGCTGCCTGCCGGCGGAAGGGGCAGCGATGCTGCTGGCATAACGGCGCGTCATTGCCGCGCAGAACTCGGCGAATTCCTCCGGCACCAGCGGCGGACTGGCGTGGTGCGGCATCATTCCGCAGTGTTCCGGCGTGAAGCAGAAGGTGACCGTCACGTCGAAGTCGGCCAATGCCTCCATCTGCCGGTCGAACCAGTCAAGTGCGTTGGGCCTGAAACTGTCGGCCCAGGAAAGCCCGGTACGCAGATTGGTGACGCCGAGCCGTTTCATCCAGGCGACGGCGTCATCCAGCCGGTGATCTTCGAAATGGAACCACTGCACCAGTCCCATTGCCGGCGCGTGATGCAGGAATTCCTCGAGCGCCGGCTTTGGCGTACCGTCCTGGCGCAGCAGGCCCATGTAGAAATGGCGGTAGTAGGAAGAGCCTTCCGCCTCGCGATGGCGCGTCGTCGCTTCCCATTCTCGCGGCAGGTCGTAGAGGCTGTACCATTGGATGCGTGGCGCGTTGCCGATCAGCAGCTCCGCAGTCCGGCGCAGGCCCCAGACCTGTACCTCCTCGGCGCCGAAGGTCGACACGCCGACCTCGCTGACCCATACCGGAAGATCGGTGACAGCCGAAATCTCGCCGATCTTCTGTGGCCATGCGTGGATCTGCCAGAGGTTCCAGTCGAGCGGAAAGCCGTGCACGGCGACCGCGTCGACATGATCGAGCACGCCGAATTCCTTCATCCGTGTCATGAAGCCAGCATCGATCGGCGAGATGCCGCCAAGCACCTTGGTCAAGGCCGGATTCTCCGAGGCGATCGCGTCGGCGGCCAGAATTGCCATATTGGCGAAGCGGCTCCAGTCGGGGTCGAGCTCGGGATCCCAGTGGGATTTGTTATTGGGCTCGTTCCAGATCATCGCGGCTTCAATCATTTATCTGTCCTTTCGACGGGTAGACGGCGCCGCCACCGGCCGGTATGTCGGCGGTGCGGCAGAAATAGACCTCCTGCTCCGGATGCAGCACGATCTCGAAGCCGGCGCTGCGCAGCATGGCTTCGGTGCAGGCGCGATTGGGAATCCACCAGTTGGTCGGGTCGTCGGCGTAACGATGCTCGATGAAATGCAGCTTTGGGAACTCCGGCCGGTCGAACAGGTCGTGGGTCCAGAAATGATAATTCTGCTCGAGTGCCGGCACGTCGGTGCTGCCGCGCTGCATCGACTGGAAGATCATCAGGTCGTCGGCGACGTGCTTCCGGATCAGATCGAGAGCGAGCAAGGGATGGCGCAAATGGTAGAGCACCCCCATGAACAGCACGATGTCGAACCGCTCGCGCAAGGCGCCGACGTCGTAGACCGAGAGCTGCTGGAATTCGATGTCGCAGTCCGCTACCTCGGCGGCAAAGCGGGCCTGCGCCAGATAAGCCTCATCGAAGTCGATGCCAAGCACGCGGCCGGCGCCGCGCCGTTTCATCTCGATCGAGTAGAAGCCCGCATTGCAGCCTATGTCGAGTACCGCTTTGCCGGAAAGATTGGCGGGGATGGCGTCGGCGAATTTGCGCCATTTGATCAGCGGATAGTTACCAAGGAAATGGTCGGGAGCGGTTTCGATGCCGGCCAGCTCCATATTGTGGAACCATGGGCCGAGCGCATCGATACGGCGGCGGATTTCGGCATCGGAATGCAGCATGGCTAGCCTCCTTCGCCTGCGAGGATAGGGACGTGCTGGTGGCCGGGCAGCGTCACGGCGGCTTGGTCGTCCTTGCTCCCGGCTCTGCTTTCAAGCAGCCGAAGTGCCGTGCGATAGCCGTTGAAGGTGCCGACATCGACATAGGCGGTGCCGGCCTTGACGCCATAGGCTTCACCCCCCGCGGCCAAATAGGCGTTGACCAGCGTGCCGATATATTCATCGCACCGGTCCCGTTCCCGCCATAGCGCGGCAAGCCGGTGAAGGGTGCGGCCGGGCATCTTGAACGCACCCCAGATCCAGTTCGACGCGGCATTCTGCTGCTTGACCTGGATTTGCTTCACCCGGCTGTCCTGGTCGACAACGACGGCATCGAAGAATTCCGGCTGGTCCACCGGAAACAGCAGAAAGGACAGGCCATCGTCCGGAAGGGCCAAGAAGCCGTCTTCGGGAAACCAGATCGTATCGGGCAGCCCGACCAGAACGGTCTCGTCCGGTGCGACCAGCGGTGCGGCGCGAAAGATGGCGTCGCAAAGGCCGACTGGAGAGGGCTGCACCACAAACAGCGCAGCCGCATCGGCATAGCCGGCAGAATAATATTCGAGGATATCCGACTTACCCGAACCGATGACGAAGCAGATCTTGTCGGCCCCCGCGCGCACCATGCGGCGCACCAGATATTCGCTGACCGCGCAAGGCCGCTCGGTGTTGCCGTCGATGCGGCTGCCGACCGGCAGAAGTTCCTTCGAAAAGCCGAGCGGCTGGATGCGGCTTCCCCGTCCGGCTGCGGGCACGATGCCCAACATCAAACTGCCTCCTTCAACGGCTCGCCAAGCGTGGAGCCTTGCAGTGAATCGGACAGGATGCGATCGAATTCCTTCGCCCGCCGTGCCGAGGTGTGTTCGTCCAGCACCCGCTCCCGCGCACGGCGCCGGATCGCATCAAGCTCGGCGTCGGACAGGTCGAGCGCGGCGACCACGTCGTCAGTGCTGTTCGCCACGACGATCTCCTCGCCGGGCCGGAAAAAGGCGTCCAATCCCGGCCATGTGTCGCTCACCATCGCAGCGCCGCAAGCGGCAGCCTCGAACAGCCGGCCGGATGGGCACCAGCCCCTTTCGGCCATCGCCTCGCGGGTCACGTTCAGGGTCAGCCGCGATGATGAAAAGAAGGCCGGGTGGTCGGCGGGCGGCAGGTGACGGACGAAGAAAATATTGTCGCTCCACGGGAATTCTTGCGGATATTGTGCACCGCCAATGACGAAACGGCGCTCCGGCAGGCGCGCGGCCGGGCTGACCAGCAGCCTTTCGACCCCGGCCTGGCGGTCTGCTGCATAGGTTCCGAGATAGGACAGGTCGCCGCCGAACTCTGGCCTGGGCGGGGCCGGGCGGTGTCGCTCTGGATCGACATGGCCGTAGAGCGGCATGACGCGGCGTGCACCCAGCATCGACTTCAATGCGTCGATGGCGGTGCCTCCCGTGTAGCTCAGCACGAGATCGAAATCGCGAAGCCCTTCCGGCCCGAAATAGGCCGGAGGCGCACCTTGTTCGATCCGGGCCAGCGTCACCGGCGTGTCCAGATCGTAGAACACCTTCAGTCCGCGACAGGCTTGGTGGGCAAGGCGCGAGGCGCTCACGGCATCAGGGCAATAGGAGGTGACAATGACGACATCGGCCTCATTCATCGCCTGCTCGGCAACGCGCTGGATGTCCTCCCAGTCCGGATAAAGGACAATGCTGCCGCCATCCAGCTGGTCGAGGTCGCGCGTCCCGGCGTAATAGGGAGTGTTGCGTTCGAAGAAGGTGATGGACCAGCCCAGCCCGGCCATCGCCCGGATCAATCCGCGCCACAGCGTGGCGTGCCCGTTGCCCCACGACGATGTCACGGTAAGACCGAAAATGACCATGCGCATCCGGCAATTCCTCGTCAGGCAGCTTCATTGAGTCTGATCAGCTTCGACCCCCAGTCTCCCCAAACAACCGTGGTGATCGACGCTGGGTCGATATCGAAGCGAAAGCAGTCTCCCAGCGACAGGCCGAGCACGTTGCACACGGCGGCCTTGATGACGTCGGCATGGCTGACCAGTGCAACGCACTGGTTCTGGTATGGGCCGCGAACCTCCTCGATCAACGAGACGACGCGTTGCTGCACGTCCAGCATGGTCTCGCCGCTCGGCGTTCTCGCCTGCTGACGCTGGTCGTTCCACGCCCGCCAGTCGGCGTCCTGGTTCAGTTCCTCGAAGGTCTTTCCCGACCAGGTGCCGAAGTCGACCTCATCGAGTTCCTCATGGATCGCGATTTCACCGGCATTGCAGGCGATTGCGATCGGATTTGCTGTCTCGCGCGTGCGTTCGCGCGGGCTGCAGAAGATTGCCGCTATCGCCTCGCGTGCCATGCGGTCAGCCAGATGCGAGGCCTGTGCCCTGCCGGCTTCGCCGAGGCACACGCCAGCCATTCGTCCCGCAAGATAACAGCCGACATTATCGTGCGCGGCGTGGCGGACCAGAAAAAACGTCGTCGTCATTCCGCGGCATCGAGCATCGGCTCGTCCTTACCGGCGATGAAAGAGAGCGTGCGCAGGCGGGCTTCTGCGTCGGTGAACTGCTCGGGCGGCGATTTCATGAAATAGCTGCAGGGACCGGTCAGAGCGCCCGCGATGCCGCGGTCGAGCGCCAGCTTGGCGCAACGCACCGCATCGATCACGACCCCGGCCGAGTTGGGTGAATCCCACACTTCCAGCTTGAGTTCGGCGCTCAGCGGCACGCCGCCGAAGGTCGTGCCTTCGACCCGGATATAGGCCCACTTGCGGTCGGTCAGCCACGGAACGTGGTCGCTCGGCCCGACGTGAATGTTGCCGGGCTCCAGAGGAACGTCGATCTGGCTGGTGACGGATTGCGTCTTCGAGATCTTCTTCGATTCCAGCCGCTCGCGCTCCAGCATGTTGAGGAAGTCGGTGTTGCCGCCGAAATTGAGCTGGTAGGTGCGGTCGATACGCACCCCGCGCTCGCGAAACAGGTTGGCGAGTAGCCGGTGGACGATCGTCGCACCGACCTGGCTCTTGATGTCGTCGCCGATCAGCGGCAAGCCATGCTGTTCGAAGCGCCGGCGCCACTCCGGCCGCGAGGCGATAAAGACCGGTATGCAGTTGACGAAGGCGCAGCCCGCCTCGAGCGCACACTCGGCATAAAAGCGCGTTGCCTCCTCAGAACCGACAGGCAGATAGGACACCAGGACATCGGCGCCGCTTTCGGCGAGGATCTTGCTGATGTTGGCGACCGGCTCGTCGGCCTCCTCGATCTCGTCGCGCAAATATTTGCCGATGCCGTCCAGCGTCGGCCCGCGTTCGATGCGAACACCGGTAGCCGCCACATTGGCAAAGCGGAAAGTATTGTTGGGCGCGCTGTAGATCGCCTCCGCCACATCGCGTCCGACCTTGCCCCTGGCGACGTCGAAAGCGCAGACCACTTCGATGTCCTTGACATGATAGCCGCCAAGATCGGCATGCATCAGCCCGGGTATGGGCTCATTGCTCCTTGCGTCGCGGTAATAGGTGATGCCCTGAACAAGGGAGGAGGCGCAGTTGCCG
Organism: Mesorhizobium sp. M0571; assembly: GCF_040320985.1. Taxonomy (NCBI): domain Bacteria; kingdom Pseudomonadati; phylum Pseudomonadota; class Alphaproteobacteria; order Hyphomicrobiales; family Phyllobacteriaceae; genus Mesorhizobium; species Mesorhizobium sp. M0571. The sequence goes on from NZ_JAMYQT010000004.1 coordinate 124,265, forward strand.
ACGCCGACTATACCGATCCGAACTTTCTTCGATCCCACGAAACCGCTGCCTATGCTGTTGAAGGTAAGTTCTTCGTGCCAAACCGCCTGCCTCCCGGATTGTTCCTTGCCGGCTGCAAAAATCGTGCAACCGACGGTGGATCAAAGTAGCGCTCGCCGAGTTGTGCAGCGGGGGGCAAGGCCAACCGGGATGGGACAATGATCGTCTATGGCGACCACAAGCAAATGGAGAGCGCGCAATATCTTCGCGGCTCGGCCTGCGAAGCGGCCGAGCACATTGCGGACATGCCAAGCGGGATCGAACGCCACGCAGCCCTGGTCGGCCTGTTCATCAAGCTCTCGGAACTGGTCCAGGGCCTTGCCGATGCTGAATTCGAAGCCAACGGCACGGACAGGAATTCCCCACAGCGGATCGCGGGCGCAAATCTCTTGGTCGGCTTGGCCCGGGACGTGGGTAGATCGTGCGAGGCCGGATTTGCAGTCGACGGCCCGGTCGGTGCGGACGTGCCGCGGATGATGGCCGAACTCGATTGCGATGGCGAAATCCTGACCGGCACGGCTGAAGGCTACGCCCATTATGCGCTCTATCCGGAGAGCTATTTCGTCGCCGCGCGGCAGTCGGGTCTCGATGCGAACACATGCGTGATTGGCATCCGCAGCATCGGCCTAGGGCTGGCAGCGATGGTGGCTGCAGCCATCGACACACCGGCACCCGTCAGCGTCCGTCCGACCGGTCACCCGTTTCGCAGGCGGCTTGCCGCCGATCCGGAGCTGATCAGCGGCTGGAGGACGAAGCCGTTGGCCCGCTTCGCTGTCGTCGATGAAGGCCCGGGCCTGTCCGGCAGCTCGTTCCACGCCGTCGTCGCATGGCTGCAAGGGCTAGGCATCGATGCCGGACGCATCCATCTGTTCCCAAGCCATTCAAGTGGCCCGGGTCCCGAGGCTTCGGCGGACAGTCGCGAGGCATGGATGCGCTGCCAGAAACACACCGCCGACTTCGAACGTACTTTCCTAGCTGGATCCGCTGTCCCGACGCTGCGGGACTGGGTAGCCCGGACGATCGGCAGCACAGCGGTCAGCCTGACGGAAACATCCGGCGGAGAGTGGCGTCGCCTGCACTACGGCTCGCAGGATCATTGGCCACCCGTTCACCGCGGCTTCGAGCGGCGGAAGTTCCTCGCTTCTGCAGGCCGGGAAAAATGGTCGGTCAAATTCGTCGGCCTCGGCGAAATCGGAATGCACAAGGCCGAGACTGCAAGGAGGCTGCATGACGAAGGCTTTGCTCCGGAAGTCGCCGGGCTGTGCCATGGCTTTCTCGTAGAACGCTGGGTCGGCGGTAAAACGCTGGACCGTGCAAGGCTTTCGAAGGAAAAAGTGGTCGCTCATCTCGCGCGCTATCTCGCCTGGCGCGCAGCCAATCTGCCCGCCTCCGAGCCGGGTGCCTCGCTGGAGGCGCTTGCCGACATGGCGGTGCAGAATACAAGCGAGGCGCTGGGGGAAAGCCGTGCGGCGGAGTTGCGGAACTGGTTCTCGAAGCAGGCTCCACCCAAGAACATGCAGCGGGTCGAGATCGACGGGCGGCTTCATCCGTGGGAGTTCATCCTTTCGCCCGGTGGAAGGCTGGTCAAGACGGACGCCCTCGACCATTGCCGATCGCACGAGCTGATCGGTTGCCAGGACATCGCCTGGGACATTGCCGGCGCCCGTGTCGAGTACAGCCTCCCCGACGCGGCGACTGCGGCGCTTTGCAAAGCTGTCGAGGCGAGAGCCTCTCGTTTCGTCGACGCCAATTTGGTCGAGTACTACGAGCCCTGCTATCTTGCCTTCCAGTTTGGCTTGTGGAGCATGGCTGAACGATCTGGCGACGGTCGGGAACACGACCGGCTGGCGGCCGCGGCGGGGCGCTACACTGCAGCGCTGCTTCGTTTCCTGGATAGCCTACGGGACCTGCGGCCGCTTGAGCAGGATCAGTCCAGTCGGCGCAGCATATCCGCTTCCTTTTCGAGGATGGCGACTACCTCTTCGCGCTGAAGATGCGTCATCATCAGGCTCACGCAGCATTCCAGATAGGTGATGGAAGCCCGCCGCAGGAAGGCAGCCGTCTCCCTTGCGGCCATTTGCTCGATGTCTTTGGCGGATCGCTTCGGATGCACAAATCGTCTCCATGCCGGTACCCTGGCCGAACCAGAAGCTGGACAGCTTGTTCCCGCGACGAGAAAAAGTGACCGACGACCCGACGCGAAACGACCCGCGCTCTCCGACATGATTCGTGCGAGCGGCTGGGCGATTCCCCGCCGTTCAGGCCGGCAGGTTTTGCAGCCGGCCTGATGCGGAATGCACGCTGGCGGCAATCGGGGGTCTTCTGTCGACCATCTGGGCCGCCTCAAGCTCGGCAAAATAGCTGATTGTGCGCATCAAACCTTGCCTAAGCTGCACTTTTGGCGACCAGCCAAGAAGCTTTTTTGCACGGGAAATATCCGGTTGCCGACGGCGAGGATCGTCCTGCGGCAGTGGCAGGAATTTCAAGGCCGATTTGGTGCTGGTCATGCCTCTCACCAGGCCCGCCAATTGCAGGATGGTGAACTCCCCCGGATTGCCCAAATTGACCGGCTGGCGCGGATTGGGATCGACGTCCATCAGTCGGATCAAGCCGTCGACCAGATCCGAGACGTAACAGAACGACCTCGTCTGCAATCCGTCCCCGAATATGGTCAGCGGCCGTCTCTCGAGTGCCTGCATGATCAGATTGGAAACGATCCGTCCGTCGGCCGGGTCCATTCGGGGACCATAGGTGTTGAAGATGCGCGCGACACGGATATCGGCTTTTCCCATTCTCAAATAGTCGAAGCACAAGGTTTCGGCGGTACGCTTGCCTTCGTCATAGCAGGCGCGGGGGCCGATGCAGTTCACGTGGCCGACATAGTCTTCCTTCTGCGGATGCTGTTCGGGATCGCCATAAACTTCGCTGGTGGACGCCTGCAGGAAGCGGGCGCCGTTCCGGGCAACGAGGTCGAGCAGATTGAGCGTTCCGATGACGCAGGTTCGCGTCGTGTGGACCGGGTCGGCCTGGTAGCGCGGCGGCGAGGCCGCGCATGCCATGTTGAAGATGCGGTCTACCGGCTCGCCAAGCTCCAACGGCCGGCAAATGTCCTGCTTGATCAGCCGGAAATGCGGACGATCGGCGATCGATGCTATGTTCTCCATACGGCCGGTAAGGAAATTGTCGACGCAAATCACGCGCCAGCCGATCTGGAGCAATGTCTCGCAAAGATGCGAACCGAGGAAGCCTGCGCCGCCGGCGACAAGCACGGTCCTGGTCCGTTGCGCCTTTCTTGATTGCCGCATCTCTATTTCTCCCGTCTGCGGGTCATGCTGCACTCTCGACGTCCAGATCGAGAGCAGAACGTGGCGATTTGGCCTGCGCCAGCAGCGAAACGAATTCGCAGGCTCTCGCTGTGCCTGTGTGGGCTGCCAGGATGAGCGCGTGCGCTTGTCTGGCCATGGCAAGCCGGGCGCTATTGGATTCCGTGGACAGGATGCCGGTCACGTCTTCAGTCTTGCGCGCTGTGTGGATCGTCCGCCCCGGAAACAGGCTTTCCAGTCCGGCCCAGAAGTCGCTGATGATCGCCGTGCCGCAGGCCGCCGCCTCGAAGAGGCGCACGCTGGGGGACCAGCCGGCCGCGATCATGGAACTGCGCGTGACGTTCAACGTGTAGCGTTGGCGGCTATAAAAGGCCGCGTGGTCTGCCGGCGGCAGGTGCTCGATGCGATCGACATTGTCCGGCCAGACGATGTCGCGCGGATATTGCGAGCCGGCCACGACGAAGCGGCGCTCCGGCATGCGACGCGCCGGTTCGAACAACAGCGCCTCCAGCGTCGCCTGGCGGTCGGGGCTGTAGGTGCCGAGATAGCCGAGATCCCAGCGGATCGGATCACCCGTTCCGTGATGCCGTTCCGGGTCAACGGAACAGTAGAGCGGCTCGGCACGCCTTGCGCCAAATTCCGCCGTCAGACGGGCAAGCGTCGGCCCGCCGGTGAAGGAGAAATAGATGTCGAAATACGGGACCTGCCGCTTGGCAATGTAGTCGCAATCATCGGCCGAAAGCTTTGCCAGCGTGACCGGCGTGTCGATGTCGTAGAAGCAGAACCGACCCGTGCACAGCGACGCCACGACGTCGATGACTTCAGGGCCTTCCGGAACGAAGGAGCCGACGACCACGATATCGGCCTCGCGCAGGCAGCGCGCAAAATTGCAGCGAAGATCATCAGTCGTTTCATAGTAGCGCAAGGCGCAGAAATCGGGATCGCGCAGGTCCCGGTGGCTTGCATACCACGGCACGTCGCGCTCGAGAAAGGTGACGCGATGGCCGAGCTCATGGAGGCCTTTGAGCAGGCCACGAAAGGTCGTGGCGTGGCCGTTTCCCCAGGACGAGGACAGAGACAGGCCGAGAAAGACGATGTCGAGCGGCTTCGTCATTCCGCGGCCTCCACGGTCGGGCGCTCGAAATGGCGCCTGAAAACGGCGTCGGCCAAAACGGCCCGTGTCGTATAAGTATGTTCGCCAAGCACGCGTCGAAGCGCAGATGACCCGATCGTCTTGGCCCGTTCGGCCGTAAGGTTTCGCATGATCTCGGCGACATCCTCACCGTCGCGCGCGACCAGGATTTCCTCGCCTGGTTTCAGGAACAGCTCGACGCCGAGCCAGGCGTCGGTGATGAGGCATGCGCCGGCGCCTGCCGCCTCGAAAACGCGCGTCGCCGGCGAAAAGCCGTTGGCCGCCATACTGTCGCGGCTGATGTTCAGCACCGCCTTGGCCGTGACGTTCAGTGCATTGTGGTCACGCGTGCCGACATGGCCGAGCCACCTGACATTGGCGGGCATCTGCTTGTCGCCCCAGCCCGACCCACCGAGCAGGAAGCGCTGATCGGCCAAGTGGCTGGCGGGCTCGAGGAAGAAGGCCTCGACGCGCGCCTCGCGGTCCGGCAGCCGGTTGCCGAGAAAGGCGAGATCGCAGGCAAAGCGCATCTCCTTGCCGACCGGATGATGCGTTTCCGGATCGAGTGCATTGTAGATCGGCACGCATTCGGCGGCGCCCATGGCGCGGTACGCCCACACCACCGGGTCGCCCCCGCCATAAGTCAGCACGAGGTCGATTTCCTGTAGCGCACTATGCAGCGGATGGTCAGGCTCGTCGCGCAACTGGCCAAGCGTTGCCGGCGCATCGACATCCCAGAACACCGTCAGCGCGTCGGCGCGGGCGTGATCGAGCACCGCACGCAACAGCGCGTCGTCGGCAAAACCAACGCCGCTTGCCTTGACGACGATGTCTGCCTCGGCCGCCCGGGCCGCCACCTGCATCAGCGCATTTGGGGTGGCCTCGTAGACGACGACGGTGCACCAGTCCGGCGCTTCGATGTCGCGGTTCTTCTGGCGATCGTAGACGTCCGGCTCATAGAAGGTGATGTCGTAGCCGAGCCTGGCCAGAGCCTTGAGCAGTCCGCGGTAATAGGTGGCCGCGCCGTTCCAATAGGACGACAGCAGGCTCGACCCGTAAAATGCGATCTTCATTCGGCGGCCTCCTTTGCAAGGATCGTGTCGGCGGCTTGCCGGTGCCCGCATTCGGCGAGCACGCCGAACAGTTCATCCGCCCGGTGCCGGCATGTGTGCCGCGAGCGAATGGTCTCGAGGCCCGATGTCGCCAGAGAAGCGGCGAGATCCGCATCATGCAGCACGGCGCGGAGATGATGCCGCATCTCGAAGCCATTGTTTGCAAACAGGAAATCGGCGCCCGGCCTGAACAGACGTTCGACATCGGACCAGGGCGCCGAAACGAGCGGAATGCCGCAGGCGAGCGCCTCGAACATGCGGATGGTCGGGATGCCGGGGAGGCTTTGGCGGTATGGACGCCGCGGGATGTGCACCGTGATGCGGTTTGCTGCGAACGCCTTCGGCACGTCGGCGTTGGCGATCCAGCCTTCGTAGTGCAGGCCGGCGGCCGCAAGGTCGGCGAGCGCATCCCGTGGATAGCGGACGCCGTGGACGGTGCCGCTCAGGCCGAGCTCATACACCGGGTCGACCAGGAATTCCCTGATTTCGGTGCTGCGCTCGTCGTCGCCCCAATTGCCGATCCAGATCAGGTCGGCGCTGCGTTCGATTTCAGGATGTGGCCGGAACAGATGGTCATCGGCTGCCTCGTGCCAGGTGAAGACCCGCTTGCCCCATCCGGCGCGAAGATAGCTTTCCCGCAGCGCTTCGCCGAAGGCGAGCACGCCGTCGTAATGTTCAAGCTGCAAGGCAGAAATCGCTTGCGTGGCCGAGATGGCGCGATGGTGCGTGTCGTGGAACAGCAGCGTGAAACGGCTGCCAGTCGCTTTCGCCCTGCCCAGGCGCGCAATAAGGTCCGGCTCGGTCCACTCGTGCACGATCACCACATCGGCATCGGAGATCCAGGCTTCGTGGTCGAAGGCGGCATCGTAGGTCACCGGCATCAACTCGGGGAAATCCTTCCTGAATCGCTCGATCGCAAAGGACCCTTTCTCGGCAACCAGGTTCGACCGGCTCCAGCCTTCGGCGGGCTCCAGCGCGATCGCCTGGTGTCCGCGCGCGACCAGCTCGCGCATGATGCCGCGCAGGAAATGTGCGTTGCCGTGGTTCCAGTCGGAAACGATCGAATGGGTGTAGAATAAAAACCGCATAATCAACTATCCGCCATGGTGGCCAGGGCCGCCTTGTCGTAGACGCCGCGCATGGCGGTCGCTTGTCTTGCTAGCGAAAATCTGCGGCTTCGGCGGGCCGCCGCTTCACCGAGCTCTCGCCGGCGCTGCGCGTCGCTGCAAAGATCATTGATGCATCTGGCGAGATCGCGCGGATCGCGCACGTCGTAGAACATGGCGGCGCCGTCCCACAATTCGCGATAGGTCGCGATATCGGCGAGCACCAAAGGCGTTGCCGACATTGCCGCTTCCAGCGTGGCCAGGCCGAACGGTTCATAGAGCGACGGCGAAACGAAGATTCCGGCCCGCGCCATCAACGAGCGCACTTCCTCATGCGGCACCGGCCCGACGGGAACCGCGTGACTGAAGCCAACATGCTGGCCCTCCGGCCCTTGCAGCGAACCTGCGACGAAGACTGGCCATTGCGTCAGGGAGGCGGCCTGGTCCAGCACCGCCGCGTTCTTTCCTTCATCCCACCAGCGCGCAGCGGCGAAAACGACCGATTCCCGCCTTTCGCTCTTCGGGCCGGGCCGCGCGCCATTGCCGACGACACTCAGGCGCGCGATCGGCCCGTAGCAGGTTTCCAGCATGGCGGCATGGCTGCGGCTCGGCGCAACGACCATGCCTGCTTTGTCGAGACCGCGCCGGTTGCGGTCCTTCTGCCAGATCCATTCGCCGTCCGCCGCCTGTCCCTTGACGACATGGAACCATGTCACCACGCAGGAATGCGAGACCGCTACGACGGGGCAAGGCACATCGAGCCCCGCAGCCTGCGTGGGCGCGTTGAGATGGACGACGTCGATGGCGTAGTCACGTATGAGTGGGTGCAGCTCCTGCTGCAATGCGTCGAGGTCGTGCTCGTTGCGGGTCATCCAGTCGGGCGGCGTGTTGAGCCATGTCAGCGCCGCGAAAGACTGGGCCTCCTCGGCCTGCTGCCTGGACGGTTCCGGACCAAGCCCGGCAAGCACGACGCTGTCGCCGCCGGCGACCAGTTGCCTGGCCAGATCGAGCGCATAGCGCCAGACGCCGCCAACGGCATCGACGGTCATCAGGATGCGCCGCGGCGGGCTCAGTGTCCGCAACATGTGGCCTCCAATTCGGCCAGCGGACGCGGACGCTTCTCCTGGATGTCGCTGAACGTTCGGAAGGATGCGAGGTAATGTTCATGCGCGCGCTCCCAGGCGAGGTCGTCGGGCTCGCCCCAAAGCTCGCGATAGCTTGGCGAACTCGGATAAGGATAAAGCGGCACCGGCTCGTTGGCCCAAACGCCGTTGTCGATCAGGTGCTTGCGCCAATAGTCGACCAGCGCGGGATCGTCCTCGACCACACCGATCAGATTGGCCTGCACGAACGGCACGTGGCGCCTAGCGTCGACCAGCAACGCCGCCAGTTCCTCGGTGCCCAGCCGGCAGCGTTTTGCCAGCATGGCGCGGCCTTCCACCGTCAGGCTTTCGAGGCCCGCTTCGATCGAGACGCATCCGGCGGCACCGAGCAGTCTCAGCAGCTCCGGCTTCCAGAGGTCGATGCGAGTCTGCACGCCGAACTTCACATCGCGATCGACCAACGCCTCCAGCAACGCCTTTTGCGGCAGGAAAATCTCGTCGATGAAGTAGATGTAGCCCACGCCCTGTGCGATGAGCCGATCGATCTCCGCGATCACTGCTTCGTGGTTCCGGCGGCGGTAGGCATCGCGGAAATCGATCTTGGCGCAGAAGCTGCAATTATACGGGCAGCCGCGCGACGCTTCGACCTCCGCTCCGAAACCGACCTGATTGTCGTCGAAGCGATGGTGGTGGTGCGAATGCGCGGCAATCCAGTCCGACGGCCATTCGAGCGGTGGGTGATTGATGAACGAACTCGCATGGGCGCCGCCGTTCGAAACCAGTTTTTCATGCTCGAAATGGGCGGTGGACGGCACCGCGCTCCAGTCGTCGCGCAGGGCAAGTTCCGCGACCACTTCCTCGCATTCGCCGCGCACGACAATGTCGACCCCAAGCTTGCGCAATGTCGGCGCCGGCGTCGCCGAGCCATGCGGGCCGACGGCGACGGTGCGGCCGCCGTGGCGGGCAAGACGGTTGAGGAAATCGGCCGGCACGCGCAACTCGGGCGGTGCGCAACGCCAGAACAGATAGGTCGGCGCGGTGCTGACGACGGTCATGCCAGGCTCGAAGGCGGCGACGCGATCAGCGAGCGCGGCGTTGTCGAGCTTCTGGATCTGCCCGTCCAGCATCAGCACCTCGTGGCCGGCTGTTTCTAGCAGGGCTTTCGAATAACCGAGTTCGAGCGGCAGATGCGGCTGACGGCAGCCGAAATAGATGCTGTCCTGGTATGTCCAGGACGGATTGACCAGGGCGACCTTCATGCCACGTACCTCGCCGGTTCGGGACGCGGGTCGATGCGATGACGCTGCAGCCAGTCGGCGAGGTCACGAATACCGTCGCGCCAAGAGATGTGCGCTCTCCACCCCAGCGCAGCGGTGATCGCCCGCGTGTCGGCGACGAAGAACGGTTGGTCGCCAGTGCGTTCGCGGTCGTAACGGATCGAAACGTCCCGTTTCGTTATGTCGCGAATCTCCTTCAGCAGCATGCGCAGGCTGACGGCGTTTTCCGGTCCGCCGCCGAGGTTGAATGCCTGGCCCTTGATCGTCTCGATCCGGTCGAGCACGGCGCGATAGGCCGCGACCGCATCGGAAACATGCAGGATGTCGCGCACCTGCTTGCCGTCGCCGTAGATGGTGATCGGCCGGTCGGAGAACGCGCTGAGCAGAAAATGGGCGACCCAGCCCTGATCCTCCGTCCCGAACTGGCGCGGTCCATAGATGCAGCTCATGCGCAGCACCGCCGTCGGCAGATCGTATGACTTGGCATAATCGAGAACATACTGGTCCGCCGCGCCCTTCGAGCAGCCATAGGGCGTGCAGAAATCGAGGCCGCGCGTCTCGTCGACGCCGTGCGCACGGATGCCCGCGTCGCAAGGCGCGTATTTGCCGTCCTCTTCTCGCATTGCGAGGTCGGCGAGGCGGCCATAGACCTTGTTGGTGCTGGCGAAAACGACGGGGATGCGCTTGCCGCTGCGGCGGGCGGCTTCCAGGACGTTGAACGTCCCGCGCAGGTTGATGTCGAAATCCTCATCCGGTTGAACCAGACTCGTGGTTACGGCGGTCTGCGCGGCAAGGTGGAAAACCGCCTTCGAACGTGCCACCGACGGCGCGAGCGCCTCCGCGTCGCGGATATCCGCTATTTCGACGGTGAGGCGGTTGCCGTGCTTTCGCGTCAACCATTCGAGGTTCTGCTCGACGCCGGGACGGCTCAGATTGTCGATGACCAGCACCGGCTCGCCGTCCGACAACAGGCTGTCGGCGAGGTTCGAGCCGATGAAGCCGCTGCCGCCGATAATGGCGACGGGCGCTTCGCGAAAATTGCGTGAATCCGGTCTCATGATACCAGCCCTCGCGCTTCGAGTTCCCGCTTCATCTCGGCGCTGCGATCGATGGCAACCGTGTTACGCACCCATGCGACGAAATCCCCGAGCGAATGCTCCAGCCGGTACTGCGGCTGGAAGCCGAGCAGTTCGCGCGCCTTCGAGATGTCGGCAAAGCAGTTGCGGATATCGCCGGAGCGTGCCTTGCCGAGGATTTCCGGCGGGCGGCCAGGCACGCCCATCGCTTCGGCGAGCAGCCGGGCGACTTCGCTGACCGCATAGGCCCGCCCGCTGCCGATGTTGATGACGTGGCCGCGCGCCTGGGGCTGTTCCAGCGCCAGCCGGAAGGCGCGGGCAACGTCGCGTACATGAACGAAGTCGCGCTTCTGTTCGCCGTCTTCGAAAATCAGCGGCCGCTGGCCATTTGCGATGCGCGAGGCGAAGTTCGCCAAGACGCCGGTATACGGGTTCGAGAGTGCCTGTCCGGCGCCGAAGACATTGAACAGGCGCAGCGCGACCGCATCGACGCCATAGGCTTCGCCGAAGATCAGTACGGCGCGCTCCTGAGCGTATTTCGTCAGCGCGTAGATCGAGGCGAGATCGACCGGTTTTTGCTCGTCGGTCGGCAACGGCGACAGGACTTCACCTTCCGGCGACAGGGGATTCCATTGGCCGCTGCGGATATCGTCCGGCTGCCGTCTCGCATTGTCGATGCGCCGGCCATCCGGCGTGGCATAGAGACCCTCGCCATAGACGCTCATCGACGAAGCAACGACGATACGTTCGATCGGGCGTTTGATCAGCACTTCCAGCAACGTGGCGGTGCCGAGGTCGTTGGCGCCGACATAGCGGGCGATCTCGTACATGGACTGGCCGACGCCCACTTCAGCCGCCAGGTGAATGATCGCGTCGACATCTTCGACTGCCTCTGTGACGGCATCGCGATCGCGAACGTCGCCTTTGATCAGCTTGGCGCCTGGCGGCAGGCTGATTGCCTCGCCGCCATGCACCTGGTCCAGCAGCGCATCGAGAATTGAAACCCCATAGCCATGTTCAACGAGTTCCTGGGCGACGTGGCGGCCGATGAAACCGCAGCCTCCCGTGACCAGTATACGTTTCACGACAACTCCTCATACGAATGGCTTTGCCGCCCCAAACTTCCGGGCGAAAGGTTTGTTCCCTTGCTTCAACAAAGTTCCCGGAACGCCGTGTGATCGCGAAAGTGTCCCGGCCGGCTTGGGCTGGGGACGGGAACATCGAAGCGCGCTTGGTGTTAGGAGCCATATTCGACTGACCGCGCGCACATGCCGACAGCGATGCATCTGCTGGTTGTGTGAAGGCAGACCGGCAACGCGGGGGTCTCGCGGTCTGCGGTGGAATCGAAGGGAGATTGCGATGTCTGAATCGAAGACGACCACCGATCATAACGAAATCCGCCGCTGGGCCGAGGACCGCGACGGGCGGCCGGCGGTGGTTCGCACCAAGGGCGAGGGCGGCATACTGCGCATCGACTTCGGCGAGCCTGAAGAGACGTTCGAGCCTGTCGAATGGGACGAGTTCTTCAGGATATTCGACGAGAACGAACTGGCCTTCCTCTATCAGGACGAGACCAGCGGCGGGAAAACCAGCCGTTTCAACAAATTCGTCGAGCGCAGCCGGAAAGGCTGACCGCGTCTAGTTGCCGGCAACGGCCGCGGTCAGTGCAGCAGGTTCGCTCCACGTGCCCTGACGATGTTTCGCATGATGCCGTTGAGCCAGTCCTCGGTGGAGGAGCCGGATCGTCTCCTGTCGATCTCGCCGATGGCCTGCTCGAGCGTTCGCTCAACCAGCCGGTCGGAAGCATCCATGTCTCCCAGCAGCAGGCGTGCAGCGAGCCTGAGCTTGGGCAGCAGTGAAAATACGTCGTCCGAGGGCTCCGACGCTCGACCTCCTTTCGATGCAGGCGTCTCGGCTGGGAAGAGAGCATCGAAAACAGCCTGGCCGTCCGAGGATTTTCGGAGGCTGCTGGCATACCGAAGGCGCTCAGGAATAACGATGTCTTCATCGCCGCTGAAAAACACGAACGGCACGCCACGGCGCATTAACTCGTCGGCGATCGGGAATACCCGTCGTCCGTTGAGATTGACGTCCAGGATCGCGGCCTCCGCCTCGTCCGTATGTTTCGATGCCTGTTCGACCGTCGCCACTGGGCCAAGCACGACGGCGCCCATCTTGCTGAAGTAACGTGCAAGATCGCCCGCCAGCATCCATTCGTCCTCGACGATCAGGATATGCAAGCCTTGCAGGTCGCGCACCTCATTGTTCCTTCTTCCTGCGGGATTTACGGCTGTCGGCGCGGACTTCTGCAAAATGGCGGGCCAGGACCTCTTGCAACCGTTCCGCGAGCGCGAGCAGGCGAGGCGGGATGTTTTCAGATACCGGGAACCTGGTCAGATCCGGCGAGGGCAACAGGATTCGCTTGGCCGGCTTTATTTCAGGTGGTCGTCTTGCCATTGGAACCGCCTCCGAAGTCAAATGTTAATGCCACCGGCGGTGCTTTGTTCCGTTATTGGACTATTTACTGGCCTCAGGCTCGGCCCGGTCTTAGTCTGAGGCGTGATTTGGGTCTAAGGGCTTGGCGTGGCATCCCAGAATGGAAGATTTCCCATAGTCGGCGTCGGTGCATCGGCCGGCGGCATTCCCGCGATGGAGGGCCTGTTCAAAGGACTGACCGGCGACACCGGCATGGCGTTCGTCGTCGTCACGCATCTCAGCCCGGAGCGGGAAAGCCTGCTGCACGAGGTCATCCGACGTTATACCGAAATGCCGGTCTTGGTGGCCGAGGAGGGCGCGGCGGTCCAGCCCGGCCAAGTCTATGTGATGCCGCAAAACGTCGTCCTCACCATCCGCAAGGGCGCGCTTTCGCTGCGCCGGCCGAACACGCTCAACCGCGAGCGCAAGCCGATCGACATTTTCTTCAGCGCATTGGCCGAGGACCAGGGCGAGTATGCCGTCGGCATTATCTTGTCGGGTGGCGATTCGGACGGCACGCTCGGCGCCAGGGCGATCAAGGAGCATGGCGGGCTGACGATTGCCCAGGCCTCCAACGGTTCCGGCCCGCGCAATCCGGACATGCCGCAGAGTGCGATTTCGAGCGGCCTGATCGACATAGCGGCGCCCGCCGAGCAGATCGGGGCAAAGCTTCAGGCGTTTGCCCGCGGTTTCGATGTGCTGAACGGACTGACCGAAGCCGACGACGAGCACAAGGCCGAGATGGATCAGGCCCGCGATGAAATCTACGCCATTTTGCGCAGCCATTCCGGTCACGACTTTTCCGGCTACAAGACCAAGACTTTTCTGCGTCGCGTAAAGCGGCGCATGCAGATAACGCAGCTGCAGTCGATCACCACCTACATAGAACGGCTGAAAAGGGATCCGGACGAGGTGGCGAAGCTGTTTCGCGACCTGCTCATCAACGTCACCAGCTTTTTTCGCGACGCCGAAGCGTTCAAATTGCTGGAGAAAAAGATCATACCGCAGATTTTCGAAGGCAAGAACGCCTCCGATGCCGTGCGTGTGTGGGTGCCCGGCTGCGCCACCGGCGAGGAGGTGTTCTCGATCGGCATGCTGATGCGCGAGCGCATGGAGAAGCTTTCCGCGCCGCCGCGCGTCCAGATATTCGCGACCGACATCGATGAGCCGGCGCTCGCGGTGGCGCGTGCGGCACGTTATCCAGAAGCGCTGCTGCACGGGCTTTCGCCCGAGCGCAGGCAACGCTTTTTCCACAGTGACGGCGAGAGCTATGTGCTCGGCAAGGAGGTGCGCGAACTGTGCATCTTTTCCCCGCACAGCATTATCCGCGATCCTCCCTTCTCGCGCATCGACATGATTTCGTGTCGCAACCTGCTGATCTATTTCGGCCCGCAAATCCAGAACCGGGTCATTCCGATCTTCCATCACGCGCTGAGGCCGGGCGGCTACCTGTTCCTCGGCAACTCGGAAAGCATCGGTCAGCACGGTGACCTGTTCGCCACGGTCGACAAGAAGCAGCGGATATTCCAGGCGCGGGAACATGCCACGCCGCGGCCGCCGGTCCTGATCGGCAATGGCCGCACGGGTGCCCTTCCGGTTGGACGCGGCGGCTCGAAGAAGGATGCGGCCAGCCATTCACTGCGCCAGGCGATCGAGGCTCAGGTGCTGGAGCGGTTCGCCCCGCCTCACGTTCTGGTCAATGGCGATGGCGACATCGTCTACTATTCGGCGCGGACGGGCAAATATCTGGAAGCGCCACAAGGCGCCCCGAGCCGGCAGTTGCTGACCTTGGCCCGCCGCGGGCTGAGACTGGAACTGCGCGCCGCGTTGCGGGAAGCAGCCACGACGCGCCGCACGGTCGTGCGGGAGAACATAGCGGTCGAGGAAGACGACGGACAGGTTCAGTTCATTACACTGACGGTCGAGCCATACACGGAACGCAGTAATGGCGAGCCCCTCTACCTCGTCCTGTTCAATCCGGTGGGACAGGCCCAGATCCGCTCCGATCCGACACGGGAAAGCCGCGGCACCGAAGATGCGGCCTATCTCGAACGGGAGTTGCGCGACACTCGCGAGCGGCTGCAGTCGACAGTCGAGGAATACGAAACCGCGCTGGAGGAAGTAAAATCTTCGAACGAGGAACTCGTCTCCGTCAATGAAGAGGCACAGTCGACCAATGAGGAGCTTGAGGCCTCGAAGGAGGAAATGCAGTCGCTCAACGAAGAGCTCAACACCATCAATGCGGAACTGACCGGCAAGATAGAGGAACTCGATCGCGCCAACAGCGATCTCAGAAACTTGTTCGAAAGCACGGAAATCGCCACCATCTTCCTCGACCGCAACCTTGTGGTGCGGACCTTTACTCCCGCCGCGTCGTCGTTCTTCAACTTGCGTCCGTCCGATGTCGGCCGACCGCTGACCGATCTTTCGAGCCAGCTCGACTACCCCGAGTTGAAGCGGCACATCCAGGCGGTGTTCGAGACGGGAGAGACCCTGAACCATCACCTTGCGCGCGACGACAAGGGCCGGTTCTACCTGGTTCGCATCAACCCTTACCGGGACAAAAGCGGCAGCATCCAAGGCGTGGTCGTGACCCTGATCGACGTGACGACGCTGGCGCAGGCTGAAGAGCGTCAGCAAGTGCTCATCTCGGAGCTGAACCATCGCGTCAAGAACATGCTGGCGGTTGTCGCCAGCATCACCAACCGGACGCGTGAATACTCGGCGTCGAAAAACGAGTTCGCTGAAGCCTTGATCGGCCGTCTGCATGCAATGTCACGAGCCTACAGTCTGCTCTCGCGCGAAAGCTGGACGGAAGCCTCCGTCGAGGAACTGCTGCGCCAGGAGCTTGATCCCTTCGGGGCCGAACGGTTCGAGCTCGATGGCAAGCGGGTAAGCCTCAAGGCTGTACAGGGGCTTTCGTTCGGCATGGCAATCCATGAACTGGCGACCAATGCCGCCAAATATGGCGCACTGTCGAAGCCTGCCGGGCGGATAATTGTGAAATGGTCGGTGGTGGATGGAACCTTCAAGCTCGTCTGGCGCGAGAAGGGCGGCCCCCGCATCAAGGAGCCAACCGACAGCGGCTTCGGCCTTACCCTTCTGCGCGGAGAAATCGGCTACAGGCTGGGCGGAAAAGTTGAAACAAGTTTCCGCTCAAATGGTTTGGAGGCGGAAATTGCATTCCCTCTGACCCGCGAGGGCTCGTCGTGACCGGAAAGGTGCGTGTGCTGATCGTCGAGGATGAATGGCTGATCGCCGACGACGCGGCGGCTTACCTGCGAAAAGCCGGCCATCAGGTGGTTGGACCTGTTTCGTCGGTGACGGCGGCACTCCGGCTCGTCGGCGAAGGCGGGATCGACGCCGCGTTACTGGATATCCAGCTGAACGACGAAACCAGCTACCCGATTGCCGAAGCGTTGCGGATGCGTGGTGTTCCGTTCGCCTTCCTCTCAGGCTTTGGCGAACGGGAAATTCCGGCCGGGTTCCGCGCCTGCAGGATCGTGCAGAAGCCGGCGAGCCAGAGTGCGATCCTGAATGCCGTAGATGAACTCGCGCGGGCTTCCTGAATTCCTGGCATTCCAGCGGCTTGTCGGTCGGGCGTGGCGTGGTGCCAGCCAGCCGTCGCCGGCCAGCGTATCGCCGGCTTCGATGCAGATTTTCCATCACGCTGCCGCCGAACCTGTGGCAGGCCGCATTGCTCCGCCATTGCGAGCCAGACCCCATGGCCGGCCTATGGCAATATCCGCACCGGTACCGATTTGACTGCCGGAACATGAGCCTTCTCGGCTCTGTGCCACAAAGGAACCAGCGGGTTGAGCTCGGGATAATAACCGGCACAATTTCCTTCCGGAACCGAGAAAGGCGTGATGCGCAGCCCGCGCACGCGGCGCTCCACACCATCCTGCGCATTGGCTTCGAGATCGACCTCCTGTCCCGCGCTCAAACCGAGGCGCTGGATGTCCTTTTCGTTCATCAACAGCACCATGCGTGTGCCGCTGATGCCACGCAGCCGGTCGTTGTAGCCGTAGACGGTCGTATTGAACTGGTCGTTAGAGCGGACCGTGATCAGTGTCAGCACATCGCGGCCGGCGACATCGATGTCAGGATCGGTTTCAAGGCCACTTGGCAGCTTGAAATTGGCCTTCTTGTTCGGCGTCTCCCACACCCGTTTGCTGGCCTTGATGTCGCGATGAAACCCGCCGGGCGTCAGGAAGCGCTTGTTGAAGTCGCGGAAATGTTGGGGGTAGCAGCGCTCGATCTCGTCACGGATGCGGGAATAATCCCCAACCCACTCATCCCATTGGATCGAACTCCTGCCTGGCACCGTCGCCTTGGCAAGTTCGGCGACGATCCTGGGCTCGGAAAGCAGATGTGACGAAGCCGGAGGTCGCGATCCGAACGAGCCGTGGATACAGGCGGTGGAATCCTCGATCGACACCCTTTGGTCGCCGCTCGCCTGATGATCTCTTTCCAGCCGTGACAGGCAAGGCAGCAGGTAGGTTGTCCGGCCGGCGATCAGATGGCTGCGGTTGAGTTTGGTCGCGATCTCGACATGCAGGTCGAGCCCACGCCAGGCTTTCTCGACCAGGCCGGTTTCCGGAACGGCCCGCACGAAATTGCCGCCCAGCCCGACGAAGCCCTTGACCGATCCGTCGATGACGCCTTCGCAGGTTTCGACCGTATCGAAGCCTTTTTCGCGCGGCGGTTCAAAGGCGTAGAATTCGGCGAACTTGCCGAGCGGGACGAGCTCGGGTTTTTCCGATATGCCGACGGTGCGCTGCCCCTGGACATTGGAATGGCCGCGCAGCGGCGAAATGCCGGCGCCGGGTTTTCCGATATTGCCGCGCATCATCAAAAGGTTGCACAGCATCTGGACGTTCTCTGTGCCGTGCCGATGCTGGGTCAGGCCCACGCCGTAATTGCCGATCACCGCGTTGGAATGGCTGTAGACCTCGGCGACATGCTCCAGATCGGCTTGCGCAATGCCGGATCGTGCGACGATATCGCTCCATGAGGCGCTGCGCAGGAAGGCGTCGAACGCGGCGAAGCCATGCGTATGCTCGGCGATGAAAGCCGTGTCGAGGACACGCGTCCTGCCGCTTTCTCGGGCGGCGTCGTCGAGCGCCAGCACCGCCTTGGCGATGCCCGTCATCGCGGCAATGTCGCCGCCGGCGCGAATCTGGAAGAAGTCGCTGGACATTTTGGTGCCCGGTCCGGGCGACAGCATGTCAACGGGATTTTGCGGGTTCTTGAAGCGCTTCAGTCCCCGCTCGGGCAAGGGATTGAAAGTAAAGACGGGCACGTTGCGTTGACGTGCCTCTTGCAGCGGATGCAGCAGGCGCGGCGCTGTCACCCCGGTGTTGTGCCCGAAGAAGAACATCATGTCGCATTTCGCAAAGTCTTCGAGCTGCACGGTCCCGACCGGCGAACCGATCGATTCCGGCAAGCCGACCGAGGTCGATTCGTGGCACATGTTGGACGAATCGGGCAGGTTCGAAGACCCATATATCCGCGCAAAGAGCTGGTACATGAAGGAAGCCTCGAGCGAGGCCCGGCCAGACGTGTAGAACACCACCGATTTTGGATCGAGCCGCTGCAGCTCGGCAGCTATGTCGCGGAATGCATCTTCCCAGGAAACCGGCTCGTAACGGTCGACGGCGGCGTTGTAGCGCATGGGCTCCGTAAGCCTGCCCTGCTTCTCCAGATCGTGGTCCGGCCAATCGAGCAATTCCGTCACCGGGTGCTCGGCGAAGAAAGCGGGTTCGCAGCGCAGCTTCGTCTGCTCCCACATCGTGGCCTTGGCGCCGTTTTCGCAGAACTCGAAAGGCCTCGGCTGGGCTGGCTTTGCCCATGAACAAGACACGCACATATAGCCGTCGGCCTTGTTCTGCTTGAGCAGCGTGCTCCATATCCCGGACAACAGCAGGCCTTCGCCACGCGCCTTGCGGACGAGGGATTTAAGCGATCCTCAGCCGCCTGTCGGGTGGTCGTATCTCTTGGTTTCGATGCGATCGGTTACGGCGGGTTTCATGCAAGCCACTCCCTGTAAGAAGAGCATTCATAAGAACCCGCCGTAAGGCTGAATGTTCCGGGCCGGGTCCCTACCGTCACACCGTTCCGTCTCGCCGGAACCATATCCGCCATCGTTTGTTCGGCTCGAAGAAAGGAGTCGCGCGAAATGGAGCGACGTAACGCGTTAATTGCGATGGTGATTTCGGCCATCATCATCGTCGGCTTTCTCATAGGCTTTTTGTACGGCGATATGGGCTGGCAGACGTCGCCGCTCAAACGAGCCCCTGAGCAGAACCAGGGTGGCAATGCTCCGGCAGATACCTCGCCTGCCGCCGGCATCAAGAAGAACCCCAAGGAAAATACCGAAATGCCAGGCCAGCAATGAGTGAGACTCAGCAATGAAGGTAGGCAATGCCACGAACTGAAACGGGGTCCTGTTTTTGCGGCGCCATAACGGCGGAGATGCGCGGCGAGCCTTTCTGGATTTGCTCCGATCACGATGACGACTGCCGCAAGGCGATAGGAAGCCCTCTGACGGTGTGGGTTGGTTATCGGCCTTCTGAACTCACTTTGCTCACCGGCATACCGAAGACCTTTTCGAAAACCCCCGGCGTGCTCCGGTCCTTCTGTGCGGATTGCGGAACATCTATCGGCTATGTTGACCAGGGCCTGCCCGACGAACTCTATCTGGCGATCGGTTTTCTCGACCACCCCGAACGGTTTCCGCCACAAGCTCACGCATATTGGGACATGAGGCTGCCCTGGGTCGACTTTCCAGACGACCTGCCGCGGGTGGCGACGTATTCGAGGCGGCGCGATCCGGCGTTCGGAAATCCGGCAGACCGATAGACTACTGCCCGCCTGCAGGTGGAAAACGTACCGTTCGCAGCTTCGTACGAAAACGACAATTGGCGCGCGGCCGAAAACGCGCAATTATCGGCTAATGGGCCGCCGTTTGGATGACAAGCTCGATTGCAAGGCGTGCGGGACGATCCTGATGGAGATTCCCGACAACGCGAAGGATTCGACGCCGATCCATTGCAGCAATTGCGGCGCCTATCTCGGCGAATGGGGCGATCTGCAGGAGGATTTCTTCAGGCAGGCATTCGGTGCCCAGGCCTTCGATCTGAACAACGGAAACATCATCAAGAAATAATCCTGGATCCCGCCGGCCCCAAGCCACGGCCTGTGGACCCGGCTCGTTGCGGCAATCACCGTTAGTGTCGGACCCTCGGGAACCTTTCTCCCGAGCCGCTTGTTTGGGTGGCGGAAGGAGAAACGCCATGAGCACAAAACCTCCCCCTGTGCCGCCGAAGAATCTGAGCCCAAAGGGCGCCGGTGACAAAAAATCGATAGCAGCCGACCAGGCACCGCAATCTGCCGTTCCGGATCCCGACAAGCAGGGCCAGCAAGGCAATACGAGGGTCAACACCACCCATCAAGGCAACGTCCAGGATCGCTAGGTCATGTCCACGTCGAAGAAGACTCCTGCCAGCATCCGCCAGGGCGGTCCCGGCGCCGCGCACGAAAACGCCAAGAAGCCGCTGAGCGTCGAAAAGCCGCCGGCCGACTCCGACCGTCGCAGCCACAGCAAGATCTCCGGCGGCGGCGGCGAACGCGACAGCCACCATACCCACGACCCCGAAAAGAAAGGCGACACTCGGCCCGCGCATCAGGACAAGTGAAGTCGGGCGGCGACGCGACGATCGGCGGGGTCGAGCGAAGTGTCAGCGGGGACGCCGCGCCGAGGCGAACGGAACGACATTGTCGACATTTACCACGGGCAAATCGAACAACATCGGAAGCCCTCGCGTCGCGGCCATCTCCACGATCAACTCTTCGATGGAGTGATTGGTCAGACGCGTCTCGACGCCCAGCCGGATCATCGCCGCCAGCTTGTGCACCGGCACCGGCACGGATTTCGCCCGGTCGTCGAGCAGCTTGCTGATTTCGATCACGACGTCTGCGTCGATATTCCTGGGCAAGTCTCGCATAAGTGCCTCCCCGCCAAACGAAACGAAAAGCCCGCCGCACCTTTCGATACGGCGGGCGATCCAGTAATGCGTACCGGCGAGGGGATCGGGGTGGGCGTGCCGGCGCGCGCAGATCGCAAGTAATTTTAGTTAAATCCGTCAACTTCGACGTGTCACGGAAAAACGTCTGTACGTTTTTTACCGAACCGCGCGGATCGTTAGCTGTCCCCGCCGTCGCGCGGCGCGGCAGCACAGATGGCGCGATCCTCCGCCCCCCGGACAGCGAACTCAAACAGTATACATTATACACTTAAAACATCTTGCCAGGTGATCCAGCCTGTGCTCCACTTGAGCCGGGAACATGGCTGACAGGTGGATTTCTGCCGATACGTGGCTGCATTTCAACGGTACGACCGCGAGAACACAGCCTCAAACGATATACGAAATCTCCGCATGGGAAGGCGTGGATGACGGAAACGATAGAGCTCAAACGGGTTGGCGAGGGCAATCTGCGTGCCCAGGTCTATCAGCAGATCCGCCTGACGATACAGCGCGGCGAACTGGCGCCCGGCCGGAAACTCGTCGACGTCGATATTGCCGCCCAGCTCGGCATTTCCAGAATGCCTGTCCGCGACGCGTTGATGCAGTTGGTGCATGAAGGCTATCTCGTCGGCACGACACGCGGCTTCACACTGCCCACGCTTACCGCGACGGATGTCGCCGACATCTTCGAGGTCCGCCGCTTGCTCGAGCCGCGGGCCGCCGCACACGCCGCACGGACACTTGACGCCGTTGGCCTCAAGACGCTGGCAGCCGCGCTTCGGGAGGCAGAGGCAGCGGCCGCCGCCGGCGATGCTGACCGCTTTTTCCAGGCCAACTCGGCATTCAGGAATTGTTGGCTCGGTGCCGTCGAGAACGAGCGCCTTTCACAAACGATTGCCCGCTTCGCCGACCACGTGCTCGTCGTCCGTTTAAGGACGCTGTCGCACCAGCCGACGCAGGCCGTTATCGTTGCCGGCATGCGCGCCATCTACGAGGCATTCGTCAAGCGCGACGCCGTCGCCGCTTACGACCGCATGACCCACTTCATTCAGAACGCCGAGGAGCGTTTCATGAAGCTGAGCCCACCGTCTCAACATTCCACCGGCGAAGGTGAGAGCATGTCGCAGCGGGGGAAATCATGATCAGGAAGCAGCACCCGCTGAAAGGGCCGAACAGGTTCAAGCTCGGCGTCTTTTCCATGAACGCCGATGGCGGCCTGGCAATGACCACCGTTCCCGAGCGCTGGCGTGCCCGCTGGGAAGACAATCTCAATGCTGCCTGCGTCGCCGATCGCGCCGGCCTGGAGTTTCTGCTGCCGATCGCCCGCTGGCGCGGCTTCGGCGGTTTGACGCATGTGCGGGAATGGTCGTTCGAGACTTTCACCTGGGCGGCGGGTCTTGCTGTCGCCACGGAAAACATCGGCCTGTTCATGACGGTGCATGTGCCGCTGGTTCATCCGCTGCAGGCTGCAAAAGCGCTGGCGACGGTCGACCACATCTCCAATGGCCGGGCCGGCTTGAACATCGTCTGCGGCTGGAACCCGGACGAGTTCGCCATGTTCGGGCAGACGGTCGGCGATCGAACCTACGATCAGGCCGAGGAATGGATCAACATCATCGTGCGTGCCTATCAATCGAGGGAGCCGTTCGACTTCGGCGGAGAGTTCTATGATCTGAAGGGGGTCGTCAGCCGCCCGCCAAGCCTGCAGGCGCCACGACCGGTGACCATGAACGCCGCCTTCGGCGCGCCGGGGCGCAACTATGCAGCGCGCCACTGCGACTATTTGTTCTCGACTTTTTCCGAAATCGCCGACGGCCGTGCGCATGTGGTCGACATCACAAACCGAGCGGCCGAAGTCGGACGCGAAGTCGGCGTCTATACGGTCTGTCACGTCGTCTGCCGGGAGACCCAGCAGGAAGCCGAGGACTACTACCGGCACTACGCGCTGGAATGCGCGGACGAGGGTGCGGTCGACGAGCATATGCGCAAGAAGAAGGAATTCGCGAACTCGCACGATGCGAAGGCTTTCACCGAATATCGGCAAAGGTTCGCCGGCGGTGCCGGAACGTTCCCGCTCATCGGCACGCCGGAAAAGATCGTCGACGATCTCACTGAGATCATGGACCAGGGCTATTCCGGCGCCGCCCTTACATTCGTCAACTACACCTACGAATTGCCCTTCTTCTGTGACCGCGTGCTGCCGCTGATGCGTCAGGCCGGGCTTCGAGTAAATTGATGCCGGCGGCCGCCATTCCGACGTGGGTGCATGGGCACGACGCCATCAATCCGCGCGCCTTCAAGCAGGCGATGCGGGCCGTGGCGGGCTCGGTCGCCGTCCTCGCGTCGGAACATGACGAGATCGGTTTTTGCGGCATCACGGCGACGGCTCTCTGCTCGTTCAGCGCCGAGCCGCCGTCGCTGCTGGCCTGCGTCAACCGCGGCAGCACCTTTGCCTCGGCCATTCGCGAAGGATTGCCGTTTTCGGTCAATCTTCCCGCCGGCGACCAGGAGAACGTTGTACGTGCCTTTGGCGGCATGACCAAAGCCAAGGGCGCCGCGCGGTTCTCGTCCGGATCATGGGTGCGTGGCGAAACCGGCGCGCCCTTGCTTGTCGGCGCGCGTGCAATGTTCGAATGCCGGGTGGCCGAAATCATTGTGCGGGCGTCGCACATGATCGTCATCGGCATCGTCTCAGGCGTCGCGCTGGATCGCGCTGACCGGTCGCCGGTCTTCTATGCGCATGGGCGGTTCCTGACAGTAGGAGATGATGCCAACTAACCGCCGTTCACGCGGCGGCGGCGCAGCGATTGCAATTTTAGATCGACCCGATCATGGGCCAGATCATGGGCGAACTATCAGAGGTACGGCAATGCGCATTTGGAAATCCCTTGTTCTGGCTGCACTCATGTCGGGTGTAGCGGGTATCGCCACGGCCGAAGAGGTTGTCCTCAACGCCGTGCATTTTACGCCGACGCAGAACGGCTACGCCCAGAGCTTCCTGAAGTTCGTTCAGAAGGTGAACGAAAAGGGCAAAGGCGTGGTTCAGATCAATGTGCGTGGCGGGCCGGAGGTCATTCCGCCGATTCAGCAGGGCGCGGCGCTCAGGAGCGGCCTGATCGACGTGATCGACACGCCGGCAGGGCAGTTCCTGGAGCTCGTGCCCGAAGGCGAGGTTTTCTCCGCGTCGACGAAGACGCCGTGGGAGGTCCGCGACAATGGCGGCTGGGATTTCATCAACGGAATTTTCGAGAAGAAGGCCAATGCCCACCTGCTGGCGCATGTCGACGCGGGCTCGGGCTTCAACGTCTTCACCGTTGACGAACCCAAGCTCAACAGCGAAGGCAGCATCGACTGGAGCGGTCTGAAGATCCGCTCGTCGCCGCTCTACCGCGATTTCCTTGAATCCTTGGGCGCAACGGTGATCGTGCAAGCGCCGGGGGATGTCTACACCTCGCTCGAGCGCGGCGTCGTCAATGCCAACGCGTATACGGTATTTGGCTATGCGTCCTTCGGCTGGGACAAATTCACCAAATACCGTGTCGACCCGCAATTCTTCAAAACCGATGTGCTGATCTCGATCAACAAGGCGAAATGGGACACGCTGTCGCCCGAGGCGCAGAAGCTGCTTGCCGACACGGCCGTCGAATACGAGCGCGCGAGCTACGACGCCAATCTCGCCGAGTCCGAAAAGCAGGCACAGGCGATGATCGGCGGCGGGCAGAAGGTGATCAGCTTGACCGGCGCCGGCCGCGACAAATTCCTGGCGGCTGCCACGCAGGCGAGCTGGGCGAGAATGACCAAACGCGATCCCACCAACATCGATCAGTTGAAGAAGTTCTTTCAGTAGTCCGAACGGAGGGCGCTGGTGCGCCCTTCATCAAGGTGGACATGAGGGTCGTCGGGAATGGACAGATTGTTTGCAGCGATCGGAAAGCTGAGCCTTGCGCTTGCCGCGGCGGCAAAAGTGGTGCTTGGCCTGATCATTGTCGCGGTGGTCGCTGATGTGTGCGTCCGCAATCTGGGCCTGAGGCCGCTTGCCTGGGCGGTGTCGGCGACGGAATACGGTCTGCTCTACGCGGCATTTCTGCCGATGCCCTGGCTGGTCCACAGCAAGGGCCATGTCTTCGTCGAGTTCCTGCGCCAGGCGCTTCCGGTGCGGGCACGGGCGGTGCTTGAAAAGCTGGTCTATCTCGCCTGCATTGCCGTCAGCCTCTACCTTGGCAGCGTCGCTCTGTCTTCCCTGATAAGCGCCGCGGCGGGCGGCGAATATGAAACGCGCAGTTTCGATATGCCGAAATGGCTGGTCTTCCTGCCCATCATGCTCGCCTTCTATCTCTCGGCGCTGGAATGGCTCGGATATCTGCTCGGCCGTGACACACTGTACACGCTCGACCCTCTGGAAATGGAAGGGCTCTGAGTAGTGGCCTGGCTGTTTCCATTCGCCGTGCTCGTTGGCACCATTCTTGTGTTGATGGGCCTCGGGCTGCCAGTCGCCTTCGCGTTTTTCGTCACCAATGTGATCGGGCTGTACGTGTTCTTCGGCGGTTCGATCGGCGTGACGCAGATGGTCGCCAACTTCTCCGACGCTGTCTCGACCTATGCGCTTGCCCCGCTGCCGATGTTTCTTGTCATGGGCAGCCTGTTCTTCCGCTCCGGCCTCGGCGAGAAAGTCATCTACGCGCTCGACCTGTGCATCGGCAATCTGCGGGGACGCCTTGCCTATGTCGTCCTCGCCGCCGGCACGATCTTTTCCGCGCTATCAGGATCGAGCCTCGCCAATACCGGCATGATGGGCTCGCTGATGGTGCCCGAGATGCTGAAGCGGGGCTACAAGCCGCACATGGCCTACGGACCGGTGCTTGGCGCCGGAAGCCTTGCCGTCATCATCCCGCCATCCTCGCTGGCCGTCTTGCTCGGCTCGCTGGCCCAGATTGACGTAGGCGCGCTGCTCATAGCGGGGGCTTTGCCCGGACTGCTCCTCGTTGTCATGTACGCGGCCCTGATCTTCGCACAGACGAAGATCGACCCGGACGCCGCTCCGCACTATCCGGTACCCGCCGTTCGTGCGGCCGAGAAGGTGAGGGCGGTTGCCGTCAACATCATTCCGATGAGCGTCATCGTGTTCATGGTGGTCGGCACGATCATCCTCGGGATAGCCACCCCGACCGAGTCGGCAGGGCTCGGCTGTGCCGCCGTCTTCGCGTTGTTGTTTGTCTACCGCAGGTTCAGCTGGTCGGTTGTCTGGAAGTCGCTGGACGATGCGATGAAGGTCACGGGCATGACCTTCCTGATCATCTCGGCTTCGACGACGTTCTCGCAGATATTCGCCTTCTCCGGCGCGTCGAACGGCTTTATCCAGTTCATCGTGGGCTACGATCTTGGACCGTATCCCATGCTGCTCATGATGGTGCTCGTCATCCTGTTGCTCGGCATGTTCATGGATCAGGTCTCGATGATGCTGATCACGCTGCCGATCTTCCTGCCGATCGCCCAGCAATTCGGCTACGAGCCGGTGTGGTTCGGGCTGATCCTGCTGCTCGCCTACGAGGTCGGCTTCACCACGCCGCCGTTTGGTCTGCTGCTGTTCATCATGATCGGTGTTGCGCCGAAAGGCACGTCGCTCAAGACGGTTGCCATGTCAGCGGCGCCTTACATCGCGCTGACGCTTCTGCTGATCCTGCTGATTGTCCTCTTTCCGCAGATCGCCCTCTTCCTTCCGAACTTGATCTAGTCGAACTCGATCCAGCAGGTGTCCACATGCGCTTTGCCTATCTTGCTTTCTTCCACGATGACCGCGAGGCAAACTTGGCCATCGCCCGTGACGATGTGGACGCTGTGCGGCGCGTGATCGCGTCAACGCCGGGCCTTGCGCTTGCAAACATCTATCTGCCCGAAGTGGCGACGGACATGTTCAACAAGGATGGTCCACCGCCGGTTTTTGGCTTCCAGCTCTATTTCGACGAGTTGGCGGGCATGGAGGCGGCGCTGGCGCCGTCCGGACATCTGCAGGCGCTTGCCGCACCGGATATGCTGTCGAGCATCGCCGGTTCGAGGCCGACGCAACAGGCAATGTGCGTGCGTCCGTTTCCCGTCGATGACGCTGGCGTCAAGACGTCTGGGCTCCCCTGCAGCTATCTTGTCCACTATCCCGGGCCGGCCGAAGACATGAATGTCTGGCTCTACCATTATGTGACGCATCATCCGCAATTGATGCGGGCCTTCCCCGGCATTCGCCACATCGAGGTTCTGTCGCGACTGGATTGGTGCGGCTCGCTGCCCTGGCCGCGGGTCGACCATATGCAGCGCAATCGGGTCATGTTCGACAGTCCCGCGGCGCTGACGCACGCGCTGCAATCGCCGGCGCGGCTGGAGATGCGCGCCGACTACAAGACCTTCCCGCCGTTTTCAGGCGGCAGCCGGCATTTCCCGATGTCGACGGAAGCCGTGCATCCTTTGCCGCGGGCCACATAGCGCGAACAGGTTTTGCCGGCACCGAAAAATCTCTGGAGATGTCATGTACGACTTTCGCAAGAAATGTGTCTCTCTCAATCGCCTCATCGGCACCTTCTGCGCCATCCCGCATCCGGTGGCGGTCGAAGTGGCGGCCGCAAGCGGGGTCGATTTTCTGTGCATCGACTGGGAGCATTCGCAGATCGGCCGCGAGCGGCTTGAAGATCTGATCCGAGCAGCCGATGTCCACAGGGTTCCTGCGATGGTGCGTGTGCCGGGCCAAACGCCGGAGTGGATAGCCGCCGCGCTCGACGCCGGCGCGTCGGGCGTCCTGGTACCGCGCGTCTCGACGGCCGAGCAAGCGCGCATGGCGGTCATGGCCTGCCGTTACCCGCCTGTCGGCGCACGCGGCGTCGGTCCAGGCCGCGCCGCCGGTTATGGCTACAGGATTCCGGACTACCTCATGTCGGCTAACGATGTCCTGACGGTCGCCATCCAGGTCGAGACGGCCGAGGGCCTCGCCAACATCGACGACATTGTCCAGGTCGACGGCGTCGACGTGATCTTCATTGGCCCCGGCGACCTGTCTGTCTCGATCGACGCCATGGGGCCGGCCGGTCAGGACAAGCTCAATGCCGCGATCGTCAGGATCGCGGCTGCGGCGCGTGCGGCCCGCAAGGCCGTCGGCATCTTTCGCCCTTCGGCAGACGATGTCGGGAAATGGTCGAAGCACGGCATCAGCTTCTACATGCTGGCCAGCGACACGATGTTTCTTGGCGCCGGCCTTGCCGCCGGCGTCGCCTCGGCGCGCAGCGCCTCATAGCAAGAGTTTGGCATGAAGATAATCAAGACCGACGGCGTGCTGTCAGTCGAGGAAGAGCAGCTAAGCTACCTCGACGGCTTGAATGCCGAGTTTATCGAGAAGACGCTCCTCACAGAAGATGCCCTGATCGAACACTGCCGCGACGCCGACGCGTTGATGATATTGCGGGAGCCGATCACGGCTCGCGTTCTGGCAGAACTGAACAACCTCAAGGTCATCGGACGGTTCGGCGTAGGGCTCGACTCGATCGACGTCGAGGCCGCCAGCCGTGCCGGTGTTCAGGTAACCTATGTGCCGGACGCCAATCTGGTGGAGGTCAGCACCCATGCCATGGCCTTGATCCTGGCCTTGACGCGCAGGCTGAAGCAGTTCGACAGCGCGGTGCGCGCCGGCCGCTGGGCTGCAATGACCGATGGCGCCGGCATCACGCGGCCCGACCGGCAGATCCTCGGCCTGATCGGCTTCGGCCAGATCGGGCGGCTGACTGCCGAGCGGGCGCGGGTCTTCGGCTACCACATCATCGCCTACGACCCGCATATGCCGGCAGAGCGCATCGCGGCCGGTGGTGCCGAACCGGTCGGCTTCGACGAGCTGCTGGCCAGGGCCGACATCGTCTCGCTGCACGTTCCCGCGACACCGGAGACCAGAAACATCATGTCGGCGCAAGCCCTGTCGCGCATGAAGGAAGGGGCAATACTCATCAACGTATCCCGTGGCGGGCTGGTCGACGAGGTCGCGTTGGCGGATTTGATCCGGCGCGGCCATCTGGCAGGCGCCGGCATCGACACGTTCGAGCAGGAGCCGCCTTCGCCCGACAATCCGCTGCTGGCGCTGGACACCGTCCTGGTCAGTCCACACGCGGCGCATTACTCGACCCAGTCTTACGCCGAGGTTCGCAACAAGGTGTTTGCCGATGTCGCATCGGTCCTGCGCGGCGGCAAGCCGGTATATCCGGTCAACCGGATATGACCAATTCCCGATGTCGGCACCATCCGCTGCCTGTCGACAGTTCCACCTTAACATTCCGGGGCAGGCGCCCTTGAGCGCGACCTCGGCAAACGGATAAAGACGGGAACAGGTAAAGTGAATTCGCATTTTTTGCCGACAGCGCCACATTTTGTTCTTGCTTTGTGCCGGCAGCTATGCTACTAATTTACGTATGGTGCTGATTCGCACCGAGGACCGCCGCAAGGCGGTTTTTTTGGCTTTAGATTTCAGCGCCATCCGTCGAGGCTCTGCTCGGCTTGTCGCGACGCTCGACGATATAGATGTGGTCGGCGACCAGCACCACATCGCCATGCTGGTTGATGACTTCGCAACGCTCGATGACGCGACCCGAATCCGGCCGCTTCGGGTCGTCTTCCCTAGCCGAGATGGTGGTGCGGGTCTTGATCGTGTCGCCGATGAACACCGGTTTGATGAAGCGCAACCTATCGTAGCCATAGGAAAAGGCGACCGGGTTGACGACGCTCGCCGTCAGCCCGACGCCGACCGAAAAGACCAGCGTGCCATGGGCAATACGCTGGCCGAACGGCGTCGTCTTCATGAATTCGGCGTCCATGTGGTGGGGAAAGAAATCGCCCGTGTGGCCGGCATGGACGACGAAGTCGGTCTCGGTGATGGTGCGCCCGCTGGTCATGCGCGACGAGCCGATCTGATAGTCCTCGAAATAGACAGTCTGTTCCATGTCAGGGCCTCGCCGCGATCGGTGTTGCCGGCGCCGCGCTCGATTGGTACGCGGCCTCGACCAGCGCCATGGTATTCCAGCCATCCTCGACGGAACTGACAAGCTCGCTGTCCTCGCCCGCTGCGTAGCGCTGGACATTGGCCATGCGGCCGACAAAGGCATCGGGAAACCATTCGCCGACGAGCGGCACCGCAATCCAGTCGGAGCCGCCCTTGGGGTAGATTTCAAGGATGTCCGGCTCGCCGCGCGGATAGTCGAGATTGAGCCCCAGTTTGAGATAGGCGGCGCCCTCGGTGCCGCAGATGCGGAATTCGCAGGCCTGGTGTTTTCGACCGAATTTGTGATCATGGTTGATCGACAGTGCACAGCGCACGGTGTCGCCATAGTCGAGGATCGCGCTGGTGCGCGTTTGCGCAACCTTGTGGCCGGGGTGGCCGAGTGTCTTGGCGTGAACCCCCTTGGGATCGCCGAGCAATTGCCGGATCAGATCGAGATAGTGGATCGAATGCATGGCGATCTCGACGCGCGGTGCCTTCAGCAGGAACTCCCAGAGCTGCCAGGGTGTCGCCAGCGCCAGCCACGCATCGAAATCGACCACGTCGCCGAGCCAACCCTTGGCGATCGCATGCCTGAGCGCCAGCATCATCGGCGCGAAGCGAAGCTGGAAATTCACCGCGGCCTTGAGGTTTTTGGAGCGGCAGATTTCAAGAATTTCGGTGGCCTCGCGGAGGTCACTGCCCATCGGCTTCTGGATCAACGCCACAGCATTGTCGGGTAACGCCCTGAGCACGCCGGCATGATGGGCCGGCGGCGTCGCCAGATCGAAGACGACGTCCCTGTTCGCCGCCGCTTCCTCGACCGACCGGTAAGCTGTGACGCCCCATTTCTGCGCCAGTTTTTCCGCCTTTGCTTGGTCTGGATCGAAAAGCCCGGCGACCGGAAAGCCGGCTTTCCCATAGGCTGGGAAATGCGCATCGCCGACGATCGAGCCTGCGCCGAAAATCACGATCGGCCTGGGCCTGGACGGCTGTGCCCAGGCCTGAGCAAGCGAGGCGGGATCGAAAACATCATCAGTCATGATGGAAGACTTCGTCCATCGTCGCCCACCACTCGCCCTCCTTGCGGGTCGGCAGCGGCTCCTGGCAAGGCATGCAGAGCGCCCACCATTCCTGCGTCCTGGGATCGGCTGCCATCTTCGCCATGTCGGCGGCATAGTCGGTGCCGTGATATTCGAAGGTGCTGAACAGCAGGTGCTCCGGCTCCCTGAGATAGATCGAATAATTCTTGATGTTGCAGGCGGAAATCATCCTGAGAACATCCGGCCAGACGGCGGCGTGAAGCCGCACATATTCAGCGACTTTCTCCGGCTTGAGACCAAGCACCATTCCCATTCGCTGCATGTCCGGCTCCCTATTTTGTTATATCGGTCGTGAATTCCGCGATGCTCTTGGCCTTGATCGCATCCCAGTCCCAGTCGATGCCAATGCCGGGCTCGTCCGGCGCCAATGCGTGCCCGTCCTCGATGCGCATTTTCTTCCCGGTCAGCTCGTCGAGCTGCGGAATATACTCGACATATCGGCCGTTCTGAATGGCGCAGGTCAGGCTGACATGCAGTTCCATCAGGAAATGCGGGCAGACCGGGATGTCGAACGCCTCGGCTGCGTGCGCTACCTTCAGCCACGGCGTAATGCCGCCGATGCGACCGACATCGACCTGAACGATCGAGCACGCGCCCTTCTGCATATATTCGCGGAAATGCCGGATCGAGTAGAGCGACTCGCCGATGGCGATCGGCGTCGAAGTCGCATTGGACAGACGGACATGGCCGTCAATGTCGTCCGCCGGCAGCGGTTCCTCGATCCAGGCGAGGTCGAGCTCACGCAGCCGCTCGGCCCGGCGGATCGCCTCGTCGACCGAAAAGCCCTGGTTGCAGTCGGTCATGATCTCGTAGGAGTCTCCAACCGCCTGGCGCACCGCCGTCAGCCGGGCGAGATCTTCGCAGCCGTGCGGCTTGCCGATCTTGACCTTCGACCCGCGAAAACCCTTGGCTTTGGCGGCCAGCGCGTCCTCGACCAGCGCCTCGGTCTCGATGTGCAGCCAGCCGCCCTCGGTCGTGTAGAGCGGGCAGCGGTCCTTGGCGCCGCCGGCCAGCTTCCACAAAGGCAGGTTTTGCTTCTTCGCCCGCAGATCCCAAAGTGCGGTATCGACGGCCGCGAGCGCGATTGCGGTGATCGCGCCAATCGTCGTGGCGTGGGTGGCGAACTCCAGCGCGTGCCAGATCGCCTCGATCATATCCGCATCGCGGCCGATCAGCCGCGGCGCAAGGTGATCGGCCAGGAGCCGCATCACCGATGAGCCGCCGGTGCCGATCGTGTAGCTGTAGCCGGTGCCGACGGCGCCGTCGGCGTCGGTGATGGTGACGATCGGTGTCTCCTGCGAGACAAAACTCTGGATCGCATCGGTGCGCTTGACCTTCGGCACCAGGTCGACCATCCGCAGTTCAATTTTTTCGATCTTTGCCATGACGTTAACCTCGCAATGTCTTGCCCGTTTCGGCAGAAAACAGATGGGCCTGCGACAGGTCCAGGCTCATCTTAACCCAGTCGCCGGCTTTGAGCGGCTTTGGATTGAGCATCCGCGATACCCAGTCGCTGCCGTTGAATTCGGCGAACACCAGCGTTTCGTTGCCGAGCGGCTCGGTGACGGTCACCGGCAATTCCACCTGGTGGACGTCGACCTCTTCGCCGGAGCTGATGCCGTGTCCGGTCGGATAGATGTCGTCGGGCCTCAGGCCGAACACCACCTTGTCGCCGGTTCCGACATTGGCCTTGAATTGGCTGGGCAGAGGCAATCTCTCGCCGCTGGCGAACAGCAGCTGTCCGTCGTCGACAACCGCCTCATGCAGGTTCATCGGCGGCGAGCCGATGAAGCCGGCCACGAAACGGGTCTGCGGACGGCGGAAGACCTCGTCGGGCGTGCCGACCTGCTCGATGAAGCCGTCGCGCATGATGACGATGCGGTCGGCGAGCGTCATCGCCTCGACTTGGTCATGGGTGACGTAGATCACCGTCGACTGGACCTTGGCGTGCAGCTTCTTGATCTCGGTGCGCATCTGCGTCCGAAGCTTGGCGTCGAGGTTGGAGAGCGGTTCGTCGAACAGGAAGACGTCGGGATCGCGCACGATGGCGCGGCCCATGGCGACGCGCTGGCGCTGTCCGCCCGACAACTGCGACGGCCGGCGGTCGAGCAATTGGTCGAGGCCAAGAATGCCGGACGCCTCGGCCACGCGGCGGTCCATTTCCTCTTTCGCGGCGCCCGCGATCTTCAGCGAGAAGCCGAGGTTTTCGCGCACGGTCATGTGCGGATAGAGCGCATAGGATTGGAACACCATCGAGATGTTGCGCGAGCGCGGCGGCAGATCGTTGACCTTGCGGCCGCCGATCTCGATGACCCCGTCGCTGATCGCCTCGAGGCCGGCGATCATGCGTAGGGTTGTCGACTTGCCGCAGCCGGACGGTCCCACCAGCGCGATGAACTCGCGGTCCGCGACCTCGAGGTCGATGCCGTGCACCACCGCCACCGGGCCATAGCTTTTGGTGAGTTTTTTCAGCGATACTGTTGCCATGTCAGCCTTTCACCGCGCCGGAGGTGAGGCCGCCGACGAGGTGTTTCTGGACGATGAAGGTAAGCGTGAGCGCCGGTATGATCATGACCACGGCCAGCGCACACATGCCGCGCCAGTCGATGGTGAACTCGGCCGTATAGTCGAGCAGGCCGACCGGCAATGTCTTGGAGTTGATCGAGCGCGTCAGCTGCGAGGCCAGCGCGAACTCGTTCCACGAGGTGAGGAAGGCAAAGATGCCGGCCGAGGCGATGCCGGGCCCGGCGAGCGGAAACTCGACTTGCCAGAAGGCCTGCCAGCGCGTGCAGCCGTCGATCTGCGCGGCCTCGGCGAGGTCTTTCGGCACCTGGCGGAAAAAGCCGTCGATCAGCCAGACGGTGAAGGGCACGTTGAGCGCGACATAGACGAGGATCAGCCCGAAATGCGTGTCGATGATGCCGAGCCGCGCAAAGACGAAGAACAGCGGCAGCGACAGCGCGATGCCGGGCACTGTGCGCGTCAGCATCAGCCCGAGGAACATCGCCGACTTGGCGCGGAAGCGGTAGCGGGCAAAGGCGTAGCCGCCGGCCATGCCGATGACGATGGCGATGACGGTCGAGGTCACCGAGATGATCAGCGAATTGCGGAAATAGTCGAGCACCGGGATGCCGCCCTTGCCGACGCCGCTGAACATGGCGACGTAGGCGTCGAGCGAGAGGTCCCGCGGGATCCACACCGGCGGCTTGGCCATGATCTCGACGGTCGGCCTGAGCGACGACAGCACGATCCAGATGCCGGGCAGGCAGATGACCAGCATGGCCAGAAACAGCCCGACGCCATGGACGATCCGAAGCGCCTTGTTGCCGAGACGATGCAGGCTGTTCTGGTCCATCCTCACCACTCAGCCGCGATCTGCGTGCGTGCCGCGGCGAGCTTGCGGTAGAAATAGACGGTGAACAGGATCGACAGCAGGATCGAGAAATAGGCCATGGCGTTGGCCATCCCCATCCTGGCGTCGCTGTAGGCGGTGCGGGCGACGAGCGTCCAGACGAGCTCGGTGCGGCCGGCGGGGCCGCCGTCGGTCATGATCTTGACGATGTCATAGGCGCGCGCCACGTCGAGCGAGCGGATGGTCATGGCAATGAAAGCAAACGGCATGATGAACGGCCAGGTGACATAGCGGAATGTCTGCCATGGCGTGCAGCCGTCGACGCGGGCCGCCTCGACCGGCTCGCGCGGCATCGCCAGCAGCCCGGCAAGGATGAGGATCGCGAACACCGAAGTCGATGACCAGATTTCCGCGGTCAGTATGGCGATGAAGGCGAGATTGCCGTCGATCAGCCACGGAATGGCGCGATCGGTCAGGCCGAGTGCCTGCAGGGCGTTGTTCACCAGGCCGATATTGTCGTTGAACATGAATTTGAACTGGAAGCCGACCAGGATCGGCGAAAACATCATCGGGAACATCATGATGGTGCGCAGGATCCGCCGTCCGCGCGATGCCTTTTCCACCAGGAGCGCCAGCCCGAGCCCGATCAGCATTTCAAGGTTGAGCGCCACCGTCAGCAGCACCACGGTACGGGCAAAGGCGATCCAGAAATCGCGGCTGGCCAGGATGGTGACGTAGTTACGCGCGCCGATGAAAACCCAGAACGTCTCCGGCTTGGTCAGCCGGAACGGCGTGAAGCTGGAATAGAGCGAGAGCAGCAGCGGCACCACCACTACCGCCGCCAGAAGGATCACCGCCGGCAGCAGGAGCAGCAATGGCGGCGAGGGTCTCCAGCCTTTCATGTCGATCCGGTTCTGGTTGGTGCCCGGACGCCGAAGGCCGCCATCGGCGAACTGGGATCAAGACAAAGCGTGTTGCGCATGGTTCGGAAAAAGTTCGGGGCGCCGCTCGTCGATAAGCGCGGCGCCCCCTTGCGAGAATGGTCAAAGCTTGCCGGCGTCCTCGAGTATCTGGGTAGCCTTGGCGGCAGCGTCGTCCAGCGCCTGCTTGGAGGTCTTGTCGCCGAGAATGGCGGCCTGCAATTCGGGATAGACGGCGTTGGAGATTTCGATCCATTCAGGTGTCTGCGGTACGGCAAAAGCGTGCTTTGCCTCTTCCTGGAAAGCCGCCAGCACTTCCTTCTTGTAAGGATCATTGGCCGCTTGCTGGATGTCCCAGTCCCATACCGCCGTGCGGGTCGGTAGCGGGCCGCCTGCTGCTTCAAGCTTCTGGCTGTCCTCATTGGTCAGGAACCAGACAAGCGACGCCGCAGCTTCCTTGCTTCCGCAGTTTTGGGTGACCGAAAATCCGTGGTGCCCCGACCAGCCGGTGCGAATGCCGGCCGATCCCTTCGGCGCCACCTTCACCCCGACATTGCCGGCGACCTTCGACGACTTTGGATCGTTGAAGAAGCCGGCCCAGCCCGGCCAGTCGAGGTTGATCGCGACGGTGCCTGAGGCAAAGCCCTGGCCGAGATCGTCCCACAGATAGTTGGTGGTGCCGGCCGGCACCGCCTTGGCTTTGTAGAGATTGACGAACCAGTCGAGCGCGTGCACGCCGGCCTCCGAGTTGAAGGCGGGCTTGCCGTCCTTGTCGAGATACTCGCCGCCGTCGGCAATGAGCATCTCGTAGAAGCGCCCGTTGATCGCCTCTTCCTTGCCGGCGAACTGGGTGCCGTAAAAGTCCGGCGGGCTGGCGAAGAATTCCGCCTGCTGGGCGACCTCGTCCCAGGTGTCGGGCGGGGTCAGCTCCTTGCCGTATTTGGCCTTGTAGGCAGCCTTCTTGGCTTCGTCCTGATAGAGGCTCTTCTGGTAGTAGAGCGCCGAGACATCGAACTGCGCGCGCGGCAGCATCACCAGCTTTCCGTCGAGCGTCGAGGCCTTGATCGTAGACGGCACGAAGGCGTCGATCTCCTCCTTCGGCAGCAGCGCATTGAGATCGGTGTAGATATCAGGATATTGCGGCGCGAAGGATGAGTGGTTCGAGCCGACGCACCAGTTGATGCTGCCGGAGGCGATGTCCGACTTGATTTCCTTGTCGAGTTCGAAGTGGTTCTTCTTCGAGATCACGTTGACCTTGGCGCCGGTCAGCTTTTCCCACTCGCCGATGCGCGCGTAGAGCCCTTCATATTGCTGACCGCCGATCAGCTTGGCGTCGATGGTGACGCCATCGAATTTGCCGGGCAGTTTGGCAGCAAAGGCAGCACTCGCACCAAGTGCGAGCAACGTTACGCCGGCCGACAGGCAGCAAAACAGTTTCGTCATTGGTATCCTCCCAAAGAGTCTGCGTCGATCCATAGCGAGGGCTGATCGGCAGCTTCATTCATATACAAACAAAACATTTACATAATCGTCAAGCGAAAGTTCTTTCGGAAGCAATGCTGTTATGCGTATATGAAAAGCAAAATTCACTGGAGAGGCCCAATGGCAGAGGACGAGGAAGACGACCGTTATCGAGCCCCGGCGTTGGACAAGGGGCTCGACATCCTCGAGCTGCTGGCTGGCGTCGATGGCGGCCTGACGCAGGCGGAAATCGCCAAGAAACTCGACCGCAGCCCCAATGAGTTCTACCGCATGCTGGATCGGCTGGTGCGGCGCGGCTACGTCACGCGTCCCGATGGCGACCGTTATTCGCTGACGCTCAAACTGTTTGGCCTGGCGCAGCTGCACGCGCCGGTGCGCCGGCTGGTTTCCTATGCGACGCCGCTGATGCGCGAGCTGGCAGAAACCTCACAGCAGGCAAACCAGCTCGTCGTCTTCGATCGCGGCTCCGCCGTGGTGATCGCACAGCAGGAGGCGCCGGATTACTGGGGCATCTCCATTCGCGTCGGCTCGCATATCAGCCTGTTCGACACCGGCTCCGGTCATGTGCTGCTGGCGTTCCGCCCGCCGGAAGAGCGGCAGATGATGATATCCGAACATCTGCGCAGCACCGACAAGCCGCCTCAATCGCCGGAGTTCTTTGCCCGCCTCGACCAGATCCGGGAACGCGGCTACGAGATGATGGCGTCGATGCAGACCGCCGGCGTGTTCAACCTGTCGACGCCCGTTCTTGGCTCGGACGGCAAGGCGATCGCCGCGCTGTCGATCCCCTACATAACCCTGGTCAACGCACCCAAGGCGCCCGATATCACGAGGACGATAGAGCTGTTGCTGGCAGCGACCGAAAAGCTATCCCAACTGGCGGGGTCGACCGTCAAGCAATCGAGGTAAATTCTTATTTGAATGAAGAATTTCTCCGTGAGATGATCTCGAAGCCGCCAAGGAGGAGAGCGCCGCCATGATCTTCGACACCCATCTGCACCTCATCGACCAGTCGGCGCTGCGCTACCCCTGGCTTTCCGGCGTGCCGGCGCTCAACCGCGATTTCTCCTATGACGAATATGCAGTCCAGGCCCGGCGGGCCGGCATAGAGGGCGCATTGCATATGGAGGTCGATGTCGATCCAGCCGATATCGAGGCCGAGACCAGCCATGTGAAAACGCTGTCGCAGCAGAAGGACAGCCTGCTACGCGGTGCAATCGCCTCCTGCCGTCCGGAAATGCCGGGCTTTGCCGCGTATCTCGAGCGCCAGCGCGCCGATCCTTTCGTCAAGGGCTTTCGGCGTGTGCTGCACGTCATGTCGGATGAACTCTCGGAGGGCGCGCTGTTTCGTGAAAACATCAAGCGGCTTGCCGGCACCGGCCTGACCTTCGACCTTGTCGTTCTGCCGCACCAGATCCCCAAGGCGACGGCACTCGCCGACCTCGCGCCGGACGTCCAGTTCGTGCTCGACCATTGCGGTGTGCCGGACATCAAGGGCGGTGGCGAGCATCCGTGGCGCGAGCACATCGCGGAGATCGCAGGGCGCCCGAACGTCGTCGGCAAGATTTCCGGTGTGGTCGCCTATGCGGATGCCGGATCCTGGACTATCGATACGCTGCGTCCCTATGTCGAGCACACCATCGAATGGTTCGGCTGGGATCGGGTCGTCTGGGGCAGCGACTGGCCGGTCTGCACGCTTGGCGGCGGCCTTGCGACCTGGGTTGCGGCAACGCACGCGCTGCTTAGCGGCGCCAGCGACGATGAACGGCAAAAGCTGCTGTCCGGCAATGCAAAGCGGCTGTGGAGTTTGTAGAGCATTTTGCAGCCAAGTGGGATCACTTGGCGTCGCACAAATGCGGCTAAAACGAATAGGCGGCCTCAGATCGTCGCTGACACATGCCGCTCGCGGCCGTAGAGCGAAACCAAGAGCACGATGACCAGGCCAAGTGCCGCCTGCACAGTCGAGGGCCGGAAGCCGAGGCCGATCAGCAGCGTGTTGATCTCCGTCAGCACCAGCACGCCGGCAATGGTGCCGAAATAGCTGCCGCGGCCGCCGACAAGGGCGGCGCCGCCGACCACCACCGCCGCGATGGTCTGGAACAGATAGGGCTGGCCGACATCGCCATAGGCAGAGCCGGTGAAGCCGAGCAGCAGCACGCCGGCGGTGGCGGCGAAAAAGGCGCTCGCGGCATAGGTCACCGTCCACATGCGGACGGGATCGATCAGCGCCAGCGGCGCTGCGCCGGGGTTGCTGCCGAGCGCATAGAGGCGGCGGCCATAGGGTGTGCGCGCCAACACCAGCGCCACCAGCAAGGTCAATACCGCGACGCATGGCACCAGCCCAGGGACCGGCAATGGCCCGACAGAACCGCCGATCGAGACGAAGGCGGAAACTGCTGCAGGCGCCGATCCGGATGGAAAGCCGCCGGTCCATAGCAGGACGGCGCCTTGCACGATCATGCCGACGCCGAGCGTGACGATCAGCGGATAAATGTCGAGCCCGCGCGAAATCAGGCCGTTCAGCGCTCCGATCAGCATGGCGAGCACGCCCACGGCCGCGCAGACCAGGGCAAAGTTCCAGCCGGCGCCGTAAAGCTGTGCCGCGACGACATTGGCAAAGCCGATGACGAAGGGGATCGACAGATCGATGCCGCCCAGAATGACGACAAGGGTCTGGCCGATCGATGCGACGGCCAGCAGCGAGGCGATGACCAACAGCGCCCGGATGGCGAACGGCTGCGAATAGCCCGGGATGAGCAAGGTGCCAAGGAGGTGCAAAGCGGCAGCGACGGCAAAAGCGCCGGCGACACGGGCATTGGTGGACTGAAACCAGGTCTGGCGCATCCTTCTCAGCCTTTCCGTCCCGAGAGCCGCTCCTGCAGCGCCGTCATGATGACGGCCACAACCAGAATGACGCCATAGGCGATCTGCAGCACATAGGTGGAGACGTTGAAGGCGGTCAGCACGCTCTGCAGCAGGAAGATGTCGATAGCGCCGATAGCGGCCCCGGCGAGCCCGCCGCGTCCGCCGGCAAGGCTGACGCCGCCGAGCGCCACCGCGGCAATCGCGATCAGCGTGTAGGTCGGTCCGATGTTGGGATCGGCCGAGCCGATCAGGGCGGTCAGCATCAGGCCGGCGCAGGCGGCGAGAATGCCGGTCATGACATAGGCGATGAAACGGACTTTGGTGACTGGAACGCCGGCGGTGTAGGCGGCGCGGTCGTCGCTGCCCACTGCCATCAGCTGGTCGTAATAAGGCGTCTGGCGAACCAGCGACCAGGACAGGAAGATCAGCGCCAGCGGCAGTGCCGACCAGGGGCCGGCCATCGCCTTCAGCCAGCCCGGCGCCGGGCCGATCGGCGCCGGCAGGATGGTCAGCGTCGTGCCGGTGAGGATCAGATAGGTGCCGAGCGTCGCAACGATCGGCTGGATGCGGACGATGGTCGCCAGGAAGCCGTTGGCGGCGCCGACGATCGTGCCGATCAAAAGCGCTGCCGGCACGATGACCAGCGGCGAAGACATTCCAAACTTGAGAAACAGCACCTGGATCACGATCGCATTGACGAACCCCATCAGCGGCCCGACGGAAATGTCGACGCCGCCGCGCCCGGCTAGGATGACTGGAGCCGAGGCGAGCGCTGCGCCGATCAGAGGTGCGGCGAGCCCGATCAGCGCGCCCCAAGCGGAAGGATGGAAGCGCGCCGGATTGAGCAGCAGATTGACCGTGATCAGGATAACCAGCAGCACGGTCGCAAAGCCGGCGCCGCGCCATCGCTCGGCCATGCGTCGAAACCCGCTCATGCCGCGCGTCCGAACATGGCAGCGATGACGGCGTCGCTGATCATCGCCTCACCGCTGATTTCAGCCGCCACCTGCTGTTCGCGGAACACCAGCACGCGATGGCAAAGCAGCAGGATCTCCTCGATCTCGCTCGACAGGATGACCAGAGCCATGCCGTCCGCCGCCAGCCCGCGGAACACGTCGTAGAGGACATGGCGCGTCGCCACGTCGACACCGCGTGTCGGATCGTTGAGGAGCAGGATCGCCGGCTCCAGTGCCAGTGCCCTGGCCAACAGCACCTTCTGCTGGTTGCCGCCGGAAAGCGTCGTGATCGAGGCATCCGGCCGTGGCGCGACGATGGAGAGTTTTTCGCGGTAGGCCTCGTAGCGCCGCCGCCGTGCGGCGAAGTTGAGCAGGCCGAAACGCATGTCGCGCGACAGTGTCGAGACGGCAAAATTATCGAGCACCGACTGGGTCGGAAAGATGCCGGTGGCGCGCCGGTCGCGTGGCAAATAGGCGATGCCGCTGGCGACCGCCTTGCGGAAGCTGGTGATGGCGCGGGGTCCCTCGAGTGCCTCGACGACCACCTCGCCGGCGACGGCCTGTTCCAGCCCGGCTAGTATTTTCAGGAAACGCTCCTGTCCGTGGCCGTCGAGGCCGGCCAGCCCGACGATCTCGCCCGGCGCAATCGTCTGTGTCACCGGGCTTGCGCTCGGCGCGATCACCAGGCCACGCACCGAAAGGGTGGCGCGATCAGCCATGCGCCAGCTCCGCCGCGGTGCGTGGCGCCATCGCCTTGAGAAGCTCGGATGCGGTGGAAACGCCGCGTTCCTCGGTCGTCACGACGCTGCCGCCGCGCAACACGGAAATCCGGTCGGAAAGCGCCATCACCTCGTCCATGCGATGGGTGATGAACAGGATCAGGCAGCCTTCCGAAGCGAGCTTGCGCATCATGGCGAAAACCGCCTCGCGATCGGCGAAGTCGAGCGCCGCTGTTACCTCGTCGAGAATGAGAATGCGCGGGTTGCGAACCACGACGCGGGCGAGCACCACAAGCTGCTGAACGGCAAGCGGCAATTGCCCGGCCAACTGGTCGAGCGGGATCTCGGTCACCGCGAAGCGCTTCAGCACCGCTTGTGCGCGTTGCCGCCGCTCCGCGCGCGGCACGGTGCGCGTTAGCAAACCGTCGAGGCCGAGCAGGATGTTGTCCGTCACCGAACGGTCAGGCGCGATCAGCACTTCCTGGAACACGGTGGCGAAACCGGCGGCCTGGAAGGCCGCCGGCCCGAAGCCGGCAAACGGCTTGCCTTCGAGCCTGATTGTGCCGCTGTCCGGCTGCACGATTCCCGACAGCAGCTTGACCAGGGTACTTTTGCCCGAACCGTTCTCGCCCAGGATGGTGTGGATCGTGCCGGCGCGGAATGCGATGGAGGCTTTCGCCAGCGCAATCGTTTCGCCGTAGCGTTTCGAGATGGCCTGGACTTCCAGCATGAGCGATCCTGATGGAAGAGCCGGCACCCCACGCGCGGAGCCGGCCTTCGTAAAGTCTTATTTTGCGCAGGCGTCCGGCACCTTCGAATAGTCCCAACCCTTGGTCGGTGCAGGATTGGCGAAATAGGCATCGAGCCATTCCTCCGGCATCGGATCCTTCGGCGGGACCGGGAAGATCGAGACGGCGTCGGCCGTCATGCAGTCCTTGTACCATGCGCCGAGGTCGGCATTGTGCACGGGCGGAATCGGAATCAGCAGCGTGTTGAGCTTCGGCTTCTGCCCATCCAGCATGCGCTCGCCAACACGAAACAGCGTCTCGGCTGTCCAGTGCGGCAGAACCGCATGGCCTTCGAAGCGGTATTTGTCCGGATTGGCCTTCCAGTAGCCGAGCGCATCGCCGGTGATCGAGCCAGTGATCAGCGGGGCAGGGCGGCCGGCCTCGGCAAAGGCCTCGGCGACGACGCGGCTTTCGCTGCCCGTCGTCCACACCGCATCGATCGGCGCCGGATTGGTGGCGATCGCCTGCAGCACCGCCGTCTTGGTGACGTTCGCCGTCCAGTTGCCGTTGACGCTGCGCGACACCGTCAGCTTCGGGTTCTCGGCCAGCGCCTTGTCGCCGCCCTGGCGCTCCTGCACGACGATCGGATGACCGGCGATGCCTTCGACCAGAAGCACGCTGCCGCCGTCCGGCATAGCTTTGCCGATCGCCGTCATCATGTCGTAGCCCCAGCGGGCATAGTTGGAATCGACATTGATGGCATTCGGGCTGGTCACCGACCCAGCTGCCGTGAGGAAGGGGATGCCGGCTTTGGCTGCGGCATCGATGGCATCGTCCAGCGCCGTCGCCGAGCCGGGGATCGAGGTGATGATCGAGCATTTCTTGTCGATGAAGGCGCGGATCTGGTTGATCTGCTGACTGGCGTCGTTGTTGGAATCCGACACTTCGAAGCTCGCCACGGTGCCGTCGGCGATCAGCCCGTCGACCAGCCGCTTCAGCTCCTTGGTGACGGTGACGCGCCACGGATTGCCCTGATAGGACTCGGAGTGGCACCATTTCCACGGCTTTGGCGGCGGCGTGAAATTGTCCCAGGCCGATGGCAGCACCTTCTGCGGCGCGCCGTCATATTGCGCCTTCAGTTCAGTCGGCAATCCAGCAATCACGCCCGACACGTCTTGAGCGCAGGCTATTGTCGTGACCGAAGCAAGTGCGGTTGCGGCCATAAGGCCGCGGATCAGGCTGTTCATGTTCTCCTCCGTTCGGTTGTTTTCAGGCTCCTCCGCCGGCAACGCCGGACACCTGTGTCGAAAAGCTCTCCCGAAACAGGCGATTGAGATCGGCAACGACGCGAGCGGCATTGTGCCTTTCGCTCAGGCCGAGATTGATGCGATCGGACGCCGCCTGCTGGAACGCCATGTAGCCGTCATGCCGCGGCCTGACCCAGGCACCTTCGAGCGTGGCTCGGGTGGCGACGTAAAACTTGCCGGTGGCGGCATTGACGGCGGCATCCTCCCAGGCCGCGGCGTGGCCGGGCTGGCCGCCGGCCGAGGCGTAGGGGCCGCGCTGCACGTCGCCGCTGGCGATCCAGTAGGCGAAGTCGATTGCCGCCTGCCTGGCCTTCGAATAGGCCGACACGGCAATGCCGGTCCCGCCGAGCGCCGAGCCGATCGGGCCGGCATTGCCCGCAGCAGGGATATCGGCGAAAGCCACGCGGTTGGGCCGGAATCCGGCGATGGCATAGGAGACATAGCCATAGATCAGCGGCGCACAGGCGATCCGTGATGCCGATCCGGCCATTTGCTCCAAGACGGCGATCGGGTCCATGCCAAGGCAGGCCGGATCGACGAGCGCCGCGATCTCGCGCATCATCTCGAAAACCTGCTTGCCGGTTGCCGGGTCC
Organism: Mesorhizobium sp. M0571; assembly: GCF_040320985.1. NCBI lineage: Bacteria > Pseudomonadati > Pseudomonadota > Alphaproteobacteria > Hyphomicrobiales > Phyllobacteriaceae > Mesorhizobium > Mesorhizobium sp. M0571. The sequence continues at coordinate 167,958 of NZ_JAMYQT010000004.1, forward strand.
ACATGGTCGCCAGGTCCTTCGCCGGCAGGCCGGCCGAGATTGCCGGCAAGCGTATAAAGCACCATCAGCGAATGCGGCGGCCGGAGCGGCAACAGCACGCGGCCCTGCCGGGCGAGATCGAGCGCATCAGCCCAGTTCGCCGGCGCAGCCGAAAGCATGTCCGGCCGCCACGCCTGCACCTGGCTCGCTGTGTCTATCGGAAACGCCCATTGCCTGCCTTGCCAGTTGTAGCTTGGATAGGACTGGCCGACGCTGCCCGCCGCAAGTGCTGCACGTTCGGCTTCCCGGCCGGCGACATCGAGCGGCGCCAGGCAATTCTCGGCGGTGATCCGGCCGACATGCGGATGATCGATGACGATCAGATCATAGGCACGGGCCAGTTCCTCGACCGGGAAGGATTCGAAATCCTGCAGCGAGCGCTTGTCCCATTCGATGGCGACGCCGGTGCGTTCCCTCCACAGTGCCGAACAGGCGACCATCGGGTCGTAGCCGCGCGGATGGCTCCAGGTCATGCCTTTGAGCGTCACCTCGCTCACAGCCCGAACTCCTTGCGGATCTTCGCGCTGTGCTCGCCGATACGTGGCGCAGCCCGCTCGACCTTCGCGCGGATGCCGTCGACCCTGAGCGGCGAGCGCGTGGTGAGGATCGAAACGTCATCCTCGCGCGTCACCGTCTGCAGCATGTCGAGGACCTGAAAGCCCTCGCTGGCCATCATCTCCGGCCAGGTCAAAACCTTGGCGCACCAGATGTCGGCGGGCTCGAGGATCGCAAGCCATTCGTCGACCGTTTTCGTCGCGATTTTTTGCGCGATGATCGCCTTGATCTCGTCGCGGGCGGTGAACCAGGTCGACGGCTCATCGCGATAGGGCGCAAGCTCCTCAAGCCCCAGGAGGTCGGCCAGCTTGGAGATCGGCGTCATTGCGATCGCCAGATAGCCGTCCTTGGCCGGATAGACGCCGTAGGGCGCCGATAGGTAGGCGTGGGCGCTGCGGAAGGCTGATCGCCGCGGCAGCCGGCGTCCATCATTGAGATGCGTGGTCAACACCTCGAACTGGAAGTCGACCAGCGCTTCGAGCAGGCTCGTCTCGACATGGCTGCCCCTGCCGGTCACGCCGCGTCGCACCAGCGCGGCAAGGATACCTTGCGCGGCGGCGGAGCCCGCCAGCATGTCGGCGATCGCCAGCCCGAAAGGCACCGGCCCCTGGTCCTCGTCGCCGTTCAGCCACATCACGCCGGAGCGGGCCTGGGCCAGCAGATCCTGCCCGGGCCGCTTGACCCAGGGGCCTTCCTCGCCATAGCCGCTGATCGAGGCATAGACCAGGCGCGGATTGATCTTGCGTACCGCCTGGTAGTCGAGGCCCAGGCGCTCAATGACGCCGGGCCTGAAATTCTGGATCAGCACGTCGGCCTTGGCCAGCAGGCCGCGTAGCGCCGCAAGGTCGGCCTCGTCCTTCAGATCGATGGCAAAGCTTTCCTTGGCGCGATTGATGGCATGGAAAATGGTGGAATCGCCGCCGATCTCCGTGTCGCTGAGATAGAGCCGTCGCGACAGGTCGCCGCCATCCGGCCGCTCGATCTTGATGACGCGGGCGCCGAGGTCGAGCAGTCGCAGCGAGCAGTAGGGCCCGGACAGGAACTGGCTCATGTCGACGACGACGAGCCCGGTCAGCGGCAATTCGGAAATGGCGGCCATTGCCTATTTCTCCGTCCTGCCGACGAAATCGGCCGGATTGCGGTACTTCACCGTCTGCAGGTGCTCGCAATAAAGCACGAGCTCGCCTTCACCCTTGAAGACCTCATAGCTGGCGCGGATCAGCCCCATCTCCTCGTATTTTGGTTTCTTGTCGAGGTTGGAGCGGATCGAATAGATCGTGTCGCCGACGAATACCGGCTTGATGAAGCGCAATTTGTCGTAGCCATACGAAAAGGCGTTGATGCAGTTGGTGGCGACCAAGCCGAGCCCGGCCGAAAACACGAAGGCGCCGGCGACCAGCCGCTTGCCGAAGATGCCTTCCGTTTCGGCAAACATCTGGTCCTGCACGTAAGGATGGATGTCGAGCACCAGCGTGTTGAAGAGATGGCTGTCGCCCTCGGCAATGGTCCGGCGCAGCGAACGGATCTTCTGGCCGACCGGCCAATCTTCATAGAACCAGTTCTCCGCGTTCCAGACGGGAAGGTCGGCGTGTTCCTTCGGCATGTTGGTGGGGTGTGTCGACGTCACGCCCACGGTCGGGGCGAAACCTCTCATGACGACTTCCTCTGGGAGCGGGAATCGTCCATCAGGGCGCGCCGCAGACCAGCGAAATGCATGATCGATCCTCCCGTCAATCTTCTTTTGTGAATAGTATTTTCACATATGGGGTTGTGTTGCAAGCGAGTCTCGGCGAAATTTTGCCGCGATTCGCGGCGGCCAATGCCGGCGGAACAGGAGGAAATGATGCAGAATGCCTGTCTGGTTTTCGTCGGCAGCCTCAATCGCGAGGCCCCGTATTTTCAGGGCGCGCGCGGTGTCGGGCTGGGCGTCTACAGTTTCGACGAAGAGACGCTGGAGACGAGGAAACTGACTGAGACGGATGACGTCGACAATCCGACCTTCCTGTCGGCGACGCCGGACGGCTCCCACATCTATGCCAACTCCGAAGTGTTCACCTGGCGCGAAGGCGTGGTCTCGGCCTACCGCTTCGACAGGCAGACCGCCACGCTTTCCTACATCAACAAGCAGCCGACCCTAGGCAGCATCACGGCGCACAACACCATCACGCGCGACGGGACGAAGTTATTGGTCGCCAATTACGGCATGGGCGAGGGCGGCCCCGATCGCTCGGTCGTGGTCTACGGATTGCGCGAGGACGGCGGCCTGACAGCGCCGTTGTCGAGCGTTGCCCATAGCGGGACCGGACCGGATCCGGCCCGCCAGGAGCGGCCCCATGCCCATAGCGTAACCGAGACGCTTGCCGGTGGCATGGCAATCGTCGCCGATCTCGGCATCGACCGGCTGGTGTCCTATCGCATCGGGTCAGACGGCAGCCTGACGAAGCTGGCCGAGTCGGCGCTTGCCCCGGGTGCGGGTCCGCGCCATTTGGCGCTGCATCCAGGCGGCCGCTTCGTGTTCGTCATGAACGAGCTGGATTCGACGATCGTCTCGCTTGCGCTGGACGAAGCATTGGGCAAGCTTACGATGATCGACAGCAAGCCGGCCGTGCCGGCCGAGGCGCGCGACGGCAATCACTGCGCCGACATCCAGATCTCGCCCGACGGCCGCTTTCTCTACGGCTCCAACCGCGGCCATGACAGTGTCGTGGTGTTTTCGGTCGACCAGCAAACCGGCAAGCTTGCCCTTGTCGACTATACGCCTTGCGGCGGCGCCACGCCGCGCAATCTGGCATTGACGCCTTCGGGTGGCCATCTGTTCTCGGCCAACCAGAACGCCGACCGCATCTCGATTTTCGCCCGTGATGCCGCAACCGGCCGGTTGACCGACACCGGCCGATCCATCGAGATCGGCACACCGATGTGCGTCAGGATCGTGCGTTGAGCGCTCTCAGAACTCGAGCGCCTGCCTGAGTGCCGGGCCGCTCCTGACCCGCAGATCGAGGTCGGCCTCGATATGGTCGATATGGTGCAGCATCAGCGCGCTGGCGCGCTCGGCATTGCCGTTTTCCAGCGCCTCGAGGATCTGCGTATGTTCGCTGTGGCCGCAGCTTGAGATACCCGAGCGGCCGTAAAGCGCGATCACCAGCGATGAACGTGCGACCAATTCCTCCATGAAGCGCTGCAGGATGACGTTTCCCGCGACCGACGCCAAAAGCAGGTGAAAATCTCCCGACGCCTTGATCTCCGATCGCCTCGCGTTCGGTCCGCGTTCGGCGATGAAACGGCCTTCTTCGTCGAGCTGGGCCTTGAACGCAGCGACATGCGCCGGCGTCATCCGCCCGGCGGCGGCGATCGCGATGCCGGGTTCGATGAGCCGGCGCGAAGCAAAGACCTGCCGCGCTTCCTCCGGCGACGGATTGGCGACGAATGCGCCGCGATTGCGCTCGATGCGCACCAATCCTTCGAAGGAGAGCATCTGCAGTGCCGCGCGCGCCACGGTGCGGCTGACATCGAACAGCGTCCCGACCTCGCCTTCGGAAAGCTTGGTTCCAGGCGCCAGCCGGCGATCGACGATCGCGTCGCGCAGCTGGTCGCGGATCGCTTGCGCACGATCCTCGTTGGCACTGTCGATAGCAGGGAAAGTCTGGTCGGCAATGTTCATGGCGGTGGTCCTGCGTTCTTCTACCCTGAATCACATCGCTTGGACGAGAGGCAAAGTGAATACAGAGATGGAAAAGATTGCATACGATTTTTGCGAGGATCGGTGGCAATCGCCTATAATTTATGCATTGCACGAGGGTGCCGTATCGGCAGTCATATAGACGCGGCCCTGATATCTTCGCGGATTCAGTCGGTTGGTGCGGCGGCGCGCAACTGGCACGCATGATGCTTTGGCTAATCCGATCAAAGGGGAAGCCGGATGTCCAAAGCCACCGAAATCGACATAGTGTCCGTTTCGAAAGTCTATGGCGCAACGACTGCCGTCGAAGACATCAGCCTGAAAATCCCAGCCGGAACCTATTGCTGCCTGCTCGGCCCATCCGGCTGCGGCAAGACTTCGACACTACGCATGATCGCCGGGCACGAGAGCATTTCGAGCGGCGACGTGCGTCTCGGCAACATTGTGGTTACCGACTTGCCGCCAGCCAGGCGCGGCACCGCCATGATGTTCCAGTCCTACGCGCTGTTTCCGCATCTCGACCTGATCGACAACGTTGCGTTCAGCCTCAAGATGAAGGGCGTCGGCAAGGAGGAGCGCCGCGCCAAGGCGCTCGAGATGCTGAAACTAATGCAGATGGAGGCCTATGCCAGCCGCCGCCCGGCGCAGCTTTCGGGCGGGCAGCAGCAGCGCGTCGCCCTTGCACGCGCACTCATCACCGATCCCGAGGCGCTGTTGCTCGATGAACCGCTTTCGGCGCTCGATCCGTTCCTGAAGATCCGCATGCGGGCCGAACTGAAGAAGCTGCAGACGTCCCTCGGCATCACTTTCGTCCACGTCACCCACAGCCAGGAAGAAGCCATGGCGCTGGCCGACCTGATCGTGGTGATGAACGACGGCCGTATCGAGCAGGCGGCGCATCCGCGCACGGTGTTCGAGCGGCCGGCCACCGCCTTCGTCGCCCGTTTCATGGGCGACCACAATGTCATCTCCGGCCGCGTCACCGGCCGTCGCGACGGCATGGTCGTTTTCGACGTGCCTGGCGGCGTCACGCTCGCGGCCAGCGGGCAGGGCAGGGAGATCGGCCAGCCGATCGATATCGCCATTCGCACCGACCATGTGCGGATCGGCGACCCGCCGGCCGCCGGGCTCGGGTTCACCGGCATCATCGCAAATGTCGAATACCGCGGTTCGACCGTGAAACTCTCGGTCAACGGCGCCGGCATCGAGGATTTCACGGTGATCGTCAACGACACCAGCTTCTTCGCCAAACCGGTTGCCGTCGGCGGCGCGGTGCCGATCGCCTGGGACGCCGAGGACGCGATCGTCCTTGGCCGTCTCGATTCCTGAAACCCAGCATAACCAACCAAAACAGGGGAACTGAGCATGACCAACACCACCGACAAGAAGACAGGAATATCGCGCCGTTCGCTGCTCAAGACAGGTGCCGCCGCCGTCGGTTTTGCCGCCGGTTCCGGCGCCATCACCGGCTTTCCGACCATCTGGGCGCAATCGAACATCACGCTGCGCCAGTTTGGCACCGGCGTGTCCAACCTCAATGCCATCGCCGACAAGTGCAAGGCGGACCTCGGCATCACGCTGGAGATGACGGCAACCGATTCCGATGCCGCCGCCCAGCGCGCGGTAACGCAGCCCGACGGCTACGATATCGCCGACATCGAATACTGGATCTGCAAGAAGGTGTTCCCGACAGGCGTCCTGCAGCCGATGGATGTCAGCAAGCTGAAATATTACGACGAGCTGGTGCCGCTGTTCAAAACCGGCAAGCTGACGCCGGACAGCGTCATTGCCCAGGGCACCGCGCCGCATACCGTCGGTTACGTCGAGGCCCAGGACAGCAAGGTGTTCGCCAAGTCGCCGACCAATTGGTTCACCATGGTGCCGACGATCTACAACGCCGATACGCTCGGCATCCGCCCCGACCTTGTCGGCCGCGACATCACCACCTGGGCCGACATCATGGATCCGGCCTTCAAGGGCAAGACCGCCATCCTCAACATCCCGTCGATCGGCATCATGGATGCGGCGATGATCATGGAGGCAACGGGCAACATCAAATACGCAGACAAGGGCAACATGACCAAGGAGGAGATCGACAAGACGATCGACTTCCTGATCAAGGCCAAGCAAGCCGGCCAGTTCCGCGCCTTCTGGAAATCCTTCGACGAAAGCGTCAACCTGATGGCTTCAGGCGAAGTGGTGATCCAGTCGATGTGGTCGCCGGCCGTGGCCGCAGTCCGCTCCAAGGGCATCGCGTGCCGCTTCCAGCCGCTCAAGGAAGGCTACCGGTCCTGGGGTGGCGGGCTTGGCCTGGCAGCCCATCTCTCCGGCGCCGAACTCGATGCCGCCTATGAATACATCAACTGGTACACGTCCGGTTGGGTGGGCGGCTATCTCAACCGCCAAGGGTATTACTCGGCCAACATGGTGTCGGCTAAGAAGTTCATGTCCGAAGACGAGTGGGGCTACTGGATCGAAGGCAAGCCGGCTAAGGGTGACATCCTGTCGCCGGACGGCAAAGTCATGGAAAAGGCAGGCGCCGTGCGTGACGGCGGCTCGTTCGAAGAGCGCATGGGCAAGGTCGCCTGCTGGAACTCGGTCATGGACGAGGACCGCTACATGGTGAAGCGCTGGAACGAGTTCATCGCTGCGTAGGTACAACGTCTTCCCCTTCTCCCCTTGTGGGAGAAGGTGGATTGGCGCGCAGCGCCGAGACGGTTGAGGGGTGCTGGCCGGAGCGCTGTTGGTGCCAAGCTGGAACACCCCTCATCCGACCGAGCTTCGCTCGGCCACCTTCTCCCACAGGGGGAGAAGGAAAGGCGGCTTCGCCGCATCGCTGACTTATACCGAGATGTTCATGACTGTCGCGCTCGAACGCCCCGCCACCGCCGCCGCAATGCCCGCCAGACGACGCCGCGTCTCTCTGGCCGGTCTCGCACCCTATCTCCAGGCGACACCGCTGGCGCTGATCCTCGGCGCGTTCCTTTTGCTGCCGATCCTGATGATCGCCGTGGTCTCCTTCTGGGATTACGATTTTGCGGCGATGTACCCGGATTTCCTGACCACCAACTACGCCGACACGCTCGGCTCGTGGGTCACCTGGAAAACCTATCTGAACACGCTGAAATACGCCGCCATCGTTTGGGCGCTGACGCTGTTCATCGGTTTCTGGGTCGCCTATTTCCTCGCCTTCCATATCAGGACCACGGCCATGCAGATGGTGCTGTTCCTTGTCTGCACCGTGCCGTTCCTGACCTCCAACATCATCCGCATGATCTCGTGGATTCCGGTGCTTGGCCGCAACGGCCTGGTCAACTCGACGCTGGTGCAACTGGGACTGATCCCGAAGCCCATCGAATGGCTGCTCTATTCCGAATTCGCCGTCGTGCTGGCCATGGTGCATCTCTACACGCTGTTCATGGTGACGCCGATCTTTAATACGCTGATGCGCATCGACAAGTCGTTGATCGAAGCCGCGCGTGACGCCGGCGCTTCCGGCTGGCAGGTTCTGTGGAACGTCGTCATCCCGCTTGCCAAGCCCGGCATGGCGATCGGCACCATTTTCGTCGTCACGCTGGTGATGGCCGACTTTTCGACGGTGCAGGTGATGTCCGGAGGCCAGAGCGCCTCCGTCGCGCTGATGATGAAGAACCAGATGTCGCTGCTGCAATATCCGGCGGCCGCCGCCAACGCGGTCGTGCTGCTGGTGCTGGTGCTGTTGATGGTCGCCGGCATCCTGCGCATCGTCGACATTCGCAAGGAGCTGTGAAGCGATGAGCCACGACAAGCGCACCCTCGAATTCTACGTGCTGGCGGTGTTCTTCGCTATTTTCGTGCTGTTCCTCTACGGCCCGCTTTCGGCGATCCTGATCCTCTCCTTCCAGGGCGAGAATGGCGGGCTGACATTCCCGCTGAACGGCGTCTCGCTGCACTGGTTCGCCAATCTGTTCGAGCGCCAGGCGGTCGGCGATTTCGGCGGCAGCTTCAAACGCTCGCTCGTCCTTGGCTTGATGGTGATGCTCGTCACGGTCATCGTGTCGCTGCTTGCCGGCCTTGCCTTCCGCCAAAAATTTCGCGGCGCCACCGCACTGTTTTATCTGGCCGTCGCCAGCCTGGTCGTCCCGTCGATCATCATCAGCCTCGGCATCGGCGTTGTCTTCCAGCAGGTCGGCTTCCGGCCTGCCTGGTACACCTCTGCTTTCGGTGCACATCTGACATGGACCTTGCCTTTCGGCGTGCTGATCATGTTCGCCGTCTTCAACCGGTTTTCCCCGGCCTATGAGGAAGCCGCCCGTGATCTCGGAGCATCGTCCTGGCAAACCTTCGCCCATGTCGTGCTGCCGATGATTGCACCCAGCCTGATCGGCGTCGGCCTGTTTGGCTTCACTCTGTCCTATGACGAGTTCGCCCGTACGCTGATGACCTCGGGCACCTTCAACACGCTGCCGCTCGAAATCTACGGCATGACGACCAATGTGACGACACCGGTGCTCTATGCGCTGGGCACCGTGACGACCGTGTTTTCCTTCCTGGTCATCCTGCTGACGCTCGGCGCAATCGTCTATGTCGGCCGCCGCAGGGAGCGTGCGTGACCGTGCAGATCCTCGTCGTCAATCCAAACACCACCGCCAGCATGACCGAGACTATCGCGGTCGCCGCCCGATCGGTCGCCGGCGCATCGACGAAGATCGTTCCCGTCACCTCGACGATGGGCCCGGTTTCGATCGAAGGCTATTATGATGAGGCGCTTGCCGTTCCCGGCCTGCTGGTCGAGATCGCCACCGGTGAGCGCTTGGGCGCGCAGGCCGCGGTCGTCGCCTGTTTCGACGACACCGGCCTCGATGCGGCACGCGCCATGGCGAGAATTCCGGTCATCGGCATTTGCGAGGCCTCGCTTGCCGTCGCCTCCTTCATCGCCCAGCGCTTCACCGTCGTCACCACGACCGGGCGCTCGCGCGTGCCGGTCGAAGGGCTGGTGCAACGCTACGGTATGGCGGGGCGGGCACGCGTGCGCGCTGCCGACATCCCGGTTCTTGCCCTCGAAGATCCGGCATCCGATGCACTCCTCAAGCTGCGCAACGAGATTGCGCGCGCCATCGAGGAGGATCGCGCCGAGGCCATCGTGCTCGGCTGTGCCGGCATGGCCGATCTCGCAGCCGCGCTGCAGCGGGAATTCGGCCTTCCGGTCATCGACGGCGTCGGTGCCGCGGTCAAGCAGGCCGAGGCCTTGATCGCGCTTGGCCTGACGACATCCAAGCGCGGCGCCTATGCAAGCCCTTTAGCGAAGCCCTATCATGGCGCCCTAAAATCCTTCGCGCCTGGTGCCGCCGAGTGATCGCAATGCCCAGAACGATCCGAACGCTCGCACTTGAAGACGTGCAAACCCTTGTCGGTTGGGCGGCGGCGGAAGGCTGGAACCCCGGGCTCGACGATGCCGCGCTGTTCCAGGCAGCGGACCCGCAGGGCTTCATCGGTGCCTTTGTCGATGGCGAGATGGTGGCCGGCATTTCGGCTGTGGCCTATGGCGACGATTTCGGCTTCATCGGCCTCTACATCTGCCGGCCGGACAGGCGTGGCCAAGGCCATGGCAAGGCGGTCTGGGATGCCGGCATGGCGCGGCTCGGCAACCGCACGATCGGCCTCGACGGCGTTGTCGAACAGCAGGCCAACTACCGCAGCATGGGTTTTGCACCGGCCTACCGGACGATCCGGTTCATGGGGTCGCCGAATGTCCCGGCAGCCGCCGGCAGCGACATTCGCGCCATAGGGCCGGAACTCGTGCCGGACATACTGGACTATGACCGCCGCTTCTTTCCCGGTCCGAGACGGTCTTTCCTGGAACACTGGCTGCGCCCGCCCCATACGGCGCTTGCGGTCGTCAATGACGGTGCCATTGCGGGATACGGCGTCGCGCGCCGATGCCGCGACGGCTGCAAGGTCGGCCCGCTCTTTGCCGACAATCTGGACGCGGCAAGCCGTCTCTTCGCCGCGCTCGTGCACATTTCCGGCCCTGGAAACGTCCATCTCGACGTGCCCGAGACCAGTGGGCAATTTGCAGATTTGCTGTCATCCGCGGGTCTGCAACCGGGCTTCGAAACGGCTCGAATGTACAAGGGAAGGGCGCCGCAGCTCACGCAGTCCGGTGTCTATGCGATAACGACCTTGGAGCTTGGTTGAGACGGTGCAAGTCGGCTTCTAGCGCGCAAAGTCGGGCAGCAGGAATGCGTGGTCTACTTTTCCTGAACTGAAATGCCGGAATCGTCGATACGAAGTTCCACGCCTTTCGGCTTGGTCTCCTCGCGATAAACGTAAATGCCCAAGGCAATGACGGCGACGACCAAGGCGCCGATGACGAGATAAAGATAGTTCTGCTTCATCCGCTGTCGTTAACAACATGATGTGGGCGAGTCTAGCAGTTCGATATCGGGACGGCTGATGGACGAGGCGGCGGCCCGTGCGTGCATTCTTCTAGCACTGTCGGTGCCCAAACTACTACTCTGCGCAGCGCAGCGGGATGGGGAGCGCAAGCGGCGCCCCGACATTCGATCATGCGCGACAGCCAGCTAGCCTGCCTCATCCAGCCGATCGCGCAGGATGCTTAGGGGAAGCAGCATGTTCGGCGCATGCCGCATCAGGCCGTGGAGCGGGATCGGCGACGGCGGCGCGAACGGCAGCGGCAAATCCCGAGGCTTTGTTCCGCCCGCCCAATCCGCAAGCACCTTGCCCATGCTCATGGTCATGGCGATGCCGCGCCCGTTGCAGGCAAAGCCCGCGATCAGGCCGGGGCCGAGATCGACGAGGTGCGGCAGGAAGTCGGGCTCGACGGCAGCCATCCCCGACCAGCTGTATTCAAGCGGCGGGATTTCCGGGAGATCGAGATATCTGGCAAGCCGCCGCCAGATCGCCCGGGGCACCCGCGTGTCGGCAACGGGGCCAAAAACATGCATGCCGCCGGTGATCAGCCTGTTTTCGTTGTCGAAGCGGAAGGTGAAAAGATTGCGCCTGGTGTCGCCGACGCCTTGCCCGCCGGGAAGCAGACGGGTGCGTATTTCGCGCGGCAGCGGCGCCGTCGCGATCTGGAAGATCTTCAGCGGGAAATAGGTTCGCTCAAGCGTGCGGTTCAGCGACCCGCCATAGGCGTTGGTGGCGACCAGCACCTTTCCGGCACGCACCGAACCCGAGGCCGTCTTCAGAGCCCAGCCATCCCCTAAGCGATCGATCGACGCGACACGTGTATGCTCGAAGATGCGCGCGCCGGCCTTTTCCGCTGCGTCGGCCAGCCCGCGCGCATATTCGACTGGATTGAGGACACCGCCCGACCTGTCCATCCAGCCGCCGACATAACCGCGAACGCCGGTCAGATCCTCAATCGCCTGCCTGTCCAGCGCAACAGTCGGCTTTCCGCGTCTTGCCCATTGCTCGGCACGCGATCTGGTCTTTTGCAAAGCGGCCTGCGAATGGGCTGGTTGTATCCATCCGCTCTGGAGCGCATCGCATTCGATGCCGTGGCGCTTGATCAGGTCGAAGACGAGATCGGCGCTGCCGGTGGCGAAATCGACAAGGCGTTCGCCGCGTTCAGGCCCGAGTTGGGCAATGATATCGTCCGGGTCCCGTTTGGCGAAATTCGGCACCACGAAGCCGGCGTTCCTGCCGGTTGCGCCCCAGGCGATGATTTCCGCCTCGAGGACGGCGACCGAGATGTCTTTTTCGGCGGTGTGCAGCGCGGTAGAAAGGCCTGAGAACCCGCCGCCGACAATCGCCAGATCGACATCGAGTGCACCTTCGAGGGCGGGTCGTTCACGGCGGTTGCGGCCGACGGCGTGCCATAGCGAAAGGCCGCGTGGCACGGCAACGTTGCTCATGACCTTGCCGCGCTCTCGTCCGGTGCCACTTTCGCGCCCTTGCCCAATCTTGCACGCCTCGGCCGGTCGCCGAAGAGGCCGTTCGGCCTGACCAGCAGGATAACGCACAGCATCACGCCGATGGCGACGATCTGCAGCGAGGCGGCGCGGGCCTGCTGTTCCGGCGAGAATAACATACTGGTCAAGGCTCCCGATCCGGCCCATATCGCCCAGACCAGGATGCTGCCGACGACGGCTCCCGTATTGCTGCCCGAGCCGCCGACGATCAGCATCACCCAGACCTGGAAGGTCAGCGCCGGCAAATAATTGTCCGGCGCGATGAAGCCGGTGAAATGCGCCTGCAGCGCACCGGCAAGCGCCATGATGGCGCCGCCCACGGCAAAGGCCTGGACGCGGTAGAAACGCGCGCTTTTTCCCAGCGATATCGCGGCCCGCTCATCCTCACGAAGCGCCTTCAACACGCGCCCCCAAGGGCTGCGCGACAGATGTTCCAGCGCGAGATAGGCGATTAGCGTCACCACCGAGACGACGGCAAGGTTCGAAAGGTTGAAGAGCAACGGCGTTTCGGCGAGGCCGCCGAAAGGACGCGGAATGAAGCCGATGCCGAACGGGCCACCGGTCAGCTTCTGGGCGTTGAGCGCGACCAGTTGCACGACGACGGCGACACCGAAGGTGGTGATCGCCAGATAGTCCGATCTCAGGCGCAGCGTGGCAATGCCGGTGATCGCGGCGGCGACGCCGCCCACCAGCATGGCGCCGAGCCAGCCGACAAGGATGGGCAGGTCGAAGCCGCCCAGGCGCGCGGCATCGTCGGGCGTGGTCAGCAACGCCGAGGTGTAGGCGCCGATGGCGACGAAGCCGGCGACCCCGACATTGAAAAGCCCGGTCAGCCCCCATTGCAGGTTGAGCCCGAGCGTGACCAGCGAAAAGATCAGCGCGGTGGTCAGGAAGAAGGCGCCATAGCCGAGCAGATCCATCAGCGTTCCCTCACTCCGAAAAGGCCGATGGGCCGCACGAACAGCACCGCCATCAGGATGATGAAGGAGACGGCCGCCCGCCATTCGGCGCCGATCAACTGCACCGCGCCGGCTTCGGTCAGACCGATGATCAGGCCGCCGAGAACGGCGCCGGGCACGCTGCCGATGCCGCCGAGGATGGCGGCCGCGAACATCGGCAGCAGCATGTCGAAACCCATGAATGGGCGGATCTGGATGAGGATGCCGATCATCACGCCGGCGACGCAGGCCAGCGCTCCGCCGATGATCCAGGTAACGCGCACCACCCTGGCGACGTCGATGCCGACGATGCGGGCCAGTGCTGCGTTCTGGCTCAGTGCCTGCATCGAGCGGCCGGTCTGGGTACGCGTCATCAGGAGATGCACGCCGAGCACGAGCACGACGGTAAGCAGCAGCAACGCGATCTGATCGGGGGTGATGCGAATGCCGAAGCCGACCGGCATGGCGATCTGGATCGCCCGGCTGAAATAGGTCGGACGCGAGGTGAAGATGAATTCGAGCAGGCTTCTCAGCGCCATCGAGGCGCCGAAACTCGCCATCACCACGATGATCGCCTGGCCTTTGGCCCGCAGTCGCGCGAACAGCACCAGGTCGAGCAGCAGCGCCAGCAGGCCGGTGACCACCATGCCGATGATGAGCGCGGCGATCAGCGGCCAGCCGAACGAGAGGGGAGCGATCGGCGCGATCTTGCCGAATATCGCGCCAATGGCGCCGACGACGGCGAGCGTCGCATAAGCGCCCCAGGCCATGAAATCGCCATGGGCGAAGTTCGAGAAGCGCAGGATCGAATAGGTGAGCGTCACGCCGATGGCGCCGAGGCCGATCATCGAACCTGCCAGCAGTCCGTCGACGACAAATTGCAGGTTCATGCTGCACTTCCTTTGCCGGAGTGCCGGTCTCTTTCAGGATCGAGGCGGCGCTGGCCAAGATAGAGTTCGGCGACGACCGGATCGTTCCAGAGCTCGGAGGCGATGCCCTGGTGCCGGTCCTTGCCCTCGACCAGCACATAGGCGCGATCGCCGATGGCAAGCGCTGCCTTGGCGTTCTGTTCGACCAGCAGAATGGTAACGCCGGATCTGCGGATGCCGGCCAGCATCTCGAACACCATGGCCACGAATTTCGGCGACAGGCCGGCCGACGGCTCGTCGAGCACCAGCACCTTGGGATGGACGATCAATGCCCGGGCAACGGCCAGCATCTGCCGCTGTCCGCCCGAAAGATTGCCGGCGGCCGTCTTGCGCTGACGGGCGAGATCGGGAAAGGTCGCATACATTTCCTCGATGTGGGCAGGGGTCTCGCGCGGCTGCAGGATGCCGCAGGCGACTTTCAGATTGTCCTCGACCGACATCAGCGGAAAAATGTTTTCGGTCTGCGGCACGAAGGCTAGGCCAAGGCGGACCATGGTGTGGGCGGGCGCCGCCGTGATATCCTTGCCGTCCAGCAGGACGGTGCCGCCGGTGATCGGGACAAGGCCGGCGATCGCCTTGATAAGGCTCGACTTGCCGGCGCCGTTGGGACCGAGAACGACGACAATCTCGCCCTTGTCGACGGTGATCGAGGCGCCGCGCACGATCGGCACACCGGGCTCGTAACCGGCTTCGAGATCGCAGACATCGAGGACCGTTTGGCTCATGCCGCGCCCCCGAGATAGGCCTCGATGACGCGGGGATCGCGTGCGACCTCGTCCGGGGTGCCTTCGCACAGAAGCTGACCGCTCGCCATGACCAGCACGCGGTGGCAAAGCCGCGTCACCATGTCGATATTGTGCTCGATCAGCAGGAAGGTAATGCCGCTTCTGTTGATGTCGCGAATGCGGTCGATGATGACTTCGAGCAATGTCGCGTTGACGCCGGCCGCCGGTTCATCGAGCAGGATGATCGCCGGGTCTGCCATCATGACGCGGGCCAGTTCGAGCAGCTTGCGCTGGCCGCCGGAAAGCACGCGTGCCGGTTCGTGCGCAAGGCGGGAAAGCGTCACGAGCTCAAGCAATTCGCTGGCTCTCGTCTCGGCCGCCCGCTCTTCGGCGGCCACCCGCCAGGGCGTCAGGAAGTTGGCGAGCAGCTTTTCTCCGGCCTGCCCCTGCGCGGCTAGCATGACGTTTTCGATCAGTGTCAGATTGGGCAAGGGCCGGGGGATCTGGAATGTGCGGCCAAGGCCGCGGCCGATGCGGCGATGGGCTGCTTCCCCCGAAACGAGTACACCGTTGAGGAGGATTTCGCCGCTGGTCGGCAGGATGCTGCCGGCCAACAGGTCGAACATCGTCGTCTTGCCGGCGCCGTTCGGGCCGATGAGGCCGAGTATTTCACCCTGCTGGACGTCGAACGAGACATTGTTAACCGCGACAAGGCCGCCGAAGCGTCTGACGACGTTCCTGGCCGTCAGAACCGGCGTGCGGATCTCCTCCTGCCGTTCTGTCGTGTCGCTCATCAATCCCTGGCCGAAAGCGATCTTCGCCGCCTATGATTTGATTTGTGATCACACTTGCTTTGATCACGCTATTCGGCTTTAATTTCTTCCGCAAGCCGAAAACGGGCCAGAGACCAGGACTGCCCATGCAGAAGGCCGCCATCGAACGGAATAACGAAACGATCGCAGCCCAGCTTACGCCGGTCGGCCGCGAGACCGTTCAGGATCGCGTCTATTCGGAGCTGCGCCGCGCCTTGATCGGCGGCCTTTTCGAGCCGAGCCAGGTGCTGACCATCCGCGGCCTCGCTGACGCGCTGGTCACCAGCACCATGCCGGTGCGCGAGGCGCTCGGACGGCTGATCACCGAGAAGGCGCTGGAGGCGCTCCCAAATCGCTCCGTGCGCGTGCCGCCTATCACGCTGGAGCGTATCGACGATCTCTTGCGCGCCCGCTTCCTTATAGAGGGCGAAGCGATAGCACTTGCCGCCACGCGCATGAATTCGCGCCAGATAGCCGCGGTCGAAGCCATGCTCGGCGAGTGGGACGAGATGCGGGCGCTGAAGCACAAGAAGGATATCGACCGCGAGGCCACGCTCAACCAGAGCTTCCATTTCGAGATCTACCGTTGCTGCGGCTCCGCCGTGCTGATCCCGATGATCGAGAGCCTCTGGCTGCAATCAGGACCGTGCATCCGCGTCGCCATCTACGCCTTTTCCGATGCCGGCGAAGTCGATACCGCCCACTATCACCGCAGCATCGTCGCAGCGCTTGCCAAGCAGGATGCGCAGGCTGCGCGCGAGGCGTTGGTGGCCGACATCAGCCGGCCGTTTGCCTTCCTGCGCGACAAGCTCCAATCCGCGGCCAAGAAGGATTTGAGGGCATGACGACGCCTGCCATCAGGATCACCGAGCCACGCTCAGAACTTTCCGTGACGGCGCTGCTGTTGCCTGAAAAGGCGCCCGAAAACGCTGGCTTCCTGCTGGCCTATCTCGGGCAGCCGCGCGTCGTTGCCAGCATCCATGCGATGTGGACGGGGCCGGAAATCTCCTGCCCGGTTCCCGCCGCCGACCTGGCGGGCCAAACCTTCGCCAAGCCGTTGCCGGCGGAAAATGCAACGCTGACGCCGCAGCCGGGCGACATCGTGTTGTCCTATGTGCCGCCGCGCATGTGGGGCGGCAACCCGAATGCGATTTTCGATATAGGCTTGTTCTATGGACAGGGTGCGCGTCTCTTGTTCCCGATCGGCTGGCTTGCCGGAAGCGTCGTGGCGCAGGTGCATCCCGAGGAGCGCGATCAATTCGCCGCCGCCTGTGGCGTGATCCGCCGCAACGGCGCCTGCGACATTACCTTCACGCGTGTGGAGATCTGAATGGCCGAGCAAGACGACAGTTTCGAACTCTTCGACCTTCGTGTCGAAGCGGTCATCCCTGAGGGCAAGCCAATCTATTGCGGTGCCAAGGCTGGCGACTATTTCGAGTTGAAGGGCGAGATGCTGTCGATGCCGGCGGGGCAGGGTTTTTCGATCTATTCGATATCGGCCGTGTTGCCGCTGCTCGCAGCCAAACAGCGTCCGACCCACAGGAACGACTGGATGACATCGGACGCCGAGATCGCCTGTCCCGATCCCAATTGCGCCAGCCGGCTGAGGATCGTCAGGACGGGCAAGCGGCGGTTCAGCCATGCCGAGACCACGGCGGTGCCGCTGCCGAAGGAGAGTGACCAGAGATGACCGCCAAGGCGTTCGAACTCAGCCCCGGCTACACGATCTCGCGCGTCATTCGCGGCGGCTGGCAGCTTGCCGGCGGGCACGGCGCGATCGACCGCCAACAGGCAGTGACCGACCTGATCGCCACGTTCGATGCCGGCATCAGGACCTATGATTGCGCCGATATCTATACCGGCGTCGAGGAACTGATCGGTGCGGCGCGCCTGCGGCTTGCCAACGAGCGCGGCCTCGACGCCGCCGCCAAGATGAAGGTACACACCAAGCTGGTGCCCGATCTAGAAAGGCTTTCCGACATCCGCCGCGACTACATCAGCAGCATCGTCGACCAGTCGCTGCGGCGGCTGAAAACCGAGCGGCTCGACCTCGTGCAGTTCCATTGGTGGGATTATTCGGTGCCCGGTTACGTCGATGCGATCGGCTGGCTCAACGACCTCCGCCTGGAGGGCAAGGTGCGCAACGTCGGCACCACCAACTTCGACACGCCTCGGCTGGCCGAGATCCTGGCCGCCGGCGTGCCGCTGGTCAGCCAGCAACTGCAATATTCCGTGCTCGACCAACGGCCGGCCAACAGCCTTGCGGTGCTCGCCAGCCAGCACGGCGTCAGTTTCCTCTGCTACGGTTCGGTGGCTGGCGGTTTCCTCAGCGAAAAATGGCTTGGCGTTGCCGAGCCGCAGACGCCGCTCGAAAACCGGTCACTGGTCAAATACAAGCTGATCATCGATGATTTCGGTGGCTGGGATCTCTTCCAGGAGTTGCTTGAAGTACTGAAGGCCGTCGCCGACCGCCATGGCGTCGACATCGCCACCATCGCCAGCGCCTGGGTGCTGGAGCAGCCGCAAGTGGCGGCTGTCATCGTCGGTGCCCGCAACCAGGCGCACGCCCTTGCCAATGCCGGGATCATGGACGTCGCGCTCGACGCCGATGACCGGACGCGGATCGCTGCGGTGATCGCGCAAAGCCGCGGCCCGCTAGGCGACGTCTACACATTGGAACGCGACCGTCACGGCCGCCACGGCTCCATCATGCACTACAATTTGAATGCGGGCCGGATATGAGCGCGGTCATGGACGAGAAGCTATCTCTGCTTTCCCGCGCCAGCGCAGAGATTGTCGATCTCCACCGCTTCTTCGTCGAGTGGTTCGATGCGGCAAGCGCCGACAGGGCAGATTTCAGCCGCTTCGAACGCGTCATGGGAGAAGGCTTCTGTATGGTTGCGCCGGACGGTCAGGTTCTCGATCGTGGCGCAGTGGTTGACCATGTCAGGGCAAGCCGCGCCAGCTGTGACGGCGACTTCACTATTTCGATCGAGGATATCCGGGCCGGCTGGCAGGCCGGCGACACGATCGTCGTCTGCTACGTCGAGGCACAGCAACGCGCCGGCAAGCACAGCCGCCGTCGCTCGAGTGCCGTTTTCACCACCAGTTCATCGGCGCCGAACGGCGTCGAATGGCGACATCTGCATGAAACCTGGCTGCAGGTGCCGGAAGGCTGAACAGGCTCAAGACGTGAATGAGAGTCGTGTAACGAAAGGGGAACAACAATGACAAAGACGATACTTCAGATCACCACCGCGCTCGCCTTGCTGACAGCGGCCGGCGCAGCGCAAGCCGCCGACTGCAAGATCACCGTCGGCCTCGTCATGGAACTGACCGGCCCGGCCGGCGAATATGGCCAGGCCGGCGCCAAGTCGGTCGAAATGGCATTCCGCGACATCAACGATGCCGGCGGGGTGCGCGGCTGCGATCTCGCGACCGACACCCGCGACAGCCAGAGCCAGGGCAACATTGCGGTCGACGCCGCAACCCAGCTCGTGCAGGTCAAGAAGGTGCCTGTCATCATCGGCGGCATCATCTCCTCGGTGTCGATCCCGATCCTGACCTCGGTCACCGCGCCGGCCAAGATCGTCCAGGTGTCGCCGGCTTCGTCGTCGCCGACGCTGACGGCGCTCGGGCGCGACGGCAAGACCAACGGCATCTTCTTCCGCACCATCACCTCGGACGCTCTGCAAGGCGTGGCCGCCGCCAAATATGCCATCGACAAGGGCTTCAAGAAGCTGTCGGTCATCCACGTCAACAACGACTTCGGCGTCAACATGGTGGCGGAATTCTCGCGTGCCTATAAGGCGCTCGGTGGCACCATCGTCTCCGACACGCCCTACAATGAAAAGCAGTCGAGCTATGCCTCGGAGGTAACCGCGGCCATGGCCGGCGAACCGGACGGGCTTTACCTCGTCAGCACGCCTGTCGATGGCGCAACCATCGCCCGTACCTGGATTTCTCAGGGCGGTGTCCAGAAATTCCTGCTCAATGACGGCATGAACAGCCCGGATTTCATCGAATCCGTCGGCGCCGACTATTTGAAGGATGCCTATGGCACTTCCTCGGGCACCAGCCCGACCGCATCGACCGAATATTTCACCAAGAACTACAAGGAATTTTCGGGCATTGAGCCGTCGAACCCGGCGGCCGACCGGTCCTATGATGCCGGCGCCATCGTCGGCTTGGCTATCGCGATTGCCGGCTCCGAGGATCCGGCCAAGATCAAGGACGCGATGTACAAGGCGGTCGATCCGGCCGGCACGCCGATCTATGCCGGCAAGGACGAGTTCGCCAAGGCGCTCGGCCTGATCAAGGATGGCAAGCCGATCCGCTACGAAGGCGTCATCGGCCCTGTAGCCTTCGACAAGTATGGCGACATCACCGGCCCGTTCCGCCTTTGGAAGATCGTCGACGGCAAGGTGACGACCGACGGCGAAATGACCACGAATGACGTCAACGCCCTGCAGGCGAAGCTTCAGTAATCGCCTATGCTCCGTCCGGCGTCGATACCATTCCATTGAGGTTGATGCCGGACACTTGCATGTCCTGCTGCCGGTTAGGCCGGCCTGGAAACGACTACCGCACCAGCCGCCGGCATGATCCAGGGGCAGGCATAGTAATCAGTGATGCGATTTATGATCCCGCCGGCGGCTTCGATCCGAACCGGATGGGCAGGCTTCCAACCATCTTCGCCATGGTGGAGCACGAGCAGCACCGCCTCGCCATCGATCTCGCCAATCACCATTTTCCATGTCGTCGAGGCTCTTTCGTACTCAATGAAGTAAGGTGATTCCGACAGCCGGCCCTTGAAGCAATCCGCGACCCGCAATTGTGCGTCGGCGCTGGTCAGCGCCCGCACGCCGTCCCAGTCGCGGCGGTTGAACAGTTCGACATAGCGGCTGAGCAATTCCAGGAGTTCCGGATCGCGCTGGGGCTCCGAACGGACGATTGGCTCGCCGGACAAGGCGGCCAATTTCGAGCGGCCACGGCTCAACGCAGCCTTGACGCCGCCCACGGTCGAGCCGACGAGGTCGGCGATCTCTTCCAGCGAACAGTCGAAGACGTCCTTGAGCAGAACGCAGGCGCGTTCTTTGGGCGGCAGGTGGATCACCAGCCGTTCGATCGCGCGATCCGCGCCCTTGCCCACCGGCTCGACCGGCAGGATGATCTCGTCTTCGACGAAATTGGCCTCCGCATGCTGACGCACCTGCCGGCTTCGCAGGAAATCGATGCAGCGATTATGCGCAATGCGAAACAGCCAGGGGCGAAGAGCGCTCGCATTGTCCAGCTTCTCGATCTTCCGATAGGCCTCGAACAGCGCTTCCTGCATGACGTCTTCGGCGTCGAGCGTCGAACCGATCATGCGCGCGCAGTAGCGGTGCAGCCGTCCACGCAAATGCGCGACTGTCTCCAGGAAGCCGGCGTAGCGGACGTCGAAAAGCCCGGTCGGGTCAAGTCTTAGCTGCATCTTCATGATACAAGATCATAGCGGGACGTAGGTCAGCGTGATGACGCCGTTCTTGAAACGGTGCGTATCTATAAGCTCCAGCTTGACCAGGGACGGATCGACATCCTGGAAAGCGCGTTTGCCTTGGCCGACGCGGGTCGGCACGATCGAGAGCTGATACTCGTCGACAAGCCTGTTGGCGAGCAGCGTCTGGTCGAGATTGCTCACTCCATACTTCAATATGTTGCCGCCGGTTTGCCGCTTGATCCCAGCGATTTCGGCAGCGACATCGCCTTCGATCAGCGACGCGTTCCAGGTCACCTCCTTGAGGCTGCGAGACGCGACGAGCTTCTTCAGCCCGTTCATGCGGTCCATGTACTTGCTGCCTTTGACCTGCGGCCAGCGCGCCGAAAACATTTCATAGGTGACGCGGCCGAGCAGGAAAAAATCCGCCTCGCCGGCCTTTTCATAGGAGTGCTCCTTCATCTCCTCGTCGAAGAAGGGCGAGGCCCATTCCATTGGTGCTTCGATGACGCCGTCCAGCGAAATGAAGCTGCCCACGATCAATTTTCTCATCGCGTGTCTCCGGTTGCGCAACAGGCATCCCGTCGGGCCCCAAGGAACCGGCGAAAACGAACCGGCCCGATGGATGACCACAGGATGCAGTGCCTAAGACGTTTCCAGTTCGACTTTGGATACGCGTGAGGATCGTTTGAGTTAATAGAGCGGCTTGGCCATGTGCCGGGGCGTCGGCCACTCCGTCGTTATCCCCGGCTGTACCGGCCGTTCGAGATAGGTCGACAGGACCACGTAGCTTCGGGTCGAGGTGACGCCAGGGGTTTCATAGAGACGCGACAGCAGGCCTTCGAGTGCTCGAGTGTCCTCGGTGCGGACCTTGATCAGCATGCATGTATCGCCGGCCACCGAATGAATCTCCTCGACTTCGGGGTGTTCGGCGATCGCCATCAGCTCCGGCGTCTTTCCCCAGCCCTTGGTGTCGATGTGGACGAAGGCGAGCAGCGGTTTGCGCACCGCCTTGGGATCGATGATGGCCGCGGTGTTGCGGATGGCGCCGCTGCGCCGAAGCCGCTTGACGCGTTCATGGACTGCCGGCGGCGACAGGCCGACGCGGTCGCCGAGCTCGGCATAGCTAATCGTGGCGTCGTCGACCAGAACGCCTAATATTTTTCGGTCGGTTGCATCGATATCGCGGGCCGCAGGCCTGTTCTGCGGAATGCCATCTGTTTCTTCATCCATATTAAAAGTCCCGATTGATACAGAATTAAATACGGCCATTATTGCCATATGTCGAACAGTGATCAAGTCGCCACATTCGCGGCGGCCCCCAAGCCGCCAATCCCGGCACTCGCCTACCTCCTGACCGGGTGCATCGCCGTGATCGGCTCCAACTCGCTGGTGCTCGGTCCAATCGCACCGGCGGTGGCCGCGTCGTTCGGCACAAGCGTGCCGGCGGTCATGATCGCGTCCGCCGCGTTCGGGCTAGGTACGTCGGCAAGCGCCTTGTTCCTGGCGCGCTACATCGACCGGCTCGGCGCCCGCCGCATACTGCAAGGGGCGTTGCTGCTGCTGGCGATAGCGCTCGTCGCCAGCGCCGCCGCGCCGACGGTGACGGCGCTGGTCGCGGCCCAGCTTCTCGCCGGCGTCGCCGCAGGTGTCGCGATGCCGGCAATCTATGCCAGCTCCGCCGCGATTGCGCCGCCCGGCCGCGAAAGCGGCACCATAGGAGTCGTGTTGACCGGCTGGACGCTCAGCATGGTCGCCGGCGTTTCGCTGTCGGCCGTGCTTGCCGACCTGGTGCATTGGCGCGCCGTTTTCGCGGCGGTCGCGGTGCTGGCAGCACTCGCATTGGCCAGCCTGACGCTGACGTCGCTGAGCGATGTCAGGAAGAGCGGCCCGGCGCCGACGCCGCTGGGCGCCTTGAGCGTCCCCGGCATAGTGCCGCTTCTGGTTGCCTGCGCCGCATTCATGACCGCGTTCTACGGTGTCTATGGTTATCTTGGCGATCACCTTCACAATGGTCTGGGACGGCCGGTCAGTGCCAACGGGCTGGCCGCGCTCGCTTATGGCGCCGGCTTCGGCACGGCGGCACTTCTTGACGGCGTCATCGATCGCCTGGGCGCGCGGCGCGTCATGCCGTTTGCCTACCTGCTCGTCGCGGTCGTCTATGTCGCGCTTGCCGCGACAAGCGACAGCTTCAGCCTGACCATAGCGATGATAGCCGTCTGGGGCCTTGCCAATCATTTCGGGCTGAACGTCCTGGTAATGCGTCTGTCGGCGCTCGATCCTTCGCGACGCGGCACGATCATGGGTTTGAACAGCGCGGTGACCTATCTCGCGGTGTTCGTCGGAACCACGGCGTTCGGACCGCTTTATTCCACGTTCGGTTTTGCGGCATCGGCGGTGGTTGCAGCCTTGCTCATGCTGATCGCTGCTGCGGCAGCGGCGTGGCGTTCGCCGACCCCGTAGCGTAGCAAGCCTTGCGTCCCGGTCCTGTCCGTCGATAGATGCTCGGTGGATGAGCCATCTGGGCATGCGATGACTACAACGCTTGAGACAACCGCCAATCCGTTGCCGCAGGAGCTCGCTTTTCTTGGAGAGCGGCTTACGGCTTTCAACGACAGCGATGTCGGCGCCTCCGGCAGGAAGACATTGGCCGTGTTCGTGCGCGATGAGCACGGCGCTATTGTCGCCGGCATTGCGGGATACACCGCCTGGGGCTGGCTCTATGTGCAATGGCT
Source organism: Mesorhizobium sp. M0571 (assembly GCF_040320985.1). NCBI lineage: Bacteria > Pseudomonadati > Pseudomonadota > Alphaproteobacteria > Hyphomicrobiales > Phyllobacteriaceae > Mesorhizobium > Mesorhizobium sp. M0571. Next base: position 191,765 of record NZ_JAMYQT010000004.1, read on the forward strand.
CTGGGTCGATGAAAGACTGCGCGGCCAGCGCATGGCCGGCAGGATGCTCGAGGCGGCCGAGCAGGAGGCGATCGCGCGCGGCTGTCACGGCGCCTGGATCGACACGTTCAACCCAAGGGCGGCCAAGGCCTATGAGCGCCAGGGCTATCAGCCCTTCGGCGTGCTTCCCGATTTTCCCGTCGGCCGCAGCCGTATCTTCCTGCAGAAGAAGCTGAAGCCTGACTAGCCGGCAAGGCGTCCGCCGCACATCGGCTGTGGCACGCCGGTCGTACTGGGGAAGCTGATCGGCAAGCCCCTGAGCACGCGCACTGCCAGGAAGGCAAAGCACTCCGCCTCCACCGCATCGCCCTTCCAGCCAAGCGCCTCGGCCGGAACCGCTTCGACGCCGGCGCGGCTGGCAAGCATGGCCATGATCGTTGGATTGTGTCGACCGCCGCCGCTGACCACCAGCCGCTTCGGCCGGTGTGGCAGAAGATCGAGCGCCTTGCCGACCGCGGCCGCGGTGAAGGCCGTCAGCAGTGCTGCGCCATCCTCGGCATTCATCCCGTCCGCCATCGAGGCGCCGAAATCGAAACGGTCCAGCGATTTCGGGTAGGGTTTGGTCAAGTACGGGTGCTGCAGGAGCTTGGCCAGCCGTGCCTCGTCGACCGTCCCGGCGCGGGCCAGGGCACCGTCGCGGTCCATTTCGCCAAGACCCTTCGATTTGATGAAGTCATTCAATGGCGCGTTAGCCGGTCCGGTGTCGAAGGCGACGACATTATCCTTGCCGTCCCACCAGGTGATGTTGGCGACACCGCCGAGATTGAGCACTGCCGTGTCGCCGCTGGCATCGGCCTCGCGCAGCAGCGCGGCGTGATAGGCCGCCGACAGCGGCGCACCTTGGCCGCCGGCGCGCATGTCGGCCGAGCGGAAGTCATAGGCGACTTTAGTGTCCAGGATCGCATGCATCAGCTCGCCATCGCCGAGTTGGCGGGTCTGGCCAAGCCGGCCGGCTTGCGGGGCACGATGCAGCACGGTCTGGCCATGGAAGCCGACCACTCCGATATCGGCCATCATCAGGCCGTGGCCTTCGACCAGCTGCTTGACCGCCTGAGACTGCGCGCGCGTCAGCGCCTCTTCGGCCTCGCGGAAGATCGCCGGCTCCGGCCCGGTGAAGTTCCAGCTCCTTGCCTGGTTAAGCGTCTCTTCCAGCAAGGTCCGGATCGACTGCGGGTAGGGGGCCAGCGTGTAGGTGCCGAAATCTGCGATGCGTTTGCCGTCAGTCTTGATCAGCGCGACGTCGATGTTGCCGTCGAGAACGGTGCCGGTCATCAGGCCGACGGCCCAGATTGGTTCGCCATTTTTCGCAATCATGATTTGTCAGACCCCGTTGACGAGATCGCCGACCGATTGGCGAAGCGCTGCGATCCCGCTGTTGAAATGACGTGTCGGATGGATCCGGTTGGTGAGCAAGGTCCATGCCTTGCTTTTGTCGAAGTCTATCCACAGGCCGGTGCCGGTGAAGCCGGTATGGCCTATCGTGCCGGGACTGCACAGCCGGCCGCCGGACCAGCCTTCATAGGGCTGCTCCCAGCCATGGGTGCGGGTCGCGGACAGGGGTTGGCGCATCAGCGTTATCGAGCGCGCAGACGCCCCGGTCCCGTCCAGCAACCCTTGTGCAAAATCGAGGATCGATGCCGCCGTTCCGAACAGGCCGGCGTGACCGGCACCTTGCAGCGCCGAGCAATTGTCGTCGTGGACTTCGCCGCAGAGCACGCGATGGCGCCAGGTGCAATCTTCGGTGGCCGCCGTTTGATCCGGCTCGGCGGAGAACGCAAAGCCTGGGCCAGGATCCATATCACGGATGGTCTTCCCCGACAGGCGCTCCAGGACGAATCCAAGCAGGATGAAGTTGATGTCGGAATAGACCGGCTCCCCGGCCTGCCATTCGCGCTGCAGGACGAAAGCGCGCAGCAGCTCGGGGTCCCGCCCGTAAGTGTAGATCGGCGCGACGGCGGGAAACGGTGTCTGATGGCCGAGGCACTGGCGAAACGTCACGTTCCGCTCCCAGGCCTTTTCATCATACTGGCGAAGATCGGGTAGGGCCGAGATCAGCGGCGCGTCGAGATCGATGACGCCTTCCTCCGCCAGTGCCAGGATGCGCGGCGTCGTAAAAATGACCTTGGTCAGCGACGCCAGATCGAACCATGTCTCGACATGCATCGGATGCACCTTGGGCACGGTTTGGGCCGAGCCGATTGCCCGGACGATGCGTTGGCCGTCCCGGTCGACCATGCCGAGCACGCCGCCGGGAATGCGCGACGCAGCCACCGCCGCTTCGAGTGGGGCAAACGCGCGGTCGAAAAGATCATGGTCGATCAAGTTCGGACTCCGTCTGAAAGGCAGTGATCCTTCGTACCCCCTCCAGCCTTGCATCCCTTTGGGCAACGATCATCACGCCTCCACCCGCGCTCTATGATCCGGCCCGAACTGCCGCCATTTCGCCGGCCCCGGCTCAAATCCCAGCGGACGCACGAGCGAGGGGACCTGGCGCGTGTCCAGCCTGAAATGTTGGTGGCGCCGGTCGATGGCAGGAACGGCCGCGATAAGCTGCTTTGTGTAGGAATGCTTCGGCTCCGACAACACGGATGTGGCGTCGCCGATCTCGACGATCTGGCCGGCATAGATGACCGCGATGCGATGGGCGATCCGCTCGACGACCGCCATGTCATGCGAGATGAATAGATAGGCCAGTCCGAATTCACGCTGCAGTTCGATCAAAAGCTCCAGCACCCTGGCCTGCACCGACACATCGAGCGCCGAAACCGCTTCATCAAGAACGACGACCGAAGGATTGAGCATCAGCGCGCGGGCAATGCACAGGCGCTGGCGCTGACCGCCGGAGAATTCGTGCGGATAGCGCTGCAGGCTGTTTTCCGGCAGGCCGACGCGTTTCAGCAGCGCGGCCATTTTCGCCCGTGTTTCGGCAATCACCTGTCCGCCTGTGGCGATCACCGGCTCTGCAAGGATGCTTTCGATGGTGAGCCTGGGATTAAGTGAGCCATAGGGATTCTGGAACACCATCTGCACGGGAAGGGCGCTCTGCCCGGCGGCGGTCGCCTTGCGCGTGCTGGCCGAGATTGTGCCACGCGTCGAGCGCACCAGCCCCAGAATCGCACGGGCGGCTGTGGATTTTCCGGAACCGCTTTCGCCGACGACGGCCAATGTCTCGCCCGGCATCAGGTCGAAATCGACACCGTCCACCGCATGCACGGCACCGGTGGCACGGCTGAGAAAACCGCCCTTGACGGGAAACCGCACCACGAGGCCGTCGACCTTCAGCGCCGGCTCGGTACCCTTTTCCTGTTTGCGTCGCGCGTCCTTGCGTGTCGCGCGGCCGCTGGCGAAATGCGGCACCGCGTGCAACAGGTGCCGCGTATATGGATGCTGCGGATCGTCCAGTAGCTGGTTCAGCCCGCCTTGCTCGACAGCTTCTCCGCTTTGCATCACCATGACCTTGTCGGCGATGCCTGCAACCAGGCCGATGTCGTGGGTGATGAAGATCATCGACATCCCGGTTTCCTGCCTCAATTCGGCGAGCAGCGCCATGATCTGCGCCTGCACCGTAACATCCAGTGCCGTCGTCGGCTCGTCGGCGATGAGCAGGCGCGGATTGCAGGCGAGCGCCATGGCGATCATCACCCGCTGCAGCATGCCGCCCGACAGCTGGTTGGGCGTGTATTTCAACCGCCGCGCTGCGTCCGGAATGCGGACGCGGTCGAGCGCGTCCTTGGCCGCCCCCGTTGCTTGCCGTCCGGTCAGGCCGCGATGCAGGCGAAACGATTCCTCGATCTGCCAGCCGATGGTCAGCACCGGATTGAGCGAGGTCATCGGCTCCTGGAAGATCATGCCGATTTCGCCGCCGCGGATCTTCGTCAATTGCGGCTCGGCTGCGGCTGTCAGGTCGAAGGTGCTGCCGTCGGCCCGCCTCAGCTTGATCGACCCGCCAGTGATGCGGCCGCCGCCATAATCGACGAGGCGATTGATCGACAGCGCCGTGACCGACTTGCCCGAGCCGCTTTCGCCGACGATTGCCAACGTCTCGCCGTCGGCGAGATCGAAATTGACGCCGCGCACGACCTCATTGGCTGACGGCTCTCGGCCGAAGCCGACGCGCAGGCCGCTGACGGACAGCAGCGGGATCATGCGATCGATCTCCGCATCTTGGGATCGAGGACGTCGCGCAGGGCATCGCCGAGCAGGTTGAAGCCGAGGATGCTGATCATGATCGCCACTCCCGGGAAGATCATCAGCCAGGGAGCCGTCTCCATGAGGTTGCGGCTATCACTCAGCATCAGGCCGAGCGACGCGGCGGGCGGCTGCGTGCCGAGCCCGAGGAAGCTTAAGCCGGCTTCGGTCAGCAGTGCCCAGGCCAGCGCCAGCGTCACCTGAACCGTCAGTGGCGCCACCAGATTGAGCAGCAGATGCCGTGTCACGATGTAGCTCGAGCTGCTGCCGAAGGTGCGGGCGGCGTCGACGAACTCGCGCGTCTTGAGCGACAGAGCAGGGCCTCGCACCACGCGCGTGAAGATCGGTGTGTAGACGATGGCGATGGCAACGATGCTGGTCCAGGTTCCCGGTCCCGCAACCGCGACGATCAGCAGCGCGAGCAGGATCGCCGGGAACGCCAGCAGCACGTCCATGATGCGCATCACAAGCCCGTCCCAGCGGCGTCCGAACCAGGCTGCCGCCAGCCCGAACACGGTGCCGGCCACGGTCGCGAAGGCGACCGAGAAGAAGGCCACGGTGAAGGACTGACTGATCCCGGTCATCAGCCGGCTTGCGACATCGCGGCCGAACAGGTCCGTGCCCATCCAGTAGGTGCTGTCAGGCGCATGCAGCCGCTCGACCCGGTGCTGCATCAGCGGATTGTGCGGCGTCAGCCCCAGCATCCCAAGGGCCGCAAGCAGCAGATAAAGCGCAACGATCGCACCGCCGATGCGACCGCTAGGATGCGCGAAGATAGCCCGCAAGGTAGCCATCAATGCTCACTCAGCCGGATGCGGGGATCGAGCGCGACATAGGCGAGGTCGACGATGAGATTGACGATCATGAAGTTGAAGGCGATGAACAGCACGCTTCCCTGCACCAGCGCGTAATCGCGCTGCAGGATGGCGTCCAGCACCATGCGGCCGAGACCGGGCAGCGCATAGATCTGCTCGACGATCACGGCGCCACCCAAGAGGTAGCCGAATTCGATGCCGCTCAACGTCACCACCGGGATGAGCGCGTTGGGCAAGGCATGCCGCCAGATGACGCCGCGCGCCGAGACGCCCTTGCTGCGCGCCGTCCTGACGTAGTCGTCGCTCAGCACGTCGAGCATCGCCGAACGCGATATGCGGGTCACCGAAGCCGCGAAAGCAAAACCGAGCGTGACGGCGGGCAGCAACAGCTGGCCGATATTGCGCAGCGGATCCTGCCAGATGGGCGAGAATTCCCCCATCGCCGGCAAAACGCCAAACCCCGCCGACAGTGTGTAGATGATCAGCAAGGCAAGGACGAAGTTCGGCGTCGACTGGCCGATCATCGCGACCACGCGCACGCCGAGGTCGGAAAGCTTCTCATTATGGGTGGCGGCAAAGATCCCGGCGGGCATGCCGACGAGAAGAGCGATGATCATCGACAGCAGAGCGAGCTCCAGCGTCAGCGGGAAGCGCTCGAGGATAACGCCGAGCACCGGCCTGCCATAGGTAGACGAAATGCCGAGATTGCCTTGGAAGAGACCAAGCAGCCAGCGCCAGTACTGGATGAACCAGGGCTGGTCGATGCCAAAATAGGCCGCAAGCGCATCGCGCTGCTGAGGCGTCAGCAGGCCGGCTTCGGTTCCCAGCATCGCCGTGATCGAGTCGCCCGGAACCATCCGGATCGCCAGGAACACGACGATGGACACACCAAGTAGGACGAGAGGGAAGGTCGCCAGTCGCCGCATCAGATAGTTCACGCGAAGAATACCCTCTCGTCTGGCATCGAAGCCGCTATTGGATCGTCACTTTGGCGAGGCTGAACAGCGAGCCTGTCGGAACCGGTTCGAATCCCCCGATATTCTTCTGCTGGGCCGTGTAGCTGTAGGAGGTATAGAGCCAGATCCAGGGCGACATCTCGGTAATGTGCTTTTCGAAATCAGCAAAGATCGTCTTGCGCGCCGCCGGGTCAGTCTCGGTGCGGCCCTTCTGCATCAGGCTGTCCAGCGTATCGTCGATATAGTTCGCCACCTTCTGCAAATTGCCGGTCTTGGTCCAGTAGCGATTATACATGGTGTAGGGATCCGCCCTGCCGCCGTTCAGCGCGACGGCCATGTCGAAATCGCCCTGCAGCCAGGCGTCGACATAGACGTTGAGTTCCATCATCTTGATGTCAAGCTTGACGCCGATTTCGGCGAGCTGCGACTGGATGACCTGGGCTTCCGCCGCTGCCGTCGGCGGCTCGCCGGTGGCGCCGATCACGGTCGCCGAAAAGCCGTCGGCATAACCGGCTTCGGCCATCAACTGCTTGGCCTTCTCAACATCGCGCTTATAGCAGAACAACTGGCTCGGATCGGTCGCCAGCGCCGGGATGGTCAGCGGACCGGTGACCTTGCCTTCGCCGAGCGAGGCGGTGTCCAGCACTTCCTGCCGGTCGATGGCGCAGGAGATCGCCTGACGCACCTTGAGCTCGGTCATCGGCTTGCGGGAGGGATTGAGTTGCAGCACGTGGTAGGCAAGGACCGGCACGCGGTTCAGTTGCAGGCTGGCTTCCTTGGGCACCAGTGTGGCGACAAGCGGATCGTTGAGCAAAGCAAAGTCGATCTGCTTGGTGCGCATCGCCGCCAGGATCGCCGTCTCGTCCGGCAGCACGCTGATTTCGATGCTGTCGACGCCGGTCGCGCCGCCCGCCCAATCCTTGTTGGCGACAAGCACTTCCTTGGAATTCGGATCCCACTTTTCCAGCTTGAAGGGACCCGAGCCGATCGATGTCGTGCCGATCGAGCCGGCCGTGATTTCGCTTGCCGGGACGATCGCCGCATTGACGTCGCTCATCGCCGTCAGGATCGGCACATCCGGCTGCGAGAGGTGGAACACGACGGTGGCTGGATCGGGTGTGTCGATGCTGGCGATCGAAAGAAAGTTGGCGCGCGCGGCCGCACCGGTCTTCTCGTCGAGTATGCGCTCGAAGGATGCCTTGACGTCGGCCGAGGTCACGGCGGCGCCGTTCTGGAATTTTGCTTTCGGATTGAGCTTGAAACTCAACTCCTTGCCGTCCGGCGAGAACTGCCATGAATCGGCAATCGCCGGAACGATCTGCAGATTGGCGTCGAGCCGTACCAGCGGTTCATAGATCAGCTCCAGCAACCGCAGTGAGGAGAATGCCGTCTGTTTGTGCGGATCAAGACCGGTGGCGTCCTGTGACCAGGCCATATGCAGCGTCGCTCTACTCGCCTGCACCGGTGCCGCCGCAATGCCGAGCATCGCCGCGAGCGTCATGCCGGAAAGCAGTTTCTTGCCAATGTGCCGTACCATTGTCGTCTCCCATTATTGTTAAACCTGATGCCTTGCAGTTCGCCGGACCGCTTTGAAGGGACACGCGCCCCGGGACATCGGCCCAGTGTCCATGCGGCCTTACACCGTCTTTTCGCCTATTGCCTTGCGCAGGAAGCCTCCCGCATTGCCAAGCGCCTTACGCGCTTCGTCGACGCCCATGCCGGTGATCGTCACCAGGATTGCCAGTTTTACATCGTTGCCGGTCTGGTCGAGTGCCTGTCGTGCCTGCTGCGCCGCGCAGCCGGTCGTCTGCATGACGATCCTGACCGCCCTGGCGACAAGCTTCTTGTTGCTTGGATTGAGGTCGACCATCAGGTTCTGATAACTCTTGCCGATGCGGATCATGCTGGCGGTCGACAGCATGTTAAGCACCAGCTTTTGCGCGGTTCCCGATTTCAGGCGGGTCGAGCCGGTGAGAACCTCCGGGCCGACCACCGGAGAGATGGCAATGTCGGCAATGCCGGCAATGGTCGATCGCGGATTGCAGGACAGCGCCACGGTGGTCGCTCCCACCTGCTTTGCATAGGTCAGGCCGCCGACGACATAGGGCGTGCGCCCGCTGACAGCGATGCCGACCACCACATCGTTGGCGGTCAGCTTGATGTCCTGCAGTGCCTTTACACCCTGTTTCGGATCGTCCTCAGCGCCTTCCGCAGAGCGCACCAGCGCGTCGGCGCCGCCGGCGATCAGGCCCACCACCATCTCTTCGGGCACGCCGAAGGTCGGCGGACATTCCGAGGCGTCGAGGACCCCGAGCCGGCCGCTCGTGCCGGCGCCCATATAGACAAGGCGTGCACCCTTTTGGAAAGCCGGCACGATCCGGTCTACGGCAGCAGCAATCTCCGGGATGACCTTCTCGACGGCGGCCGCAACGCCTTTGTCCTCGTCATTGATCTTGCGCAGCACCTCGACGGTCGGCAACAGGTCGATGTCGATGGTTCTCGGGTTGCGGTCCTCGGAAACCAGCCGCTCCAACTCCGACATCAACCCGTGTTCGACCACTTGCTTACTTTCAATCTGCCGTGAGTAGGAATGTGATGCCGTGCCAGGCGACGTCCAGTACCCGCGGCCAGCAACCGGCTGTCTTGTTTCTGCTTGGTTAACTTTTTAGAATTCGATATTCCCGCTGTCAACGGATTGCAGGAATAAACTATTCCTTGTCGAGCAGGGCGTTACTCGCCGCAAAGGGACTTTCTGGCCAGGATTATGGCTCCCGAAACCGCATCGCCATCGGTCGGCTTCAGGCGTCGGCGGACGTCGGGAGCGAGCCATGGCTCCAGCGGGCTGGACAGACCTCCGAGCAGCGTAACCCGCGGCGCGCCCTTTTCGAACAGCACCCGCACGAATGTGTCGATCTGCTCGGCAGCACCTTGCACGATGCGCCGTCCGGCCGGATCCCCCTGGTCGGCATGGCGGATCACCATAGGTGCCAGGGCGGCATAGTCGGTCGCGCTGGCGCGGTCCATCCAGGCCACCGCCTCGAACGGGTCGTCCTTGAAGCGCAGCATCACTTCGGCCAGCAGCGCCGTCCGCTCATGTCGGCCGTCATGGGCACGCAAGGCGAGCTGCACTGCCTTCAATCCGAGATCGGCGCCGCTGCCCTCGTCGGAAATCGGAAATCCGTAGCCGCCGACGCGCAGGTCGCGCCCTTCAACAAAGCCGAGCCCGATCGAGCCGGTTCCGGCGATGACGATGGCGCCGTCCTGGCCGGAATGCGCGCCCAGGCAAGCCGCGACGCCGTCGCTGACGAAGTCGAGGCTCGCAAAGGGATGGGCGATTGCCCGAAACGCCTTAAGCGCGCCCTTGCGGCCGATGCCGGCAAGACCGACGCCGGCGCGGATCCTAGCGATTTCCGCCGCCACGAATCCTGCCTCTTCGATCGCAGCACCAAAGGCTTTCGCAACGGAGGCCCAGGCCGCCTCTATGCCGAGCCGCGTTGTCGCCGGACCCGACAGGCCTTGCCCGAGCACGGTTCCCGCCTCGTCTTCGATGCGCGCCCGACAGCCGGTTCCGCCGCCATCGACGCCCAGGAAATAATGCGGAGACGCCGCGCCGGCACTCATCCAATTATCCGCTCGATCTGGGCGCCGCAAAGCCGGAGCTTGCGGTCCAACTGCTCGTAGCCGCGGTCAAGGTGGTAGACCCGGTTGATCGTCGTCTCGCCTTCGGACACCAGCGCCGCCAGCACGAGCGACACCGATGCGCGCAGGTCGGTGGCCATCACTTGCGCGCCTTTCAGCTTCTCGCCTCCGCGCACCAGCGCCATGGTGCCTTGCAGCTTGATATTGGCGCCGAGCCGCATCAGTTCGGGCACATGCATGAAGCGGTTCTCGAAGATCGTCTCGCGCAACAGCGAAGCGCCCTCGGCACAGCACATCAACGCCATGAACTGCGCTTGGAGATCGGTCGGAAAGCCCGGGTACGGCTCCGTCGTCACGTCGACCGCCTTGAGTGGCCCGTCTCTCGATACGATCAGCCCGCGATCGCCCGGCCAGATTTTCACACCGGTGGCTTCGAGCAATTGGACGACCGAGGCCATATGCTCCAGCCGCGCATGGGTCAGCTCAAGCTGGCCGCCGGTAATGGCCGCTGCGACGGCATAGGTGCCGGCCTCTATCCGGTCCGGGATGATGTCGTGCGTGGCGGCGCGCCAGCTTGTGCTGCCCGCGACCAGGATGCGGTGCGTGCCAGCGCCCTCGATCCGCGCGCCCATGGCGTTCAGGCAGGCGGCAAGGTCGGCCACCTCGGGCTCGCGCGCCGCATTGAGGATCTCGGTCTCGCCCTTCGCGGCGGTCGCGGCCATCATCGCCGTTTCGGTCGCGCCGACCGATGGTGAGCTCAAAACGATGCGCGCGCCTTTCAGTCCGCCCGGCGCTGACGCGACGATCAGCCCGTTTTCGATCGCAATGTCGGCGCCAAGTGCGGCAAGTGCGGCGACATGCATGTCGACCGGCCGTGCGCCGATCGCACAGCCGCCGGGCAGCGAGACCCGGGCATGGCCGAAGCGGGCAAGCAGCGGGCCGAGAACCAGCACCGTCGCGCGCATGCGCCTGACGGTATCGTAAGTTGTCTCCTTGGAAACCGCAGCACCGGTGTCGATCGTCACGGTATGGGCAGATCTGGTGACCTCGGCGCCGTGGAGGCTGACGACGCCAAGCATGTTTTCGACATCGGTCACCGCAGGCAGGTTGGTCAGTTGCAGCGGATAGGGACTGAGCAACGCCGCCGCTATTTGCGGCAGAGCGGCGTTCTTGGCGCCGGAGATCGTCACCGCACCCTCAAGCCTGTGCCCGCCGACGATCCGCAATTTATCCATGGCTCTGACCTAATCCGAGGTGTCGGCGAGTCTACGCGCTTACGGGCGGTCTTTCATGTCCGAATTCCTGGGCCCATCCGAATCGTCGGCCTGCCCGAAAGCCGTCCGAAACCGCGCCGGTCCAGATTTGATGGATCATTCTTGGCTGTCAATCAGCGACGGAATAATTTATTCCTTGGCTTGGTATCGCCGGTAACTGGCAACAGGGGAACGCATGTCCGTCCTGAAGAAGATCGAGGCCAAGCTCGAGATCATGGCGCCCGGCGATCGCGAGATTGGGCGGTACATCGTCGATAATCCCGACCAGATGCTGCGCCTCTCGACAGCGGCGCTCGCCGCCGAGATCGGCCGCAGCCAGTCAAGCGTCGTCAAGTTCAGCCAGAAGCTCGGCTATGCCAGCTATCAGGAGCTCAAGCTCGCCGTGAGCGAGGCCAAATCGCAGGAATGGCAAGTGCCGGCCGGCATGATCCATGGTTCGATCGAGGTCGGCGACAGCTATCTGGTCATCCTGCGCAAGCTGATCGGCAGCAAGCTTTTGTCGATGCAGCAGACCGTCGCGGCCAACACCGAGCAGGAAATCGGCAAGGCCCTCGAAGCGTTGAACGCTGCGCGTCGCATTCATTTGGCCGGCGTCGGCGCATCCTCGCTGGTGGCGCGCGATTTCTCATACAAGCTGATGAAGCTCGGCCGCAACGTGCTGCACGACAGCGACAGCCATGTGCAAATGGCCAATGTCTCGACGCTTGGGCGAGGTGACGTGCTGTTCGCGCTCTCCTATTCCGGGGCCAGCATCGAAACCCTGCGGATAGGCGAACTTGCCCGCAAACGTGGCGCGACCGTGATCGCGGTCACTGGACTTCGCGACAATCCGCTGAGCCGGATTGCCGACATTCGCCTCCACACGATCGCCGATGAAGAGCGTGCGCGCTCCTCGTCGATAACCGCGCGCGATGCGCAACTGACGCTGACCGATCTGCTGTTCATCCTGCTCGTGCAGAAGCAGCCTGACGCCAACGAATACGTCCACAACAGCGAACTGGCCGTCTCGGTGCTGAAGGCTTAGCAGTCTTCGGACCTGGCGTTAAGGCCTCTGTGCCTCCCTGGTGCTGCACGCCGACAAGAGCAAGTTTCGTCCTCCGAAGTAGCTTTCTTCAATGCGCTCACACGCTCTCCGGCTGGCAGAGAGCCGCGGGAGCGCCGATTGGTCAAACGCCGCCGTGACAAACCAATGTTGACAAGATCATCTGTTGTTTCCTACATCGAGTTCAGCCTCGAATTTGGCGGGCCAGGTGAGACGATGGACGACCTTGGAGCACAGGAACAAGCGGTTCTCGACCTCATTGCGGCGAATCCGTTCGCCGGCCAGCAGGATATTGCAACCGCGCTCGGCATTGCCCGCTCGACGGTCGCCGCCCACATCGTGCAACTCATCAACAAGGGCTACATTCTCGGCCGCGGCTATCTCTTGCCGGCGTCCAAACGTATGGTCTGCATCGGTGGCGCGGTGCTCGACCGCAAATACCACGCCAGGAAGGATCTGATCTTCGAGACATCGAACCCGGTCGACGGCTATCGCAGCTTCGGCGGGGTTGCCCGCAACGTCACCGAAAACCTTGCCCGCCTCGGCGTCGACATAAGCTTCGTCTCGATCGTCGGCGAGGATGAAACCGGCCGCTCGCTGGTGCGGCATTTGCGTGACCTCGGCGCCGATGTCAGCCAGGTCATCACCACTACGGAGCGGCCGACGGCCGAATACGCGGCCATCCTCGACCGCAACAACGATCTCGTGCTCGGCATCGCCGACATGGAGATCTTCGATCTGTTTTCGCCGTCCTATCTCGACCGTTTTTGGCCGCATCTGGCTTCGGCGACATGGGTGTTCATCGACTGCAACCTGCCGGCCGCAACCATCGCAGCGCTGATCTCGCGCAAGCAGGGCGCGCGCTTCAAGCTCGCCGTCGATACGGTATCGTCGCCGAAATCGGCCCGCCTGCCGAAGGACCTGACCGGCATCGACCTTTTGTTCGCCAACCACGACGAGGCCAATACAATACTCGGCATCGCCGATGCTGACAAGCGGCTGACGCCGAAGGAAGCCGCTGCGGCGCTGCGCGCCGCCGGCGCCGGCGAGGTGATCGTGACCATGGGCGCACATGGATTTGCCATCGCGACCGAGAGCGGCGTGACGACGATGCGCTCCGTCCCGGCGCAGGCCGTCGACATCACCGGTGCCGGTGACGCGATGATCGCCGGCACCCTGTACAAGGTTCTTTCGGGTGATCCCGTAGCTCATGCCGTGCGCACCGGCGCGCTGCTCGCCACGCTGACCACCGAGAGCGAATCCAGCGTCCACCCCGATCTGTCGCCGCGCTTGCTCACCGCCGGCATGCACCGTATCCCCGCCTGAAAGCGAGACGACCCCGAAAGCGAGACGACCATGAAACCTTCCCTTGTCCACCTGAACGATGAAGTCGCTGCTGCGCTTGATGAAGGCCGCGCGGTGGTGGCGCTGGAATCCACGATCATCACCCACGGCATGCCCTATCCGGCCAATCTGGAGACCGCCCGCAGCGTCGAAACCGTGGTGCGCGAGAACGGCGCCGTGCCTGCCACGATCGCGGTGGTCGCCGGCAAGATCAAGGTCGGACTTGACGACAGTGAACTGGAGCAGTTGGCAGCGGCAAAGGACGTGGTCAAGGCTTCCGGGCGCGATCTCGCCGCCATCATGGTGCGTGGCGGCTCGGCTGGAACCACCGTCTCGGCGACGATGCGGATCGCCGCTTTGGCCGGCGTCGGCATTTTTGCGACCGGCGGCGTCGGCGGCGTGCATCGCGGCGCCGAAGCCACTTTCGACATCTCCGCCGACCTGACCGAACTCGGCCAGACCGGCACCACCGTCGTTTGCGCCGGCGTGAAGTCGATCCTCGATATTGCGAAAACGCTGGAATATCTGGAAACCCAGCGCGTACCGGTGATCGCCTATCGGAGCGACGATTTCCCGGCCTTCTATACGCGATCGAGTGGGCTGAAGTCCGACCATCGTCTCGATACCCCGGACGAGATCGCGCGGGCCATGCTGCTGCACGAGCAGATCGATTCGGGCACCGGCATCCTCGTCGCCAATCCGATACCCGAGGCAGATGCGCTCGATCCGGCCTTCATCGACGGCACGATCGCGGTGGCGGTGGCCGAGGCCGAGAAACGCGGCATCGGTCGCAAGGAACTGACACCGTTCCTGCTCGCCCGCATCAACGAGCTTTCGCAAGGCCGCAGCCTGAAGGCCAACATCGCGCTGGTCCGCAACAACGCCGCGCTTGCCGCCCGCATCGCGGTGGCGCATGCGGAATTGAAGCGCGCGGCCAGATAGGGTCAGCACCCGGCCAGCGCTACCGGCCTTCGATTTCAGCCCGGCGTGAGGTCGAAGATGCGCCCGGCATTAAGGATGTTGTTCGGGTCGAAGGCTGTTTTCAAGCGCCGCATGGCCGTGATCTCGGCATCGCTGCGCACCAGACGCAGCCATTCCTTCTTGTCGAGGCCGATGCCATGTTCGGCCGAGACGCCGCCGCCAGCGGCGGCCACGCGCCGATAGACGATGTCGTATGCGGCCGCCGGATCCACGGTGCGGACCTGGTAATGCAGATTGCCATCACCGAGATGGCCGAAGACGTAGATGTCGGCGCTGGGGTCGACGGCCTTGGTGGCGGCTTCTGTTTCGCGCAGGAAAGTCGCCATTCTCGCCAGCGGGATGCTGATATCGACGCCGATCAGGCCTGTTATCGAAAACAGGAAACGGTTGGCCTCTTCCCGCACCGCCCAGAGCGCCCGGAATTCGCGCGGCGACTGGGAGACCACCACGTCGTCGATCACGCCGTCCTCGACCGCCTGCATCAGCACCGCGGCAAAGCGTTCGCCGTCGCGGTCGGGCTCGCTGCCCTGTATCTCGGCGAGCACATAGACGGGCGAGCCGGCGGGCAGCGGCGCCGGCGCCTCCATGCCGGCAATCATGGCGCCATAAAGCGGTGCGAAATTCACCTCATAAGCCGAGAGCAACGGTCCGAGCTTCTGCCTCAGCAGCGCAAGCAGCGTGATGGCCGCGTCGAGCGAAGCAAGCGCGCAGAAGGCGTTGATCTCGGTGGCCGGCTTCGGGTGCAGCCGCAGGCAAGCGCGCGTGACGACGCCGAGCGTGCCTTCGCTGCCGATGAACAATTGGCTGAGATCATAGCCGGAATTGTCCTTCGCCAAACCCTTGAGCGACGTCAGGATGCTGCCGTCAGCAAGCACCGCTTCCAGGCCGAGCACCTGCGCCCGGTACATGCCGTAGCGCAGCACGCGGATGCCACCGGCATTGGTGGCGACATTGCCGCCGACGGTCGCCGTGCCGCGCGCTCCGATGTCGACGCCGAACAACAAGCCGGCCGCATCGGCCGCTTCCTGCACCATTTGCAGAGGCGCGCCGGCCTCGGCGATGATGGTCACCGCCCCGCGGTCGGGAGCCTCGATCGCCGTCATGCGCTCCAGCGACAGCACCGCTTCGCCCTGCTGGATGCGAGCCGCGCCGGCGAGCCCCGTCCGGCCACCCTGGATGACAAGCCTCTGCCCGGCCTCATTGCACAGGCGCAGTATGTCCGACACCTCGCCGGCGGTGCGCGGTCGCAGCACGACCTCCGGCCGCGCACCGGTTTTGCCGTCGGGGTCTTCCCTGTAACGCGGCCCGGCCTCATCGGCCGCGACGATCGCCGACCGATCCAGCCGCCTTTCCAGCCGCGACAGGAACTCGCCGAGCCGTGGGGGCCAAGCGCTCACGGATGCGATCGGCGCGCAGACATCGATGCCGCGCGAACGGTGACGGGCGAGGATTGTGAGCGCGTCCTGAGATGATTTTCGCTGCAAAGAAAGCGTGCGGAAAACCCGCCAAAACCGCAGCCGGTTGCTATTGTCATGCGCCGCTCCTGTAGTACGCCGACGATAGGCACGGGCTGCTGTTTGTCAAACCTATATGGCACTTGGTGCCGGGTGGCTCGGCGCCTCTGCGCCGGCACGAACCAGCTTGATGTCGGCGCCCGCCGCCCATGCTCCGATATCTTCGCGGCGCAATGCCGCCGCCATCATATCCGGGAACAGATCTGGCGTGCAGGCGAAGACCGGAATGCCAAGTGCTGCAACCGAACCTGCCATCGTCGGATCATAGCCGGGCCGGCCCTGATCGGTCAGCGCAAGAAGCACGATTGTATTGACGCCGGATCGAACCAGCTCCGCCATGCGCCTCAGCAACTCCTGGCCATTGCCGCCTTCGTAGAGGTCGGTGATCAGCACCAGATGCGACTTGGTTGGCCGTTCGATACGGTCGGCGCAATAGGCGACCGCCTGATTGATGTCGGTGCCGCCGCCAAGTTGCACGCCGAACAGCACCTCGACCGGATCGCTGAGCTCTTCGGTCAGGTCGACAATGGCCGTATCGAAGCAGACAAGCTTGGTGCGCACAACCGGCAGCGAGGCCATCACCGCCGCGAAGATCGAGGCGTAGATCACCGAGCTTGCCATCGAGCCGGACTGGTCGACACAGAGAATGACTTCATCCAGATCGACAAGCCGCCGCTGCTTGCGCATGTAGCCGACCAGCTTCTCCGGCACGATGGTCTTATGCTCGGGTTGATAGTGGCGAAGGTTCGCCGAGATAGTGCGCTGCCAGTCGATGTCCCGCGCACGCGGGCGGTTGGTGCGTCTCGACCGGTCGAGTGCGCCGCGTATCGCCTCGGCGGTTTTCTGCTCGAGTCGCTGCATCAGCTTGGCGACGATGTCGGCAATGATGGTGCGGGCGATGTCCTTGGTCTTGGCCGGCATGACCGAACGCAGCGAAATCAGGTCGGCGACGAGATTGACGTCCGCTTCGATGGCCTTGAGGAATTCCGGCTCCATCAGCATCTGCTTCAAGTCCAGCCGTTCGAAGGCGTCCTTCTGGACAATCTGGACGACCTGCGCCGGAAAAAAGGAGCGAATGTCGCCCATCCATTGCGCAACGCGCGGCGCCGACCGGCCAAGTCCGCCGCGCCGCTTGCGCGGATCGCTGGCCGCGGCGTTGGTGCCGTCGCCATAGAGTGCGTCGAGCGCCGCCGAAAGTCGTTTGTCGTCGCTGGAAAGCGCCGCCGAGGCCTCGTCGGCGCCGATCGCCAGGCGCCATCGGCGCTCTCTTCCGGCATCGGCAGTGAGTGGGCCGGGCTCGTTCATTTCGGCCTGGTCATCCATTGCAGTTTTCTCCCATGAGGAAGGGTCCAAGCAGCCCTAGGTGACGGCGCCAGGCCTCGCCGCCATCCGGCGTCGGTGTCAGGCCAGCCGGCAAGCGCGCGGCGCGGCCGAGAACGGCCTCGACCAACCGACGGCGCTCCATGCTGTCCAGATTGGAAAAGACGCGGCGCAACAGCGGCAGATGCGCGATGAAGGTGTCTTCGTCGAGGGATTTGAGCCAGCCATTGACGGCGCCGCGCAGCCCCTCGTCATAGATCAGCCGTTGACCGGCAGTGCTGAAGAAGCCTTCGAAGAAAGCTGCCGCCTCGGTGATGGGCGTCCCCGGCGACAGGCGTCGGCCGAGCAGTGTCGCTGCTGCTTCGGCCGACAGACAGCCTGCTTCGTAGAGAAGGTGTGCGGCGCATCCCGCCAGCAGTGCCGTCGACCGTACCCCCTCCAGCACGGCGACAAGCCCGTTGCGCCATTCGCTTATGACGTCATCGCCGGCCTCGACCAGCCTGATTGCTTCATCGGCCTTGCGCATCGCGCCGACCAGCGTCGTGGCGGCCTGCTCATCCAGATCGCGTGCTGCATAGGGAAGCGCGATCGCGGCTTCGATGATCAGCCGCTCCATAAGGCCGGACAGCCGGTCCGTCTCCGTTTTGCGGGCCTCGCCATAGCGGATGATGTCGGCGAGCGGCGGCACCGACGCCAGCATCTCCAGGCATTCGCTGCTGCGCGCCGCGCGCGCCTCAAGTGCGGCGAGGCCGGCCGTCGACGCCTCCGACAGGCTTGCCGTGATCGCGCTCTGGACTAACGTTGCAAGCGTGTCGAGGGTCGTCGCAGCATTGATCATCTGGATCAGGCGCCCATTGGCGGCTTTTTCGATGGTCGGACCGTAGATCAGGTTCTCGACCAGGCGAACGGCATATTCAGGCTCCCAGGCCAGGATCCATCGCTCGCGGAAGGTACCACGGCTGCGACCGGCATCCGTCAATCTGCCCCATTGCACACCAAGCACGTTTAGCCGATGCAGCAATGTCGAGCGAAACAGCCCGCTTTCGCTTCGCAGGTCGACGGATAGTTCCCGCTCCAGCGCCTCAGGTTTTAGCCGCGCAACCTTCTGGTTGCGCTGGAGATCTTCGATCAATGGCGCCAGCGGTGTGTCGGGTGGAATTTCGCCGACGTCCGCGCCCAAAAGCAGCTCGGCCTCAACAAGTCCCCACAGCAGCGCCTCGCCGTTGAAGAGGGCGGCGATCGCCGCGTCGCGCAATTCCTCAAATCCGGGTTTCGGCCGCTCGCGAATGGCGGCAAGCGTGCGGGCGAGCCGCTCCGCTTCAATCAGCGAGGCAGTCGAGACCAGGTGGCCCTTCACCCGCAGCACGGCCGCGATCATTGCAAGCCACCGGGTCGCGGCATCTGGTCGGCCGCGCGTGCGCCAGAGATGCTTGCACCAGCCGGGTGCGACGACGCCGGCGCCATAGCCGTAGCCCAGCGCCAGACGCGGCCCCGTCCATGGCGCCCACGTCATCGTGCTCTTGCGGCGGGCAACTCCCTTGAGCAGGGCCTGATCGTCTATCTGCAGGTGTGTCGCTCGCAGCGCCGGCACATGCCAGGCGCCGCAGACGACGGCGATCGGTCCGTCGAATTCCTTTCGCGCCCTGGCGATTTCGAGCCGCATATGCGCTTCGCGCTTGGCTTCGAACTGCACGATCGGTCCTTCGCCGTCCCGCAGCATCGCCATTGCGTCGGAGATCGCGGCGAAAATCGGTCCGGGTTCCGGATTCTGTTCGATAACGTCGGACCACCAGCTCTCGCCATCCTCATAACCGGCGGCGTGCGCCAGCATGGCTATCGGATCACGCACAAGCGGAGCCGCATCGTCATTCTCGGGGGCTTGGTTTGCTTCGGCCGCATCGACGTCCTCCGCGCCATCAACTGCCGCAGTGGTGAAACGTGCCGACGACGGCAGGTCGATGAACTGCAGCGCCGCCTGGTTGCCCACGGCCCAGAGGGCCGCTTGGTATTCGGGCGAGAACTCGGCAAAGGGCCAGAAGCTCGTCGAAGCGGGATCCTCCTCCGGATAGCAAAGAAGGGCCACCGGCGGCTGCATTTCCGGCCGGGCCAGCATGGGCAGCAGCGGGGAGGCGTCGATCGGCCCTTCGATCAGCACGGCGACCGGCTTCAGATCCTGCAGTGCCTGCACTAGGCTGTCGGCGGAACCCGGCCCGTGATGGCGTATACCGAAATAGGCGATGTCCCCGTGCCTCATGGTATCAGATCGCTGCGTTCAAGGCCGCGTAGTAGCCCGCGTAGTCGGGCCGCTTCTTGAGCACCGTTTCCAGGTATTCCTCCAGCACCACCTTGTCCTGCACCGGATCCTTCACGATCGCGCCGACAAGGCTGGCGGCGAGACCTTCGGCGCCGAGCTTACCACTGTCGAACCACGCCGCCTGGCTGAGCCCGCCAACCATCGTGGCGATCGCTTCCGCGGTCGACAGCGAGCCGGAAGGCGTCTTCAGCGTCACCTTGCCGTCGGCAGTCGCGCCGGAGCGCAATTCGCGGAAGATGGTCAGCACACGTGAGATCTCCTCGCCGACATTTTTCGGCACCGGCAGGTCGAGTCCGCCAGCCATCTCGTCGACCCGTTTGGAGACGATCGCTACCTCTTCGGCCATGTCTTCCGGCAATGGCAGCACCACGACATTGAAGCGACGTTTGAGCGCCGCGGAGAGCTCGTTGACACCTTTGTCCCGATTGTTCGCCGTGGCGATAATGTTGAAGCCGCGCTGCGCGTAGATCGAAGTGTTCAATTCCGGGATCGGCATCATCTTTTCGGAAAGCACGGTGATCAGCGTGTCCTGGACGTCAGAACCCATGCGCGTCAGTTCCTCGAGCCGGCAGAGCTTGCCATTCTGCATGGCTCGGTAGAGCGGCGTCGGCACCAACCTTCCTGGCTCGGACCCTTTGCCAGAAGCTGCGCATAGTTCCAGCCATAGCGGATCTGGTTCTCGTCGGTGCCGGCCGTGCACTGCACGATCAGCGTCGAGTCGCCCATGATGGCGGCGGCGAGATGTTCCGACACCCAGGATTTGGCCGTTCCGGGAACGCCGAGCAG
The DNA here is from genome assembly GCF_040320985.1 of Mesorhizobium sp. M0571. Classification (NCBI taxonomy): domain Bacteria; kingdom Pseudomonadati; phylum Pseudomonadota; class Alphaproteobacteria; order Hyphomicrobiales; family Phyllobacteriaceae; genus Mesorhizobium; species Mesorhizobium sp. M0571. Next base: position 211,977 of record NZ_JAMYQT010000004.1, read on the forward strand.
CAGCAGCGCGCGGTCGGTGGCGAGCGTCGCCACTGCGGTTTCCATCAACCGGCGGCGCCCGACATATTTCGGCGTTATCAAGGTGCCGTCACCGGCCTTTCCGCCGAGCAGGTAGGTCAGCACAGCTTTTGGCGAGAGGGTCCAGCCCGCAGGCTTTTGCCGGTCGTCGCCGCGCGCCAGCGCCTGCAATTCAGAGGCATAAGCCTGCTCGACCGGGAGACGGATGGCAGCATTCATGTGTACTTCTCCGGATTGATCATGTGTCGGTCCTAGACGGATGTTCGGCCAGCGCTGCATTGAGACGCAGGAGACCGAGCGATGCGGCCGCTGCCGGCATGCCGGCAGCGACGACCTCGTCGATCAATCTTGCCGCCGCGGCCGCGGTGGCAAGAAAGCCGATCGTCTCCAGTATATCGTCGGCCCCCCGCCGCATGGCATCGTCATTTCCAGCGACCACGGAACGCAGGGCCGGCAGAACTTGCCCATTGGTCAGGTCGTCCCATTCCAGCCAGCCAGCTTCAATGCCTTCCGCTAGATTGACCGCGCCAAGGTAGTTTGCCTGCTCGAGGATAAGACGGATGAGGACTCGTTTTCTGCGACTGTCGAGGCGGGGCATCACATGCAGGAGGAACAGCGCCGCCTTGCCGCCGTCTGCAACAAGCGTGTCCGCCATATGCGTCACCGCGGCATCGCTCCCTGAAGCGGCGACCATTCGTGCGATCAGGATGTCGGCATTGTTGTCCACGCCGAATTGCCAGGCTCCTATGAATTCAGGTTCCGTAGCGCCGAACCGCGCGGCAACATCGACTAGGTTGCAAGTCTCGAACAGTTCGGCGCGGCGTTGCTCCTGCGCCGGGGACTTCAGTTTTGCCGGAGTATAGATCGTGCGGCGGCGGATGAAGCCCGATTTGCTTTCAGTGATAAAGGCGGCGAGCTCGGCTACGGGATCATCCGCTCCACCGCCTCTGGGGTGGCCGTGCTCTCCCAGCCTTGCCAACAGCCGGCCAGCCAATTCGCGCACCTTGCCGGACTTGTCGGCCGAAAGGCTTTTCAGGAAAGGCGCGTCCTCTGGATGCAAGCCGAAGCGCATAAGCTCAACCAGCGCAAGCCTGACTTCCGCGGGTTCGCCTGGCGCCTTGGCCTCGATTAGCATTCGAGCCGAGGCCGGGTCGACGCGACGCATATCGGCCAGGGCGATGCGTCGCGCGGCGGGATAGAACTCATCCCAGTTTTCCGCCGTCAGTTTCTCTTGTGGGGCATGTCTTTCCCCATCCACACTTGCTTGCCAGTCGATCCATGGTGCGTAGACGTCCGGGCTGTTTTGATCCGACGCGCCAGGCATCCAGTCCATGGGATGGAGCACAAAGCCGCGGCTGGCGACAAGCGTCGCCACGCGCGTCTTGCGCCTCGTGTCGGCGGCGTGCTTCAGAGCGGCTCTCAACAACGGCCGAAACCGTCCCGGCAGCATGGGCAGGGCAAGTCTGGGCAGCGGCGGACGACGCTTCAGTGTCATCGGCGCCGCAGGCCGTAGCGCGACGTCGAGCGCTTGTGCGGCGATTGCCAGGAGCCGGCGCTCCTGTTCGTCGGGACTTGTACCGCCGGCGATTGCCTTCCAGTCGGCCGGAGCCAGATCGAAAGTGGCGCCGCCGGTGATCCAGCAATCGCGCATTGCCGCCAGGCCTGTTTGCTCGCCTTCGTTCACGCCAGATCAAGCCTCCCGAACTCGCTTTGCGCCGCCAGCAGGTCAAGCCGGGCGCCATTCCAGAGCGCTGCCGTGGCCGCAAGGTCGAGGCCGAGCAAGGTTTGATCTACCGCGCCGGCGATCGGCAAGGCGATCCCCTGCGGGTCATCCTCTGCCTGCCACCATGCCGTGCCCCGATCGTCTAGCAGGATCGCGCCGGGCGGCAACATGAGGGGACAATCGCCAATCCAAGGCGCGGCGTCCTGATGGGAAGCATGCGTCGCGAGCGGATCTTTCGCGGCGCCAAAAGCGAAATCGGGCCACGCGCCGGGCGCAACTTCCCCCATGCGCTCCGCCACCAGGGCGCGGAGCGGCATGCGTGATGGATAAAACACCAGCCGGGCATTGAAACGGTCGCCTGGTGCAAAAGCATTGGACCGGCGCCCGGCCGAAGCCGGGAAAAAATCGAGCAGCACGGCAAATTGCGGCGCAGCGCTCTTCAAATCGAGTAGCCAGGTCGAATGGCTGACCAGGCCATCGCGGCGGCTCTCGATCTTCTCGCCGAGAACCTCCCATAGGCTTTCAACCTGTTTTGCGTCCGGATTGGCGAGTACCTGCTCGCGGGTGTCAGAGGTCGATACAAGACGCTTCAACTCGGGATCGTCAGGCGCTGATCGCCAGGCTTTGGCCAGCAGCACAAGCTTGCCAAGCTCGCGGATTGCTGCATCGGGCCTTTCTTCGCTGCGCAGCGCCATCAACCGCGACGGGATCTCGTCGATACGGCCGGCGAGCGCGGTTGCCTTCATGTCGACCAGCCGCGCGGCAATCCGGCGGCAGCGGTCGCTGCTGGCGTCGACAAATCCGGAAAGACCGAGCCGCAACTGGTCGGCAATCCATTGGTCGAGCTCATCGAGCGCCGCCGACACTGCGTGGCGTGTGTCTTCCGCCCGCTTGCGCTGCGCTGCCTCGCGCCGCTCTACCGCCGCAACGTCTTCAACGGCTGCGCTCTCGTCCGGCCTTGCGGCTTCGCCAATGCTCTTGGCTTCCGCGCCCAGTGCCAGTTGCGTCGGCTGTGGCGTTGTCTTCCGGCGCCGGCCGAGCCAATCATTCACCCATTCCGGCGTCGTATCGGCAGCGGCAAAACTGGCTGGCGCCGTGGCGGCAATCCACATCAGGGCCAGCGTGTGCTTGCACGGGAATTTTCGCGAGGGGCAGGTGCATTTGTAGCCGTGATCGCCCGTGTCGACCACAACGCGATAAGGATTGGAGCCGGAGCCCTGGCATTCGCCCCAGATGAGCGCCTGCTGCTCATGTTTTTCGAGCCGCGGCCAGTTCGATCGTTTGGTGAGCTTGGAGGCGGCGCTCAGCGACGCCTGATCGGGAGCGAGCGCCTCAATGGTTTTCAGATCGAATTCCAAGCCGCGCTTCTCCCGCCTTCGAAGCAGTATAGATAGCGGTTTGTGAAGAACTATTATAGCTCCGGCATGATGAAGATCGGCACGGCAGCTCAGCTGTGCAATCACTCTTTCGCTGCAAGCAGGCTTTGAAAGCCGGAGTGGCCGGCCGGGGCAGCCAATCGCGGCCGGCGCTCAGCCTCTGCCCTTCAAAAACTCGATCACCATTGCCGCGGTCCAGGTGAAGCGGCTGCCGCCGAGCGGCTCACCGCTGAGCGGGTCGTAATATTCGGCAAAGCCGCTCTCGGCGATCAGGTCGAGACTGGACTGCGTGATCCGTTGTGCCATTTGGCTGTGGCCGGCGGCGGCAAGGCCGTCGGCGATCATGTAGTTGACCACCAGCCAGACCGGGCCGCGCCAGTAACGCTTGGCATCGAAGCGCGCATCGCCAGGATCGTGCGAGGGGACGATATAGTGCGCCTTGCCGGCGATGCGCTCGATCGTGGCAGCGATGGCTGCGGCCCGCCTTTCCGGAATGGCCGCGAACACCGGCAGAAAGCCGCCGACCGAAGCGCTGTCAACAAGCTTTCCAGCCACTCGGTCAAAACAAATGTATTGGCCATGCGCGTCGCTCCACAGCCGCTCCATAGCCGCTACGCCCTTCTCGGCGCGGGCTCGGTTGGCGTTGGCGATGTCCTTCTCGCCGAGCGTCTCGGCGAGATCGGCGAGATCGGCGGCGGAACGGATCAGGATGGCATTGAAGCCAGGATCGACGACCTGGAACGGCGAGGCGTCGTGCAGCCGGGCGTTGTCCCAGCCAAGCCCGCGGAAATGCTGCAGCAGCCAGATGTAGCGGTCATACTGCGCCTTGGTTGGACGATGCGCCGGATCGGCGTGCAGGATGTCGCGGCGGGTGTAAGGTTCGACGCCTTCGGTCGGCACGCGCTCGAACGCGTCGTCCCAGTCGATCGAGTTGTCGCGGCCGGACTCCCATGGGTGGATTATGGCGACCAGTCCTTCGCCGTTCGGGTCGCGATTTTCGTAGAACCAGCGGTGCCAGGCGTCGATTTTCGGCAACAGCGCGCGGGCGCGCTCGACCGCCAGCGTTTTGTCCTTGGCCCGGTCGAACAGGCGGCGCACGGCAAAGCCGGCGACCGCCGGCTGGGTGATGCCGGAGGTGGCGGTCGGGCGGTTCGTTCGCCAGACCTCCGGTCCAGGGAAATAGCCGTCGCTCCAGACATGGAAGACGATGTGCGGCACCATGCCGTCCGGCCACTGGTGGGCGAACAGCGTGTCGATCTCGGTCCAGGCTCGGGCCTCGTCATAGTGGGCAAGACCGAGCGCGGTCAGGCAAGAATCCCAGTTCCACTGGAACGGGTAGAGGCCCTTGGTCGGTATGGTGTAGGTGCCTTGGTCGTTTTCCCTGAGCACCTCGACGGCGCGGGCGATGGTTTCGTCAATGGCAAGAGATATCATCGAGGCGTTCGTACTTTCAGGATCGAAGGGCGTGGGGATCAAAGTGCGTTGGTGGTTTCAGGATCGAACCAGCGGATGCGGTCGGGTTTGGGCGAAAGCCGCAAGTGATCGCCGACGGCAATCGTGGCATTCGATTCGAGAATGGCGCGGAACAGGCCGCCCTCGACATCGCAGGTGACCAGCGTGTGCGGTCCGAGCGGCTCGACGACGCGCACGGTGGCGCGCAGCCCCTCGTTGCTGGCGTCGACATCCTCGGGGCGAATGGCGAATTCTATCGTCTGCTTGTCCGACTTCGGGCCCGGCAGCGTCAGCTCGGCGACAGTCCAGCCGCCGTTCGCAGCCTTCGTCGCCGGGATGAAATTCATCGGCGGGTTGCCGATAAAGGAACCGACGAAGCGGGCCGCCGGATTGCGGTAGACCTCTACCGGCGAGGCGGCCTGGACGATATGGCCCTGATGCATGACGGCGATGCGGTCGGCCAGGCTCATCGCCTCGACCTGGTCGTGGGTGACGTAGATGGTGGTGGTTCTAGATGCGGCAAGCACGCCCTTGAGCTCGGCGCGCATTTCGAGCCGCAGCAGCGCGTCGAGGTTGGACAGCGGCTCGTCCATCAGGATGACGTCGGGCTCCATGGCGAGCGCCCGAGCGACAGCCACACGCTGGCGCTGGCCGCCGGAAAGCTGGCCCGAATAGCGCTTCAAAAGCTGCTCGATGTGCATGAGCTCTGCGGTGCGGTTGACGCGCCCCTCGACCTCCTGCTGCGGCAGCTTCTTCATGCGCAGGCCGAAGGCGATGTTCTCGAACACCGTCAGGTGCGGAAAGACGGCGTAATTCTGGAACACCATGGCGATGCCGCGTTCGCGCGGCGGCAGATGGTCGACGCGGCGGCCGCCGATCCAGACTTCGCCCTGGCTTGGCGTCTCCAGGCCGGCGACGATCCTCAGCAGCGTGGTCTTGCCGCAGCCCGAGGCGCCAAGCAGCACCATGAACTCCTGATCGGCGATGGTCAGATCGATCGAATGCAAAGCGGTGAAGCCGCCGAAGTGCTTTGCGACTTGTTTGATGGCGATCTCAGCCATCGGCGTTCTCGTTTGTGCGCGTCATCGGTTGGCGATCCCCCACATGGCGAACAAATATTTGCGGACGGCGAAGATGAAGATCAGCGCCGGGATAACCAAGGCCGCGCCGCCGGCGAATTTGAGGTAGAGCGGCGATTCGCCGAGGCTCTGCAGCAGGAAGGCGGTCAGCGTCCGGTTCTCGATCGTGAGCACGGCTGCGGCAAACACCTCGTTCCACGAGATGGTGAAGGCAAATACCGCCGATGCCGCGATGCCCGGCAGCGCCAGCGGCAGAATGACCTTGCGAAATGCCTGCAATCTTGTGCAGCCAAGCGTCCAGGCCGCTTCCTCCAGCTCGACCGGAATGCCGGAGAAGAGCGAGAAGGTAATCAGCACGGCAAACGGCAGCGCCAGCGTGGTATGGACCAGCGCCAGCCCGATCGCGGTATCGTCGAGGCCGGTACGGATGAACATTACCGCCAGCGGCAGCGCCAGCAGCGGCAGCGGGAAGGCGCGGGTCATCAGCACGAGGAAACGGAACGTTTCCTTGCCTGGGAAATCGAAGCGCGACAGCGCGTAGCCAGCCGGTGCGCCGAAGCCGATCGAGAGGATCATCGTCAGGGCAGCGACGAGGACCGAATTCCACAGCGCCTTGGCGACGCCGGCGAAATTGATGAAGAAGGAAAGGCTGCCGAAATCGAATGACGGGAAGAAGCGCTTGGGGAATGCGGTCACCTCTTCCGGCGACGACAGCGCGTTGACGATCAGCAGATAGATCGGCAACAGCACCCAGATGCAAAGCAGGATGACGGTGGCGACCAGCAGCCAGTTGCCGGCTTTGCGGGCCGCAGGCGCGGCGATCGACAGCTCCGCGACGGTGCTCATATCCGCGCCTCCTTCGGCACACGCAGCACCCGTAGGAAGAACAGCGTGAAGCCGATCGAGATGGCGAGGATGAACAGCGCCATGGCTGCGGCGACATTTCGGTCCTGCAGCGTGAACTGCCAGTTGTAGGTTTCGCCCATCAGCACCGGCAGATTGGTGCCGCCGAGTGCTGCAACCACTGCAAAGACCTCGAAGGCAAGGATGACGCGCAGAATGATCGCCGTCTGCAGGCTGGGGCGCAGCAGAGGCAGTGTGATCTTGACGAAGCGCTTCCACGGGCTCGCGCCGAAGACCTCGGCTGCCTCGTAATATTCCTTCGGGATCAGCCCCATGCCGGCGACCAGGATAACCATCATGATGGCGGTCGCACGCCAGATCTCTGCCAGCGCCACGGCGATGAAGATCATCAGCTTGCTCTGGTAGCCGAGGAACATGACCGGCCTGTCGATGACGCCGAGGTTGGAGAGCAAGGTGTTGAGGAAGCCGGACTGGTCGAAGATGGCGAGCCAAATCAGCCCGGCGGCGAGATCGGAGATGCCGAGCGGAATGGCGAAGATATAAAGCGCGGCGCTGCGCCCCGTTTCGAGCCGCGACACCACCGTTGCCATCAGCAGTGCCATGATCAGCTGGATCGGCACGACGACGGCGCTCAGCAGCAGCGTGTTGCGGACCGTGACCGGGAATTTCCAGCTGCCGGCCATGGTGCGGAAATTGTCGAGCGTAAAGCCGCCGTCGCGGGTGAACGCTTCGAAGGCGACCAGCGCGAACGGGTAGAGAAAGAAGACGCAAAGGAACAGCGTCGCCGGCATCAGCAGCAGATAGGGCAGGGCCTTGCCGTGCATGGAGCGATCTCTGTTCGGCGTTTGAAAAGGGGTGGGCGCCCGGCGCGCTAGAGTCCGGACGCCCGGGGAGGATTCTTAATCGACCGGGCAGGCGCCCTGCGATGGTTTGTCAGGCGCCCAGCATGGCGCCTTCGCCTGGTCGATGATCGCTTTCAGCGCCGTCGCCTGTTCGTCGAGCACGCCGTGCACGTCCTCGCCGCCGAGCACGATGCGCTCGAAACTGTCGGTGTAGATCTGGTTGAACTTGCCGCCGAGATCGCCGAGTCCCATCGGCAGTAGCGCCGGCAGCGCATCGGGAGCTCCGGTCATCGTGGCGATCGCCGGGCCGAAGGCCTTGACCGAGGCCGGCATGTCGTCGGGCAGCTTGACGTCGACGATCGGGAAGAAGTTCGTCGCCTTCAGTGTCGCGATCTGGGTTTCCGGCTTCAGCATATAGGCGACCAGCGCTTTGGCCTTGTCCATGTCGGGCGAGGTTTTTGGGATGGCGACGCCAGCGATCACCGGCATGTAGCCGCGGCCTGCCGGCCCGGCCGGCGCCGGGAAGGCGACGAACTCGTCGGGTTTCTGATTGAAGGCGTCGGCGAGCCGCGCCACGTGATCGAACGCCACCCACACTTCGCCGGTCAGCAGCGGCTCCTGCATGAACGCATAATTGGTCGAATTCGGGTTGGTATACTGCCACAATTCCTTGAACTTGTTCCACGCCGTCTCGGCCTCCGCCGAGCGGAACTTGGTCACCATCGAACCGGTGTAGGACGGATAGAGGAAGCCCTCGAAGAAGCGGTGCTTCAGCCCTTTCGGACCGGCCGGAAAGCCGAATTTGGGCGAGCCGGTCTTCTCTGCGATGGTTTTTGCCCATTCGATCAGCTGGTCGTAGGTGATGGTGTTGAGATCGGTGCCGGCCGGCAGATATTGCAGCGCCTGCTTGTTTGCCGCCATCAGGAAGGTGGCCTGCATCCATGGCAGGTATTTCTGTTCGCCTGTGCCGAGCGTGCCGAGCTTCTTGTAGGCATCGTTGACCTTGACGCCGCCGACATCGATGCCAGACAGATCGACAAGGTTAGCGCCGACCGTGGAGAAGTCCCCGTGCAGGCCGCCAAGCACGCCGATGCTGCCGGAGCCGGCCTGCAGCTCGGCTTGCAGGCGGGTGAGCCAGGGCCCGTCCTCGGCGACTTGGTAATCGACCTGGCCGTCAAACCCCTTCAGCACCTCGCCGCGCATTTTCTGGGTCTCTTCCACGGGTCGCGCCTGTGTCGACCAGAACAACACCTGCTGGGCTTGTGCTGCGCCGGCAGCGAGCGACAGCGCCAGCACGGCACCTGCCAATGTCCTCAACGCATTCATCGTCATCTTCCTCCCTGGTTATGCGCCGCTAAGGCGTCAGTTCTGTCCTGTTGGTGCCGGACCATGGCTTGCCCGCGAGACAAGTGTCGGCCGGACCAGCCGCGTCAGCGGCGCGGCCGGCCTGTCGCCGATGACGGTCAGCAGCATCTCGCCGATCTCGCGCGCGCACTGGCGGATCGAGGCGTCGAAAGTGGTCAGCCCCGGCGGCGCGTAGGCGGAGGCGGCTATGTTGTCGAAGCCGATCACCGAAAGGTCGCGAGGAACGGCAAGGCCAGCGCGGGCTGCCTCTTCCATCACCGTCAGCGCCAGCTCGTCGAACAGCGCGACAATCGCCGTCGGCCGCTCCGCGACATGCAGCAGCCGGTTGATCGCCTGGATGCGGGCACCGCGATCGAAACGCGGCGCTGTCGCCACATCGAGCCTGACCGACGGGTCGCCCCGGCGGGCGATCGCGGCAGCGAGCCCATCCTGTCGGAGATGGCGAAACGTCATTGGCTCGGAAATCGTCACCAGCCCGAAATGGCGGTGTCCGAGATCGTACAGCATGTCGAAGGCTTCGCCGAAAGCATACGCGCCATCGGTATCGAGCCAATGATAGGCAAAGTCGCCGTCGAGCAGCCGGCCATGCGCGACGAACGGGAAATTGCGTTGGCGCAGATACGAAAGCCGCTCGTCGACCTCGGCGATACGGGTGACGACGACGCCGTCGGCGCGCCCCGATTCCACCACATGGCGGAGCACGGAAAGCTCCGACTGGCCCTGCGCCGCTGCGGCCAGAATCAGGTCGGAGCCGTGCGAAACCAGCCCTTCGCCCAACCCGGTGACGAATTCGCCGAGGAAGGAATCGACCAGATTGGGACCGCGGATCGGCAGCACCATGCCGACAAAGCCGCTGCGGCCGGAGACCAGCGTGCGGGCTGCCGTGTTCGGCACGTAGCCGGCCTGGCGCGCGGCCTCGGTGACACGTTGGCGCGTTTTCAAGGCGATCTGCTCGTGGCCGGCAAGGGCGCGCGAAACGGTGGTGATCGACAGGCCGAGCTGCGCAGCAAGTTCTTTGAGGGTGGTAACGCGGGCCGGCATCGTTCCTCCGAACGGAGTTTGAAACGTTTGTAATGGGTTCGGGCTAAATTGCAAACGTTTTAAAACATGCCCGAGCAGTCCCCGCTTATTCGCGCGACCCCTGTTTGGCCAAGACCGACGCTCTGCCGGCAAGCCCAAACGAAGATTTAAACGCTGCGGTTGCTTGACTCGGGCGACGCCTTGTGAAAAATTTTGCAGCAACTGATAAAAATATCAAAGGGCGGAAATGGTTGGTTTTGGCAACGGCCTGCTGCGCGACGATGAGACCGGGATGGCAGCCCGTGCCGCCTGGCTTCACTATGCCGGCGGCCTGACCCAGTCGGAGGTCGCCAAGCGGCTCGGCCTGACCAGCCTCAAGGCGCATCGCCTCATCACCAAGGCCAATCAGGAAGGCCTGGTCAAAGTCTATATCGACGGCGAAGTCTCCGAATGCGTGGAGCTCGAGGACGAGTTATCCGGCCGTTACGGCCTCGACTATTGCGAGGTGGTTCCGGATTTCGATGCCGAAGACCTGCCGCTCAAGGCGCTTGGCATTGCCGGCGCGCAGTTTCTCAAGCGCGAGATCGAACGTGGCGAGGAGACGCTGATCGGCGTCGGCCATGGCCGCACACTTGCCGCCTGCGTCGAATATCTGCCGCGCATATCGGCCGGCAGGATACGTTTCGTTTCCCTGCTTGGCGGCCTGACGCGCAAGTTCTCGGCCAATCCGCATGACGTCATCCACCGCGTCGCCGAACGGACCGGTGCGGAGGCCTATGTGATGCCGGTGCCGATGTTCGCCAACACCGTCGAGGATCGAACGGTGCTGCTCGGGCAGAAGGGCGTCAGCGATGTCTTCGACCTCGCCAAGACCGCCGACTTGCTCATTGCCGGCATCGGCACCGCCGAGCGTGAGGCCTCGCTTGTCGCCACCGGCATGATCGAGAAGGGCGAGATGGAGGAGATCCGCCGCAACGGCGGCGTCGGCGAACTGCTCGGCCATTTCTTCGACGATGCCGGAAAGGCTGTTGCGACGACGCTTTCTAACCGGGCGCTGGCACTGGCGCGCGAAGACATCAGCAACCGCAGGATTGTCGCCGTCGCCGGCGGCAAGGTGAAGGTTCGCGCCATCAAGTCAGTGCTGGAGGGCCGCTATCTCAAAGGCCTGATAACCGACGAGCGGACGGCGCGATCGCTCGTGGAACAGACGCCGGTCGGGTAGCCGGCAGCCATTTCGTTGAAACTACCCTGTGGAGGAGAAGAGAAATGCATGAGAAAGAGAAAGACCTCATCGACGCGTTCCTGCGTGGACAAGTCGACCGCCGTGGGCTGATCAAGGGCCTCGGTGCAATGGGCCTTGCCGCCAGCACAGCCGGTACACTGCTCAATTTCGGGCAGACCCGCGCCCTGGCGGCTGATTTCGACTGGCAGGCGCATAAGGGCAAGACCATCAAGCTGTTGCTCAACAAGCATCCTTACGCCGATGCGATGATTGCCAACCTCGACAATTTCAAGAAGCTGACCGGCATGGAAGTCGTCTATGACGTGTTCCCCGAAGACGTCTATTTCGACAAGGTTACCGCCGCGCTGTCGGCCAGCTCGCCCGAATACGATGCCTTCATGACCGGCGCCTACATGACCTGGACCTACGGTCCGGCCGGCTGGATCACCGACCTCAATGAATGGATCAAGGATCCGGCCAAGACCAACCCGAAATATGCCTGGGACGACTTCCTGCCCGGCGTCAAGAACTCCTGCGCCTGGAACGGCCAGCCGGGCGGCGCGCTCGGTTCGGCAGACGCCAAGCAATGGTGCATTCCGTGGGGCTTCGAGCAGAACAACATCACCTACAACAAGGGCATGTTCGACAAGGTCGGGGTCAGCGTTCCCGGCAATATGGATGAAATGGTCGCTACGGCGGCGAAGCTCACCAAGGACGTCGGTGGCGGCGTCTACGGCATCGGCGTGCGCGGCTCGCGCTCCTGGGCGACGATCCACCCGGGCTTCCTGTCGGCTTACGCCAATTTCGACCAGAAGGATCTGAACGTCTCGGCTGACGGCAAGCTGTCGGCCGCGATGAGCACCGCCGAATCCAAGGCTTTCCACAAGCAGTGGGTCCAGATGATCCAGGAGAGCGGCCCCAAGGACTGGTCGACCTACACCTGGTATCAGGTCGGCACCGATCTCGGTGCAGGCGCTTCGGCGATGATTTTCGACGCCGATATCCTCGGCTACTTCATGAATGGCGGCGACAACAAGATGGCCGGCAAGCTCGCCTTTTCGGCGTTTAAGGCCAATCCCGCCGCCAAGGCACCGACGCCCAACATCTGGATCTGGTCGCTGTCGATGTCCAACTTCTCGAAGGACAAGGACGCCACCTGGTACTTCATGCAATGGGCATCCGGACCCGAGCATGCATTGTTCGGTGCGACCAAGATGGACTTCGTCAATCCGGTGCGTCAGTCGGTCTGGAACGATGAGATGTTCCGCGAGAAGCTGAACAAGAGCTATCCGGGCTATGTCGAGATGTTCGACGTCTCGGCGCCGGGCGCCAGCATCAAGTTCACCCCGCAGCCGCTGTTCTTCGATCTCACCACCGAATGGGCGGCGACGCTGCAGAAGATGGTGGCCAAGGAAGTGCCGGTCGACGAGGGCCTCGACAAGCTGGCCGAGAGCATCAACGGCCAGCTCAAGGAAGCCGGGCTCGGCTAAGCCGCGGCCAGGGCTGGCCCGTCCCACGGGCCAGCCTTTGAGATGTTATACGTTTGCGACGCGGTACCGAGCGGTACCGCCTGCTCGCCCGACCGGCCGCCTTGCTCCCTTGGGCGGCCGGGACGGCGAAGCAACAGGATGACGGAGCAGCAGATGACTGCGGCGACAATACAAAGAAACAGGCCGTCGGGCTTCAGGATCAGCAAGCGGGTGCTGCCCTACCTCCTCAGCTTGCCGGCCCTCTTGGTCTGCATCGGCATTCTGATCCCGTTCTTCACATCCGTGGTCTATTCTTTCCAGCGCTACCGGTTGAGCCAGCCCTGGGCGCGGCAGTTCAACTGGGGCGACAACTACATCTCGTTCTTCACTGACCCGAAGTTCTGGAACACGCTGCAGGTGTCGCTGCTCTACGCCGGCATCACCGTCGTGCTCGAGCTGCTTCTCGGTCTCGGCATCGCCATGCTGCTGCAGAAGCGCTCGACGCTGAACAACTTCATCTCGATCATGCTGTTGATGCCGCTGATGACGGCGCCGGCGCTCGCCGCGCTGATGTGGAAGCTGATGACCAATCCCGGCTTTGGCGTGCTCAGCTATCTCGCCAGCCTGATCGGGCTGCAGGATTTCCGCTGGGCCTCGTCTCCCTCCACGGCACTGCTCACCGTCGTGCTTGTCGACGTCTGGGTCTACACGCCCTTCATCATGATCCTGCTGCTTGCCGGCCTGCGCAGCCTGCCGACGCAGCCCTTCGAGGCGGCAGCGCTCGACGGCGTGCCACGCAGTTTCGTGTTCTTCCGCATCACCTTGCCGATGCTGACTCCCTACATCCTGACGGCGACGCTGTTCCGCCTGCTTGATTCCATCCAGCAGTTCGACATCATCTACGCTATGACGCAGGGTGGTCCGGGCGATACGCTGACCGTCTTCCAGGTCGAGGCCTATCTCAACTTCTTCCAGTCGACCAATGTCGGCCGCTCGGCGGCACTGATGATCATCCTGTGGGCGATCACCTATTTCCTCTCGAACATTTTCATCAAGAACTGGCTGCGGCTGCGCGAACGCGCCCGCGGCCAGGCATAGGAGGCTGGCATGGAACACACCTCCCTTCTCGAACGCATCCTGCGCGGCATAGCCCTGGCGCTGGTCGTGATCTTCTTCATGTTCCCGATCGTCTGGATCCTGATGATGTCGTTCCAGACCAACGAGACAATCCTGCGGATCCCGCCGCAGCTTGTCTTCGAGCCGACGCTCGCCAACTACACTGCGCTGATCACCGGCAAGCTGATGACTGCGGCCGGCACGCTCGACATCGCCTTCATGCGCAATCTCTGGAATTCCGTCTTCCTGTCGGTCACCTCGGTTGCCGTCGCGTTGCTGCTCGGCGTGCCGGCAGCCTATGCGTTCGCACGGCACAAGTTCCGCGGCTCGGAGGACATCGCCTTCACGCTGCTGTCGTTCCGGTTCGCGCCGGCGCTGCTGGTGCTTTTGCCGCTCACCCTCTATTTCCAGAAGCTCGGGCTGGCCAATACCTATATCGGGCTGATCTGGGTCTACCAGCTGATCTGCCTGCCGCTGATCCTGTGGATCGTGCGCGGCTATTTCGAGGATATTCCGGCCGATATCGAATATGCCTACCGCATTGCCGGCCATTCCTGGTTTGCCACGTTCCGCAAGATCGCGCTGCCGCTCGCCGGCCCGGGCATTGCCGCTGCCGGCCTGCTCGCCTTCATCTTCGCCTGGAACAATTTCGTCTTTGCGCTGGTGCTCGCTTCGGCCGACAAGCAGCCGGTGACGGTCGGCGCGCTGGCCTTCATCACCTCCTCCGGCATCCAGTACGGCCAGATCTCGGCCGCGATCGTGCTGTCGATCACGCCGACGCTGGCGCTCGCGCTTTATGCGCAACGCTATCTCGTCGAAGGCCTGTCGCTTGGCGCGGTGAAAGGATAGTCCGATGGCAAGCCTCGAACTGCGAAACATCGTCAAGCGCTACAAGAGCCAGACCGTTCTCGACAATCTGTCGCTGACCGTCGCCGACGGCGAAACGCTGGTCCTGTTCGGGCCGTCCGGCGCCGGCAAGACGGTGCTGCTGCGGCTGGTCGCCGGCGTCATCGACCCCGACGAGGGAAAGATCCTCATCGGCGGCGAGGACATGACCGACGTCGACGCCGAGTTCCGCGGCGTCGGCATGGCCTTCCAGAATTTCGCGCTGTTCCCGCATATGACCGCGTTCGACAACATTGCTACGCCTCTGCAGGCGAAGCATTCGTCGCAGGGCGCGATCAGGGCCGGCGTCGAGAGCGTCGCCAAGCTGTTGAAGATCGGCCATGTGCTCAGCCACAAGCCGCGGGCGCTGTCCAACGGCCAGAAGCAGCGCACCGCGCTTGCCCGCGCCCTGGTCGGCTCGCCGCCGCTTCTGCTGCTCGATGATCCCTTGCGCAACGTCGATGCCAAATTGCGTTTCGAAATGCGGCTCGAACTGCCAAGGCTGCTCGCCGATCGTGGCGCAACCGTTGTCTACGTCACCCAGGACTACAAGGAGGCGATGGCGCTCGGCGACCGCATCGCGGTGATGTCGCAAGGCGTCGTCAAACAGCTCGGCACGCCCGAACAGATCTATCGCGAGCCGGCCAACGTCGAGATCGCCCGGCTGTTCGGCGACCCGACCATCAACCTGCTCGACGTCAAGCCGTCACGGGACGCCAAGGGCATCTATGTCGGCCTCTCCAATGTCCAGGTCCATCTGGCCGGCGCGCATGAGGCGGCGGTCGGCCGTGACTGCGTCATCGGCTTGCGGCCGGAGGCGCTGGCCTTCGTCGACGAAGGTACTCAGGGCGCCATTCCGGTGACGGTCGAGGCCGAGACGCCGCTCAACGAGAAGATCGTCACGCTGGTGCGCACCGTGCGTGGCCGTGAAATCCTGGTCTCGCGTCCGTCCGGAACACCGGGCCAATCCGAGGGCAGGGCCCATATCGCCGTCGACAGCAAAAGCGCCCTGCTGTTCGATCGGGCACGTGGCGAGCGTATCGGCTCGAAAAACGTCGTCAATTTGCGCAGCGGAGAAGCGGCATGAGCCCGAGCGCAATCACCCTCTCAGGCGTCGACAAGTTCTACGGTCCGATCGACCGCGGCGTGCACGCCGTCAAGAACCTGACGATGGAAATCGCCAAGGGCGAGATCGTGGCGCTGCTCGGCTCGTCCGGCTGCGGCAAGACCTCGACATTGCGCATGATCGCAGGTTTCGAAGAGGTCTCGCGTGGCACGATCTCGGTTGCCGGCCGCAAGGTGCACACACTGCCGCCGGTCAAGCGCAACGTGGCGATGGCGTTCGAGGGCTATTCGCTCTATCCGCCGCTGACCGTGCGCGAGAACATGGCCTTCGCCCTCAAGGCGGCCAGGCTGCCGAAGAGCGAGGTCGATGCAAAAGTTGCCAGCATCGCCAAGCTGCTCGAGATCGAGGACATTCTCGAGCGCTATCCGAGTTCGATCTCCGGCGGCCAGCAGCAGCGCGCCAGCCTTGGCCGGGCGCTGATCCGCAAAGCCGACCTGCATCTGCTCGACGAGCCGATGGGCCAGCTCGAGCCGCAGCTCCGCGCCGTGCTGCGCGGCCGCATCAAGCACTTCATCAAGGAGCGCGGCCTGACCGCGATCCTGGTCACCCACGACCAGACCGAGGCCAACGCGCTGGCAGACCGCATCGCTGTCATGGAAGGCGGCGTGCTGCAGCAGTTCGACACGCCCGACAGGCTCAAGGAGCGGCCGGCAAACCTGTTCACCGGCACCTTCGTCGGCGAGCCGCCGATGAATGTCTTCGAGGCCTATGTCGGCACGGCTGACGGCAAGATCAATCTCAAGCTGCCCGACGGTCTTTCGCTCGATTACGACAAGGACGCGTTCAGCGGCCCGGTTCGCGACGAATTGCTCAACCGGCAGCGCGTCGTCATTGGTGTCAGGCCCTATGCAGTCCGCCGTTCGAAGGACGGAGTGCCGGCCACCGTTTCGGCCAATCAATGGCTTGGCGATCAGACCCATATCGCCGCCGATTTCGCCGGCGGTTCGCTGGTTCTGGTCGAGCATGACCGGACCCGCCTGGATCTCGGTGCGCCGATCAAGGTCAGCATCGATCCGAAAAACCTGCACGTCTTCGATCAGGCGAGCGGCAACGCCATTTCGCACGGCACGGAGCTTGCCTGATGCGGGATGTGCTGATCGGCATCGACGCCGGCACGTCTGTCATCAAATCCGTCGCCTTCGACACGGCGGGCAGGCAGATCGCGGTCGCCGCGCTGCCCAACAAATACGAGACACTACCGGGCGGCGGCGCCGAGCAGGACCTGACACGCACCTGGGCCGATACCGCGACGACCTTGCGCCAACTCGCCGACAAGGTGCCGGACCTAGCCAGCCGGACCATTGCCATTGCCGTGACCGGCCAAGGCGACGGCACCTGGCTGATCGACAAGGATGGTGCGCCGGTGGCCAAGGGCTGGCTGTGGCTCGACGCGCGCGCTGCCGCGGTCGTCGAGGAGATCCGCGCGCGGCCCGAGGACCGGCTGCGCTTCGAAAAGACCGGCAGCGGGCTCGCTGCCTGCCAGCAGGGATCGCAGTTCGTCTTCATGAAGCGCCACATGCCCGCGATGCTTGCCAATGCAGCGACGGCGTTCCACTGCAAGGACTGGCTCTATTTCAAGTTGACCGGCCAACGCGCCACCGACCCGTCCGAAGGCACCTTCACCTTCGGCGATTTCCGCACGCGCGGCTATTGCGATGATGTGCTTGAGGTGCTCGGCGTCACCGATCTCAGGCATTTACTGCCGCCCATCATCGATGGCACCAGGCAAAGCACAGGGCTGTCGGCGGCAGCGGCAGAGGCGACCGGACTGCTCTCCGGCACGCCGGTCGTTCTGGCCTATGTCGATGTCGCCTGTACCGCGCTCGGCGCCGGCCTGTTCGATCGCGAGCGCAAGTCCGGCTGCTCGATCATCGGCTCAACGGGCATGCATATGCGGCTTGCCGAGACGCCGGACGAGGTGCTGCTCAACGAGGCTGCAACCGGCTACACGATGACGATGCCGGCGCCAGGCGTCTTTGCGCAGATGCAGTCGAACATGGCGGCAACGCTCAACATCGACTGGGTTCTCGGCCTCGCCTCCGGCATTCTCGCCTCGCAAGGTATCACGCGGACCAATGGCGAGATGATCGCGCTGGTCGACCAGTGGATATCGTCGTCCGAGCCAGGCTCGCTGCTCTACCAGCCCTATGTCTCGGAGGCGGGCGAGCGCGGGCCGTTCGTCGATGCCAATGCCAGGGCCGGCTTCGTCGGCATTTCGTCCAGGCACGGCTATGCTGATATGGTTCGTGCGGTCTTCGAGGGGCTGGCTTTCGCGGCACGCGATTGCTACGCCGCCATGGGGCCGCTGCCCAAGGAAATCCGCCTGACCGGCGGAGCGGCCAGGAGCCCGGCTCTGCGCAAGATCCTGGGTGCTGCGGTCGGCGCCGACATTCGCACCAGCGAGCGCGAGGAGGCCGGTGCTGCGGGCGCTGCGATGATTGCTGCGGTCTGCGTCGGCCAGTACGCATCGATGGACGATTGCGTCAGTGAATGGGTCACGCCTTTGCTCCGTGCGGCCGAACCTAACGACCGAAAACTTGCCGCTGCCTACGAGGCGATTGTTCCGTCCTACACATTGGCGCATGAGGCGCTGCGGCCGGTCTGGCGTTCGCTGGCCGCATCCAAACAAACTGACGTGAATTGAGAAGAGCATGCCCAACAAAATTGCGATCATCGGCGACCGCTTCATGCTTCCGGAAGTGTTTCGCGAGAAAATCGAAGCGGCCTGCGGCGATAATCTCGACATCCGCACCATTGAGACCGCATGGCCCGACGAGCCGATGGAATTCGGCAATGCGGCGCTCGGCCTCGACAGGCTCAAGGAATATTTCGGTGATCCGGACGAGGTGGTCGATTTTATCGGCGACGCCGAAATCTTCGTCACCCAGCTTGCGCCGCTCTCCGAAACCATGATGCAGCGCTTGCCGACGCTCAGGCTGGTTGCGGTATCGCGCGGCGGGCCGATCAACATCGACATGGCTGCTGCAAAGGCTTATGGCATCACGGTGGTCAATGTGCCCGGCCGCAACGCCAGCGCGGTGGCCGAGTTCACCATCGGCGCCATTCTCGCCGAGACGCGGCTGATCCGCGTCGGCCACGAAGCCTTGCGCAAGGGCGAGTGGCGCGGCGATCTCTACCGCGCCGACCGCACCGGCCGCGAGCTCAACGAAATGACCGTTGGCGTCATCGGCTATGGCAATATCGGCACCAGGCTGGTTCGGCTGCTGCGCGCATTCGGCTGCCGCATCCTGGTCTCCGATCCCTATGTGCAATTGAGCGTCGAGGACCGCAATGCCGGCGTCGAGCTGGTTGCGCTGGACGATCTCCTGTCGCGCTCCGATGTGGTCACGCTGCATTCCCGGGTCACCGAGGAGACGCGCGGCCTGATCGGCAAGGACGCCATTGCCCGGATGAAGCCCGGCGTGATCTTCGTCAATACCGCGCGCGGACCGCTGGTCGACTACGATGCGCTCTACGAGGGGCTCGTCTCGGGGCAGATCGGCAGTGCCATGCTGGAGACGTTCGCCGTCGAGCCGGTGCCGGCCGACTGGCCGCTGCTGCAGCTGCCGAATGTGACGCTGACGCCGCATATCGCCGGCGCGTCGGTACGCACGGTGACTTATGCTGCCGAGCAGGCGGCCGAGGAAGTGCGCCGCTTCATCGCCGGCCTGCCGCCGGTCAATCCATGCTGACGACAGGGCATAAGGCGAGATGAGCGGTGACAGCGAAATCGTCGATCTCTTCGTCATTGGCGGCGGCGTCAATGGCGCCGGCATTGCGCGCGATGCAGCAGGCCGGGGGCTGTCGGTCATCCTCTGCGAAAAAGACGATCTCGCCGAAGGCACCAGTTCGCGATCGGGAAAGCTCGTCCATGGCGGTTTGCGCTATCTCGAATACTACGAGTTCCGCCTAGTGCGGGAGGCGCTTATCGAGCGCGAGGTGCTGCTGGAATCTGCGCCGCACATCATCTGGCCGATGCGCTTCGTGCTGCCGCACAGCCCGGATGATCGGCCGGCCTGGCTGGTCCGGCTCGGCCTGTTCCTCTACGACCATCTTGGCGGCCGCAAGCGGCTGCCGGCCACCCGCACGCTCGACCTGCGCACCGCACCCGAAGGCGCGCCGATCAAGGACAGCTTCAAGCGCGGCTTTGAATATTCCGATTGCTGGGTCGACGATGCCCGCCTCGTCGTCATCAACGCGCTCGATGCAGCCGAACGCGGAGCCAGGGTCTTCACCCGCACCGCCTGCACCGCCGCCCGTCGCGAAAGCGGCCTGTGGTCGGTGGAGATGCGCGACGGTCGAACCGGCGTTAGGACCACGGTCCAGGCGCGGGCGCTGGTCAACGCCGCCGGTCCTTGGGTCAACGACGTCATCAACCGCGTGGCCGGCGAGAATTCCAGGCGCAACGTCCGCCTGGTCAAGGGCAGCCACATCATCGTGCCGAAATTCTGGGAAGGGCGGCAGGCCTATCTCGTCCAGAACAGTGACAAGCGCGTGATCTTCATCAATCCCTACCAGAACGACCTCGCGCTGATCGGCACCACCGACATTCCTTATGAAGGGCGGCCGGAGGACGTGACCGCCGATGCCAGCGAGGTCGATTACCTGATTAAGGTGGTCAACCGCTATTTCAAGCGCCAGCTTGTGCGCAGCGACGTCGTCTACTCGTTTTCCGGAGTCAGGCCGCTCTATGACGACAATGCCGACAATCCGAGCGCAGTGACCCGCGACTATATTTTCGAGCTCGACGCGGCGGAGGGACAGGCGCCGCTGCTTTCCGTCTTCGGCGGCAAGATCACCACCTTCCGCAAATTGGCCGAGCACGCGCTCGACCGCATCGCCCCGTTCTTTCCGAAGATGGGCAGGCCATGGACCTCGAAAGGGCATCTGCCCGGCGGCGATATCGCCAATGCCGATTTCGAGCAGTTTCTCGGCGACCTCGGCCATGAATTCCCCTGGATGCCGGCCTCGCTGGTCAAGCATTATGGCCGGCTCTACGGCACAAGGACGCGCGATCTGGTCGGCGCGGCCGGCTCGCTCGCCGAACTGGGGCGGCGCTTCGGCAAGGATTTTTTCGAACGCGAAGCCAATTACCTGTTCGAGCATGAATGGGCCGAGACCGCGGCCGATATTCTCGAACGGCGCACCAAGCACGGACTGCATCTGTCCGCCGCGGAAAGAACCGCCTTCGAAGACTGGTGTTCGAGCCGGCTGGCGAAGGCAGGCTGATGGCTTTCACCCTGTCCCTCAACACCAATCCGCTGGTCAACCGTTTCGCCGAACCGGACGATCTGATCGATGCGATCGCTTACGACATCGGCATCAGGGACGTGCAGCTCACGCATGAATTCGTCAATCCCGGCTGGCCGGCGGCGACGATCTCGAAATTCCTCCGCCTATTCCGCACCGCGCTCAACCGCACCGGCGTGCGCGTGACCTCCGCGATGACCGGCCCTTACGGCCGGCTCAATCATTTCGGCCATCCCGACCCCGACGTGCGGCGCTATTATGTCGACTGGTTCAAGACCTTTGCCGAAATTTCGGCCGAGCTCGGCGCCGGCGGCATGGGCACGCAATTCGCGATCTTCACCCATCGTGACTATGACGATCCGGAGCGTCGCGCGCGGCTTTTCGAGATTGCGCTGGAATGCTGGCGCGAGGTCGCCGAACACGCTAGGGCCGCCGGCTTGACCTACCTGTTCTGGGAGCCGATGTCGGTTAGCCGCGAGTTCGGCCATACGATCGAAAGCTGCCGGACGCTGCAGGGCGAAATCGACGCGGCCGGCATGGCGATCCCGCTCAAGATGATGGTCGACATCGACCATGGCGATGTTACCTCAAGCAATCCAGGGGACATCGATCCTTATGCCTGGGCCGAAGCCTTTCCAAAGAAATCGCCGATCATCCATGTCAAGCAGTCGTCGATGAACAAGGGCGGTCATTGGCCGTTCACCGCCGCCTACAACAAGGACGGCCGCATCACGCCGGAAAAGCTCCTGGAGACGGTGCGTCGCGGCGGCGGCGTCGACAATGAGATCTGCCTCGAATTGTCGTTCCGCGAGCGCGAGCCCGTCGACCACCAGGTCATCGCCATGATCCGCGAGTCGGTCGACTACTGGGCGCCGTTCATCGAGACCGGCAGGGCCGATCTTTTGCCGCGAGCATGATGGATGAGCAGGAGCCGATGCGGCTCCTGCTTGGAACCCGAGTACGTCAGCCGAATTTCGGGTCGAGGCTGCCGGACTTGTAGCGCTTGGCCATTTCCGACAGCGGCAGCGGTTTGATCTTCGGCGCGTTGCCGGCGGTGCCGAACTGCTCGAAACGCTCCTTACAGAGCTTCCTCATGGCGGCCATCGCCGGCGTCAGATATTTGCGCGGGTCGAATTCCGAGGGGTTCTCGGTCAGCACCTTGCGGATCGCGCCGGTCAGCGCCATACGGTTGTCGGTGTCGATATTGATCTTGCGCACGCCATGCTTGATGCCACGCTGGATCTCCTCGACCGGCACCCCCCATGTTGGCTTCATCTGGCCGCCATATTTGTTGATGATCTCCTGCAGCTCTTCTGGCACCGAGGACGAGCCGTGCATGACGAGATGCATGTTCGGCAGGCGGCGGTGGATTTCCTCGATGACGTTCATGGCGAGCACCGCGCCGTCCGGCTTGCGGCTGAACTTGTAGGCGCCGTGGCTGGTGCCCATGGCGACGGCCAGAGCATCGACATGGGTGTCGCGCACGAACTGTTCGGCCTGCACCGGGTCGGTCAGCAGCTGGTCGTGGCTGATGACGCCCTCGACGCCATGACCGTCCTCTTGTTCGCCGCCGCCCATCTCCAACGACCCAAGAACGCCGATCTCGCCTTCCACCGACACGCCGCCCCAATGCGCCATGTCGACGACGCGGCGGGTGATGCCGGAATTGTAGGCGTAGTCGGCCGGCGTCTTGCCGTCTTCCTTCAGCGATCCGTCCATCATCACCGAGGTGAACCCGTACTGGATCGCGGTGACGCAGGTGGCTTCGTTGTTGCCATGGTCGAGATGCATGCAGACCGGGATGTCGGGATGGATTTCGACCAGCGCGTCGATCAGCTTGGCCAGCACGACGTCGTTGGCGTAGGTCCGCGCGCCGCGGCTCGCCTGCAGGATGACCGGCGATTTGGTCTCCTCGGCCGCCTCCATGATGGCGAGCCCCTGTTCCATATTGTTCATGTTGAAGGCAGGCACGCCATAACCGTATTCGGCGGCATGATCGAGCAATTGTCTCAGTGTGATGCGAGCCACTCAGTAGTCTCCCGTATCCGGTTTGGAGCCAGTGTTTGCGGGCTGTTCGGCTGTTGTCGAGCCCGCTAATGCTTCTGGCCGGATTTCCGCTGCACCGCAACCGCTGGACGCTCGGCCGGCAGCAATTCTTGTTACAGCACGCGACCAGAAGCGTCATGATATCCCATAGAGACATAACATTATCACAAAAAATTTGGTGGCTATGCGACGTTTCCTGTTATATCTTGGAACGTGCGTTCGGGTTGCACGAGAAGCCGCGGAAACGAAGAGCGACGGCCGCCGGCAAGGCATCATGGATTTTCTGATGGACACCGGCACCGCCAGTGTCGACGATCTTGCATCGCGCTTCGGCGTGTCGAAGATGACCGTCCACCGTGACCTCGACGAGCTCGAGGAAAGCGGTTTCCTGCGCAAGGTACGCGGCGGCGCCTCGATCCAGCCGAGCAGCCTTTTCGAGAGCGATTTCCGCTACCGCCAGAGACTGGCTGGCGACGAGAAACAGCGCATCGCCGCCGCCGCCGTGACGATGATCGAACCGGGCCAGACGGTGATCATCGACGACGGCTCGACCGCGGGCGGCGTTGCGCGGCACCTTGCCGATCTGCGTCCGCTGACGGTGATCTCGAACAATCTGGCCGTCATCCAGGAGCTGGCGGGCGTTGCCGGCATCAACCTGATTGCACTCGGCGGCCAATACAGCAAGAAGTTTCACGGCTTCTTCGGCCTGCTCGCTGAAGACACGCTGAAATCATTGCGCGCCGATGTCGCTTTCCTGTCGTCATCGGCCATTCACGGCGCTTCCGCATTTCATCAGGATCAGGAAGTGGTCCAGACCAAACGGCTGATGATGGCCGCTGCGGCGCGCAAATATCTGCTGGTCGATCACGGCAAGTTCGGCCGCACCGCCTTGCATTTCCTGACCGATCTCAAGGCCTTCGACACCGTCTTTACTGGCCGCGAGCCGCAGCCGCAGATGCGCGCGGCGCTGGATGGCGCCGGCGTATCGCTGACAGTGGTCGCAGAGTAGGAGAGTAGGCATGGTTTACTGGGTCGGCACCAGCTGGAAAATGAACAAGACGCTCGCCGAGGCGATGGCTTTCACCAAGGCATTGGCGGAGTTCGTCCCCGGTTTCGACGAGCGCATCCAGCCCTTCGTCGTCCCGCCATTCACGGCGGTCCGCGAGGTCAAGAAGGCGCTGTCGCAGACACGCATCAAGGTCGGCGCCCAGAACATGCACTGGGCCGACGCCGGCGCCTGGACCGGCGAGATCTCGCCGGTAATGCTGAAGGACTGTGGCCTCGACATGGTCGAGCTCGGCCACAGCGAACGGCGCGAGCATTTCGGCGAGACCGACAGGGCTGTCGGGCTGAAGACCGCGGCGGCGGTGAAGCACGGCATGGTGCCGCTGATCTGCGTCGGCGAGACCCTGGCGCAACGCGACAGCGGCCAGGCCGATGCGGCGCTGGCCTTGCAGGTGCACGGCGCGCTGCAATTTCTCGAAGGCGCGGCGAAGGCGGCGACGATCCTGTTTGCCTATGAGCCGGTCTGGGCGATCGGGGACCAGGGCGTTCCGGCAAGCTCGGACTATGCCGGCAGACAGCAGGCGCTGATCAAGAAAATCGCCCGCGACCTGCTGCCGGCCGTGCCGCCGGTGCTCTATGGCGGCAGCGTCAATCCCCAAAATGCCGCCGAACTGATCGGACAGTCTCATATCGACGGCTTGTTCATCGGCCGTTCCGCCTGGCAGGCGGAAGGCTATATCGACATCCTCAAACGCGCCTCAGCGGCGATCTGAACCATCGAACAGGAAAAGGAAACCGAACATGAAAATAGCCATTGGAGCCGATAGCGCCGGCAAGCCGCTGCTCGACGTCATTGCCGCTCACCTCGCCACCAAGCCCGGCCTCACGGTCAGCGATCTCAGCCAGGCGGGCTACTATGCCGACCTGTCGCAGAAGCTCGCCCAGACCATAATCGACGGCGAGAACGATCGCGGCATCCTGTTTTGCGGCACCGGCATCGGCGTATCCATATCCGCCAACAAGGTCCCCGGCATTCGCGCCGCACTGACCCACGACACTTATTCGGCGGAGCGCGCTGCAAAATCCAACAACGCCCAGATCATCACCATGGGCGCCCGCGTCATCGGCCCGGAACTGGCCAAGTCGATCGTCGATGCATGGCTCGCATCGGAATTCGATGAGAAGGGACCGTCGGCCGGTAATGTCCAGGCCATCGACAGGCTCGACGCGGCGAAGCTGAGCTAAACCAGACTTTTCCGCATAGCGCCGATCACAGTCACGGCCGATGCAGCGCCGGGATCCATATGCCCGAGCGACCGCTCGCCGAGGCGCGAAGAGCGGCCCTTGGTGGCTATCATGTCCTTGGTCGCCTCGGCGCCCCGTTCGGCCGCGGCAAGTGCCGCTTCCAGGCTCTCGGACAGGCTCTTGCCGGCTTCCTGCGCGACAACCGCTGCCTGCGCTGCCGGCAGCCAGGCGTCGACCATGGTCTTTTCGCCGAGCTCGGCCTTGCCGCGATCCTGGATGCCTTGTGCCATCGCCCGGAGCATGACGATGACGTCAGCCTCCTCCAGAATTGCCCTACCTTTGACGGCAGCGGCACCGCGTATGAAGGCCGTCGCATAGAGCGGGCCTGACGAGGCGCCGACGGCGTTGAGGAAGGACTTCGCCGCGGTGTTGAGCAACGTTGTAGGCTCGGTCGTCGCGAGGTCGAGCGAGGCCAGCGCATCGCGCACAGCACCGAAGCCGAGCGCCATGGCGATGCCGTGATCGGCGTCGCCGATGACGCCGTCGAGCCGGCAGAGCCTGTCCTTGTCGGCGTCGATCGCCGCGGCGATCGCATCGAACATTCTTTTCAATTTGGCCGTATCGGTGGACGTCATGATGCTCTCTCAGCCGGCGCGGAACATGGCGCAGTCACAGGGATGGTCGAGCATCGCCTGCAATTCACCGTCGAGATGCATCAGCGTCACCGAGGCGCCGGCCATTTCGAGCGAGGTGCAATAATTGCCGACCCAGGTCGCATGGACGGAAATACCGACGTCATCCAGCCTCTGCTTGACGCGTCGGTTCATGATGTAGAGCTCCATCAGCGGCGTTGAGCCGAGCGAATTGACCAGAACGGCGACCTTATCGCCGCGCGCCGGCGCCATCTCGTCGAGGACCTTGTCCAGCATTTCGTCGGTGATCTCGTCGGCCGTTTTCAACTTTCCACGCGCGGTGCCGGGCTCGCCGTGGATGCCCATGCCGATCTCCATCTCGTCCGGGCCGATCTCGAAATTCGGCCGCCGGGTCTGCGGTAGCGAGCAGGGCGACAGCGCCACGCCCATGGTGAAGGTGTGGTCGTTGGTCTTTCGGGCGATGCGTTCGCACTCGTCGAAGGAGAACATCCGGTCACAGGCCGCACCGGCGGCCTTGAAGATGAAGAAATTGCCGGCGACGCCGCGTCGCTTCTGCCTCTGGTCGCGTGGCGCCGAGGCGACGTCGTCGGTGGTCAGCACGGTGCGCACGTCGATGTCGTCCATTGCCGCCATTTCGGCGGCCATGTCGAAATTCATCACGTCGCCGGCATAGTTGCCGTACATGAACAGCACGCCAGCACCGCCGCTGGCCGCCTTGGCGCATTCGAGGATCGGATCCGGCGGCGGCGAGGCGAAGACATTGCCGATCGCGGCGGCGTCGGCCAGCCCCCTGCCGACGAAGCCGAGGAAGGTCGGCTCGTGTCCCGAGCCGCCGCCGATGACGAGACCCACCTTGCCGGGGCGCGGTCCGTCGCGGGCGATGATGGACCGGGGGCTTCCGTCCGCGCTTTTGAGGTGGCGGGGATGCGCGGCCAGAATGCCCTCCAGCATCTCGTCGACAGTGCGGTTGCCGTCATTGATGATCTTCTTGGTTTGCACCGGCATCCTCCCTGGTTTTCGTGAGATACTACAGCGCCTTACCGGGATTTCCATCCGGCGGTGGAGATTTCACGCCGCTATGTGTTCGCGTGCCGCCAACAGTTGTACGCAGGCTCTGGCTGCCTCTTTGCCCTTGATCTTGAAGTGCTCGAAGAAGAAGCGGTGATGGTCCGCGCCGTCATGGTAGTTGTGCGGCGTGAGCACCGCCGAAAGCACCGGTACGCCGGTGGACAGTTGCACGTTCATCATGCCGTCGATGACCGCGCTCGCCACGAATTCATGCCGGTAGATGCCGCCGTTGACGACAAATGCCGCGCCGAGGATCGCTGCATACCGACCGGTCTCGGCAAGCGTCTTTGCATGCAGGGGAATCTCATAGGCGCCCGGCACATCGAAGACATCGACGGCAAAGCGTTTCTCCCCGAGAACCGCCAGCTCCGCCCCGAACGCTTCAACGCATTGGTCAACGATATCGGCGTGCCAGCGCGCGCGAATGACGGCAACGCGGATCGTCTCATAGTCTTTCTGGGAATGCTGATTCATGGGTCCATCCTTCCGTTTCGAACCAGAATCAGGACGCACGATACGAGAATCCGAACCGCGAAAGCGGACCGTTTTCCGTTCGTTCTCTTCCATCCGGACTGTGACCGTCGGCTCCGGAATCGCACCGGATCTGCTGACCCCTCCGGCTAACCGGAAAGCGCTCGCGGGCTTAGGCCGAGACCCTTACCGCCGGTGGGGACTTTCACCCCGCCCTGAGAACATTGACCGCGTTTGTATGGAAGGGCCGGATAGCGCTGTCAACCACCGACGTCGTTCCGGATGGCACAGGAATAGCGATCCGTTCCGACCTGATCACCCTTGAGGGCAAGGAAGGAGCGGGCAACTCCAGCGTCAAATGGCGATCACGGGCAAGGCAGGCAGCACCTTGTCCAAGGTGATTGGAAATTCACGCACTCGCACGCCGGTCGCGTTGTAAATGGCGTTGGCGACAGCAGCCCCCGCACCGCAGACGCCGAGCTCGCCGAGACCCTTCGCGCCAAGTGGATTGGCCTTGTCGTCATGCTCCTCGAGGAAGACGACCTCCATGTCGGGGACGTCGCCATTGACCGGTACATGATACTCGGCAAGATCGTGATTGACGAAATGGCCGTAGCGCGGGTCGAGCACCGTCTGCTCCATCAGCGCCGCCCCGATCCCCCACGTCATGCCGCCGATGATTTGCGAGCGCGCGGTCTTGGCGTTGAGGATACGGCCCGCGCCCATCACAGCAGCATCCGGCGCATGCGGATCTCACCGGTATCGCAATCGACAGCGACCTCGACGAAATGCGCTCCGTAGGAATGCTGCGAATAAGTCTTGTATGACTCGGTGGTGGCGCCCGCAGCCACGGAACCTTCGGCCTCGAACCCGTCGGGAGCGATCCTTCGGATGAGATCGGCCAGGCTTGCCGACCGCTGGCCGGCCCTGACCTCGCTGTCGGCAAAGCTTGCCTCGGTGGCGTTCACGCCACGTAACGGCGAGGCTTCGCTCGACCGCGCCGTCTCCAGGATCCGTTCCTTAAGGGCGTTGCAGGCGTTATGCAGTGCCGAACCCGCGCTCGCCGCGCCCCAGGAACCGCCGGAGCCGGCGGTACGCGGGAAACGGCTGTCGCCGAGTTCCACCTTGACGGACGAGATCGGCACGCCGAGGCTCTCCGCGGCGATCTGGGTCAGGATCGTATAAGTGCCGGTCCCAATATCGGTCATGTCGAGCCGCGCCGTCACCCGACCGCCCCGGTCGATCGCAACCCGCGCCGTCGCCGCGCCGATATAGTTCGGACGGATCGCCGCCGCCATGCCGTAGCCGATGAGCTTCCGGCCCTCTCGGGTTCGGGCCGGTGTCGGGTTTCTCCGCTCCCAACCGAAACGGCGGGCGCCTTCCTCCATGCAGGCGACAAGATTGCGGGTGGAGAACGGCACTCCGCGCTCGGGATCCTGTGCCGGTTCGTTGCGGATCCTGAGTTCGATCGGGTCCAGGCCGAGCCGCTCTGCGAGCTCATCCATGGCGCATTCGAACGCCAGCATGCCGGGCGCTTCGCCGGGCGAGCGCATCCATTCGCCGCGGTTGATATCCAGCGGAACCAGGCGATGACGGGTGACACGGTTCGGCGCCGCATAGAGCGAGCGGGCAAAAACTGCCGTTTGCTCGCAGTACTCCTCGAAGCTGGACGTTGCGGACCAGACATCGTGCGCGATCCCGGTGAGCCGCCCGCCGGTGTCCGCGCCGAGACGTACCTGTTGGATCATCTCTGCGCGATGACCGGCATTGGCGAACATCTGTTGCCGCGTCAGCGCGATCTTCACGGGCCGCTGCAGGATCTGCGCTGCAAGCGCGGCCAGGATCGTATCGGCATGGGCAATCAGCTTGGAGCCGAAGCCTCCGCCGATGAAGGGGCTCACGATGCGCACGCGCTCGGGCGAGATGCGAAGCGTGCTGGCGACCCCCGCCCGGAAGTTCGCGAGAGTCTGCGCCGATGTACGGATCGTCAGTTCGTTGCCTGACCAGGCGGCGAGCGTCGCATGCGGCTCCATCGGATTGTGATGTTCGAAGGGGGTCCGGTAAGTGGCATCGATCTTGACCGGAGCCGCCGCAAAGACGCTCTCGAAGTCGCCGACCACGCTGTCGGTCTCGAAGCCGGCATTGGTCCGCTTTGGTGCGTAGGCGTCGGCCACATGCGCCGGCAAATCGTAGAGGCCCGGCTCCTCGTCGTAGCGTATTCTAATGAGGCCCGCCGCAGCGCGTGCCGCCTCGAACGTCTCCGCAACGACCAGCGCGACGGGCTCGTCGTAATACCGCACCCGCTCGCTGTTGAGCGCGGGGCGGGCGCGTGTGAAGACCTCAGGCACCGTGGGCGTGACCGCTGGGCCGAAATCCGGCTGGGCCGGCGCATTCCGGTGCGTCATGACGAGCAGCACTGCCGGCGCCCGTTCGGCTTCGGCCGTATCGATCTCTGCGATGCGCCCTTTGGCGACGGCGGCGCCGAGAATATAGCCATAGGCTGTACCCTCCAGCGCATTCTCGTAAGCGTAGGTAGCATCGCCGGTCACCTTGAGCGGACCATCGATGCGGTCGATTGGGCGCCCGATTAAGCCATTGCGCGTTTCGGAAGGATGGTTCTCGCTGGTCTTCGTCTCTGTCATGGTGTCACCTCACGCACTCTCGACGGCAGCAGCGAGCGTGTGCCGCATCGTCCGTTTCGCCAGCGGGATCTTGAAATCATTGCCGCCATGCCCGACGGCTCCGGCGAGCGCGGCTTCGGCGGCGTCGGTAAAGGCGCCGTCGGACGCCGCCGCTCCTGCGAGCGCGCGCTCCGCCTCCGTCGCGCGCCATGGCTTCGCTGCCACGCCGCCCATGGCGATCCGAGCGCTTCGGATACGATCGCCGCTTTTCTCGACGATTGCTGCCACCGACACCAGCGCGAAGGCGTAGGAAGCACGGTCGCGCACTTTTCGGTAAACCTGCCGGCCGGGTGGCGGGGGCGGCAGGGACACCGCGGTGATCATCTCGCCGTGGCCGAGCACGGTCTCGACATGTGGCATCGCCTCGGGCAATCGATGGAAATCGCCGATCGGGATCGTGCGGGTCTCGCCGCCGGGCGAGATGGTCTCGATCCTGGCGTCGAGCCCGGACATGGCGACCGCCATATCGGAGGGATGCACAGCGATGCAGGTTTCGCTCGCGCCGAGTACGGCATGCATGCGATTGAAGCCATGAAGCGCCGCGCAGCCCGAACCCGGCTGGCGCTTGTTGCAAGGCATATTGCGGTCGTAAAAGTAGGGGCAGCGCGTGCGCTGCAAGAGATTGCCGCTGGTCGAGGCCTTGTTGCGTATCTGGCCGGACGCTCCCGCCAGCAGCGCTTGCGTGAGCATCGGGTAGCGTGACCTCACCCGCGGATCGGCGGCGAGATCGCTGTTGCGGACCTGGGCGCCGACCCGAAGCCCGCCTTCCACTGTCTCCTCGATCCGATCAAGCGGCAGCCGGCTGATATCGACGAGATGCGCTGGGCGCTCGATCTCGAGCTTCATCAGGTCGAGTAGGTTGGTGCCGCCGCTGATGAACTTGGCGTCCGGCCGGGCCGCAACCGCGGCGGCTGCCTGCTCGGCACTTGCCGCACGTTCATAAGTGAAGGATTGCATTGCTCACGCCTCCTCCGCCGCGTCGCGGATTGCAGCGACAATGTTCGGATAAGCGGCACAACGGCAGATGTTGCCGCTCATCCGCTCGCGGATCTCGGCGTCGGTGAGAGCGACGGAAGCCGCTGCCACGTTGGCACTCGCATGGCTCGGCCAGCCAGCCCTGGCCTCACCCAGCATACCGACCGCGGAGCAGATCTGGCCCGGCGTGCAATAGCCGCACTGGAAACCATCGCGGGCGACGAAGGCGGCCTGGACCGGATGCAGCCGATCACCCTCCGCAAGGCCCTCGACCGTGGTGATCTCGTCGCCTTCATGCATTGCGGCAAGCGTCAGGCAAGAATTGATCCGGCGCCCATCGACGAGCACCGTGCATGCGCCGCACTGACCGTGGTCGCAGCCTTTCTTCGAGCCGGTGAGGCCGAGATGGTTGCGCAGGGCGTCGAGCAGCGTCGTCCGCGGGTCGAGTTCGACGGCAAGATCCTTCGCGTTGATCCGCAGGGACATCGGCATCGTCGGTACCGGCGTGGGCGATGCGGCTGCCGTGACGGTGTCGGCCGGCTCGGCGTCAACCCGTATACCGGTAGCCAGGAGCACGCCGGTCGCCACGCCGCCCTCCAACACCGTTCGACGCGTCGGCCCGCTCCTGTTGTCTGTTTTGGCCATGCGTGATCTCCCAGTCGCAATGACAAGAACGCAAAACGGCAACTTGACCCGATAGCGAACCCTCGGGTTCTGTCACTCATCGACACTGGAGGTGGGTGTGTGTGCGGCGGCTTTCTTTCAAGAAACCGGCGGCAATGTCAGAATTCCGGAGAAGAATTCACCCGATAGGCCCGAGGCGTCATGCCCCTGAGACGCCGGAAGGTCGTGGTAAAGTGGCTCTGGCTTGAAAAGCCGAGGCGAAAGGCAATGGTACCGATCGACAAACCCGTTTCGCGCAGCAGCATCTCCGCTCGCCGCACGCGTTCCTCGATCACATAGGCATAGGGTGCAAGGCCGGTCGTCGCTTTGAAGCGGCGCGCAAAACTGTCGACGGCCATGTCCGCGACGGCTGCCAGCTCGCTTAGCGAAATGTCGGAATTCATATGTGCATCGATGTACTCCCGGACTCGACCAAGCACCCGACGGCTGAGACAGCCGTGACGTAGAGACGGGCGTTGCTCCCGGTTCAGGGTGGCCACGCGGAGGCTGACGAGGGCGACCAGATGCTCGACATAGGCGGTGTCCGGCTTGTGACCGAGTGCCATCTCGTCGCGAAGCGAACTCAAGAGGGTGGCGACGACTGCGTCTTTCTTGTTTACCAGGATCGGCAGGTCTCTCAGGCGTTCGCATTCAGGAAGCCCGATATCGGGATCGATCCACAAGGCTGAGTAGGAGAGGTTTACATCGCGATAGAAGCCCTGCCGCTCCGCGCCTGCGGGGACGAAGGTGAGGGCTCCGGGACGGTCCATTCCGTCGTACAGGGATCTTGCCTCGTGCCGGATCGATGTATGGGACGTTCCGCCTTCTTCGGTCAGCACGATCAGATGATGAGGGGCTGTCCAGCGGAGTTCCGCCTCCCGGCACGCCCACCGCCGATTGTCGAAAACGATCGAGGAGCCGACCCATGACGCGGTTTGCTGGGGCTCCGACTTCTCCTCCTGGCTCCGAACCCGTCCGTCACCAAGCAACGGTCTGAATGACATCGCGGTATCCCGCCGGTTCACTCGCGGAGCCGTGGCCAGCCCCGGCTTGAGCGTTGTGCGCTGCCCCGCCCTACGCATACGGCTCTCCATGTGGGACAGGCAACGTGCGTTTTTAACCGCGCCGTGTTCAAGAAGTCGTGAGATCAGGTAAACCCAGCGCGCCTCCTGACACGTCGAAAGCGGCCTATCCGCGCTCGGGAAACATCGCCTTCAGGCCTTCGCGCGAGGCCGTGGCGACGCCGCGTTCGGTGATCAAGCCGGTGACCAGCCGCGCCGGCGTCACGTCGAAGGCCGGGTTGGCCGCCGGCGTCGCTTCCGGCGACACGCGGACCTGGGCGATCTCGCCGGAAGCGGTCTTGCCCCAGACCAGCGAGACCTCGTCGGGCGAGCGCTGTTCGATCGGGATTTCCGCTAGGCCGTCGCCCACCGTCCAGTCGATCGTCGGCGACGGCAGCGCGACGTAGAACGGCACGTCGTTGTCGGCGGCGGCAAGCGCCTTGAGATAGGTGCCGATCTTGTTGCAGACATCGCCGTCGGCGGTGGTCCTGTCGGTGCCGACGATGACCATGTCGACCTGACCGCGCTGCATCAGATGGCCGCCGGCATTGTCGACGATCAGCGTATGCGGCACGCCGTGGCCGGCCATCTCCCATGCGGTCAATTGGGCACCCTGGTTGCGGGGTCGCGTTTCGTCGACATAGACGTGGACTGGTATGCCGGCTTCCGTCGCCAGATAGATCGGCGCGGTGGCGGTGCCGTAGTCGACGGTGGCCAGCCAGCCGGCGTTGCAGTGGGTCAGGATATTGACCGGCTCGCCCGGCTGCTTGCGCGCCGCGATCGCCTTGATGATTTCGAGCCCATTGGCGCCGATGGCGCGGTTGAGGCCGACATCCTCGTCGGCGATCTCGCCGGCACGCCGATATGCGGCCGCGGCACGTTCTGCCAGGGGAAGCGCCAGCAGGAAGCGCTGCATTTCGTTCAGCGCCCAGCGCAAATTGATCGCGGTCGGGCGCGTTTCGTGCAGGGTTGCCCAGACGGCGTCGAGCGCCGCATCCGAGGGGTCGTCGGCCATCTGCATGGCGACCCCATAGGCGGCGGTGACGCCGATCAGCGGCGCCCCACGCACCCACATGTCGCGGATTGCCGTGGCGATCCCGGCAACGGTATCGATCTTTTCAATACGGAAATCATGCGGCAGCCAGCGCTGGTCGATGATCTCCACCGAACGCCCGTCGTCACTCGGCCAGATGGTGCGGTAGTGGCGCTCGCCGACGTTCAAATTCTGCTCTCCCGTTCGATCAGCGCGGCCAACCGGTTGACCTCGTCGATGCTGTGGATCTGGCGCCGGTTGACGGCGATGTGACGGCCGAATTTCAGCGCCTTTGCCTCACATCTGGCGCGCAGATCCTGATCGGCAATGGTCTCGAAATCGGCATTGTGGGCAAGCCCGAGGATGCGCCGGTGCACCTCGACGCCGGCGAAGCCCAGCAGATCGGTCCAGATAGCATGCAGCATGTGGTCGAGCGCCTGCTCGGCGCCGAGCCTGTCGCCCTGATCCTCGAACAGGCTCTTCTGGTAGAGCATGCCGGTGCGCTCGGTTCGCCACAGATGCGAGAACTCGCTGCGGAACACCGACCATGTCTCTGTCGTGACGTCGAGCAGATAGGCGCGCATGGCATCGCGGCTTCCGTCCTGTTCATGGCCGCGCTGCGAGAAGAACGCCATCCAGAAATTGGCGAGCAGCATGCCGACATCGAAGGCGATCGGGCCGTAGAAGGCGAATTCGGGGTCGATCATCCGCGTTTCCGAGTCGGTGACCATGATCGAGCCGGAATGCAGGTCGCCATGCAGCAGCGTCTCGGCATTGGCCGCGAAGATGTGCTTCATGCGCTGCGCCTCGACCTTGAGATCACGGTCGGCGCGCAATTCGGCGACGATGCCATCGAGCTGCGGGCTGGTATGCCGGTTCATTTTGGCATCGAAATACGGATCCGAGAAAACCAGGTTCTCGGTAATGTCGCAGAGCTCGACATTGTCGGAAAACAGCGCCAGATCGGCCTTGCGGTCCTTGGCCGCCATGCTGAGGTCGGAGCCGCGAAACAGCGTGCGGGCCATGAACAGGCCGATGTCTTTCGCGATATTCGGCAGTTGCCGACCCTCGATCAGCGCCCGCCGCAGGA
The DNA here is from genome assembly GCF_040320985.1 of Mesorhizobium sp. M0571. Classification (NCBI taxonomy): domain Bacteria; kingdom Pseudomonadati; phylum Pseudomonadota; class Alphaproteobacteria; order Hyphomicrobiales; family Phyllobacteriaceae; genus Mesorhizobium; species Mesorhizobium sp. M0571. The sequence continues at coordinate 246,775 of NZ_JAMYQT010000004.1, forward strand.
TGATGTGCGGCGACAGATACTCCATGATGATCAGCGCCTGGCCTTCGTCGAAGTGATAGATATCAGGCACCGAACCCGGCGCCCGCGCCTGTTGCCGCGTCAGCGCGTGATATTCGAAGAAGGAGCGCTTCAACGGCAGCGGCCAGCTGTCGCCGACCAGCCGGACATAGGGCAGGGCCTGCTTGACGACCGCCGCACCCGTGGCACCCTCGACAGTGAACACCAGGTTCAGATTGCCGTCGCCGACTTCACGAACCTTCCATTGGCTCGTATCCTTGCCGATCTGCGAACACAGGGCTTCGTTGGCGCCGAGACGGGCCGCCAGGGTCGAGACCGACAGTGCTTCGAACGGCGATTTCCCAGTCATCCTCACCTCCCGCTTGTGTGCTCCGATGATAGCGGAGTCATCGCGGCCGGGCCAAGCTAGGAAGCCCTTTGGCAATTGTCAATCGTGTTGACAATTGCCGATACAGCCCATAGCGTCACCGTCAGGGAGGAACGAATGGGCAATGATGCCGTGTTCCGTGTCGACGGCCTGAGGAAATCCTTCGGCCATATCGAGGTGCTTGGCGGCGTCTCGCTCGAATTGCATGCCGGCGAAGTGACCGTGCTGATGGGCGCCAACGGCGCCGGCAAATCCACCCTCGTCAAGATCATCAGCGGCGTCTACGACCATGGCGGCGGTTCGATGCGCCTCGCCGATCACGACCTTGCGCCCCGGGACTTCGCCCCGAAGACGCCGGCGGAGGCGATCCGCGCTGGTGTCGTCACCGTCCACCAGAACATCAATGACGGTGTCGTCGCCGACCTCGACGTCGCCACCAATCTCACCCTCGACAGGCTGAGCGGCGGCGGCGTGCCGACGCTGTTCAATCCGGGCCGGGTGCGCCGTGAGGCAAAGGCGGTTGCCGACCGCATGGGGCTGGTCATCGACCTCAAAGCCCGGGTCAGCGATCTCTCGCTGGCCGACCGCCAGATGGTGGCGATCGCCCGCGCCATGGCGCACCAGCCGAAAGTGCTGATCCTCGACGAGCCGACCTCCTCGCTGTCCAGTGCCGAAGCCGACCGGCTGTTCGCGTTGCTCGACAGGCTTCGCCAGCAAGGCGTGGCCATTCTCTACATTTCGCACCGTATGTCTGACATCAGGCGGCTTGCCGATCGCATCATTTCGATGCGCGATGGGGTCATCTCAGGCATCTTCGACAAGAAGCCGCTGGATTATGAAGGTGCGGTCAACGCCATGCTCGGCCGCAAGATCCAGCTCGAGCGGATCGTCGCCAGGAATTCGGCAAAGGCAATTTTTGCCGCCGACGGTCTGCGGATTGCTGAAGGCGCCAGGCCGATCTCGCTGACGCTCGGCGGTGGCGAGGTCGTTGCCATCACCGGCCTCGTCGGCGTCGGCAAGACCGCGCTTGCCGAGACGCTATTCGGTTTGCGCAAGCCGCTGTCCGGGACCATGGTGCTGAACGGGAAACCCTATGCTCCGGGGTCGACCGGCGAAGCGATTGCCGCTGGCGTGTTTCTCGTAGCCAAGGACCGGGGCGAAAACGGCATCGTCGGCGACTTCAATATCCAGGAAAATATCAGTCTGCCGTTCCACAGGCGCATGTCGCGTCTCGGGGTTCTCAAGCGCCGCATCGAACGCGCCACTGCCCGCCAGCAGATCCAGGAACTCGGCATCGTCTGCCGCTCGGAGAAGGACGAGATGGCGTCGCTTTCGGGCGGCAATCAGCAGAAGGTGATGGTCGCCCGCTGGATGTCGCAGGCGGCAAGGCTTTTCATCCTCGACGAGCCGTTTCAGGGCGTCGACATTTCGGCCAGGCGCGATATCGCCGCCAAGCTGCGGGCCAGCGCCAACGGCCGCGCCACGCTGCTATTCGTCACCGAACTCGACGAAGCCCTGGAGACGGCCGATCGCATCCTGGTGATGTCAGAGCAGACGATCGTCGGCGAGCATCGCAACACCGATATCGATCTCGAGCGCCTGCTGGCCGAAGTGGCTGGCGGGCCATTGCACAGCGCGGCCTGAGGGCCGGCAGACGAGACAAATGGAATGGAGAGGGCATGAGTTCAGGTTGGGTGAAGACGGTGCCAGCGTGCGGGAGCGCTGAATGATCCTGCGCGACCGTGCCATCCGCTACGGCTTCATCATCCTTTTGTTCGGGTTGATCGCCTATTTCGCCGTCGCCGCCGATGGCTTCGTCTCGCCGCAAAGCGCCGTCTTCATCTTTCAGTCGGTCGCCATCACCGGCGTGCTGGCGCTCGGCGTCACCGCCACACTGGTCGTCGGCGGCTTCGACCTGTCGATCGGCTCGGTCGCCACCAGCGCCATGATGGCGGCTGCCTATGTCATGGTGGTGCTGGAGCAGAATGCCGTCGTCGCGGTCGTCGTCTGTCTTGTGATCGGCGCCGTCGTCGGCCTCATCAACGGTTGGCTGATCGTCTATATGCGGGTGCCGGACCTTCTGGCGACGCTCGGCATGATGTTCCTGCTTGTCGGCCTGCAACGCATTCCTACCGAAGGCCGTTCGATCGCCACCGGCATGACGATGCCCGATGGCTCGGTCGCCAACGGCAGTTTCGGCGCCGCCTTTCTGGCGCTTGGCCGCCATCGCTTCGATTTTTTCATCCCGAACCTCATTCCGGTGTCGGTCGTCGTCCTGCTCGTGCTGGCGGTGCTGATCTGGTTCTTTCTCGAATACACGCGTTTCGGGCGCATGATGTATGCGGTCGGCAGCAACGAACGCGCTGCCGAACTCGCTGGCGCGCCTGTCAAGGCATACAAAATCTGGGCCTACGTTATATCAGGAGTTTTTGCCTCGATCGGCGGCATTTTGCTCGCCGCCCGGCTTGGACGCGGCGACATCGCCTCGGGTAATAATCTGCTGCTCGACGCAGTGGCTGCGGCACTCATCGGTTACGCGGTTCTCGGCGCCGCCAAGCCGAACGCCTTCGGCACGGCCGTCGGCGCGGTGTTTGTCGGTGTGCTGCTGCAGGGCCTGACGATGATGAACGCGCCTTACTACACGCAGGATTTCGTCAAGGGCGTGGTTCTCGTGGTCGCCCTTGTCTTCACCTTCGCCCTTTCCGGCAGGGGCAGGAGATAGGTTTCGACCGGGTCACATTTTGGGTTCAACAAGTGGAGGAAACGACGTGAACATCACAAGAAGACTTTTGGGGAAGGCAGCGCTCGGGTTTGCCGGCGCAACATTGCTGATGCAGTTGCCGGCGATGGCGCAGGACAGGCCGGCCCCGTTCGACAAGCCGGGTGCCGTCAAGATAGCACTGGTCCGCTATCTCTCGACCGGCGACTTCTTCCAGGCTTATCTGTCCGGCGTCGAGGCGCAGGCCAAGGCACTCGGCGTCGACCTGCGCGTGCTCGACAGCCGTCAGGACGCAGCCCTTCAGGCTGACATGGTCGACCAAGCCATCGCGCTCGGCGTCCAGGGCATCATCATCCAGCACGGACTGACGGAATCGATGAAGGACGCCGCCCAGCGCGCCGTCGACGCCGGCATCAAGGTCGTCGCCTTCGATGTCAATGTCGAAAACCCCAAAATCCCGCAGATCGAACAGTCCGACCGCGATCTTGCGCGCCTGGCGCTCGAACAGGCGGTCAAGGACAATGGCGAGAGCTGGAAGGCCGGCTATGTTTATGTCGCCGGCATCGCCCCGCTCGACCGCCGCAACGAGACCTGGGTTGAATTCAAAAAGAAGTATGCCGGCATTAACGAAGCCGCCATGTTCGGCACGCTCGACAATCCGATCGCCAATTCGGTCGCCAACCAGGCTCGCTCGGTGTTGTCGGCTCATCCCGACATCAAGGTGATGTTCGCGCCTTATGACGAATTCGCCAAGGGCGTGAAGATCGCCGTCGACGAGGCCGGACTGAACAAGGACGTCAAGATCTATTCGGCCGACATTTCGACCTCGGACATCGCCGCGATGCGCGAGCCCGACAGCGCCTGGGCCGCAACCGCCGCCACCAATCCGGCCGTTGTCGGCCAGGTCTCGGTGCGTGCGCTGGCGCAGCTTTTGGCCGGCGAAGACCCCGGCCACAACGTCATCGTGCCGCCGACGCTAATCACCCAAAAGGACCTCCTCGACAAGGACATCAAGAACATGGAAGACCTCTCGGCCAAGCTGCCGCAATTCGCCCATGCCGATGTCGCGATGCCGGCCTGGATGCCGAACCCGAACGCCAAGTAGTCTTCCACTATCGGCAAAGAAAAGAGCGGCTCGCGGGCCGCTCTTTTTTGTTGGTGAGATTTGGCTTACCTCAACGCCGCGGCAATATTCCCGCCATCCACCGTCGTCACGTCTGCGGTCGTCCGCTCGGCCAGCGCCTGATGCAGGAAGGCCTGGGCGACGTCTTCGGCCGTCACTTCCTGCCCAAGCAGGTTGCCCGACATGTACTCCTTCTCCGATACGCCGCGCGCGCCCGAGCGGCTGGCGATCATGGCGTCGGTCAGCAACCCCGAACGGATGCGGTCGGCGTTGACGGCATTGGAGCGGATGCCATGCGCGCCGTAGTCGAGTGCATATTGCCTGGACAGGAACAGCGTCGCCGCTTTGGGAATGCCGTAAGCGCCGAACTTCGGCCCCGGATTGACCGCCTGCTTCGAGGTGTTGAACAAAAGCACGCCGCCGGTGCCCTGTTCAAGCATGATGCGCACGGCATTCTGCGCCGCCGACTGGTGGGCGAAGAAATTGAGTTCGAAGCTCTTGCGCAAAGTGGCGTCGTCGAGCTCGCCGATCCGGCCCTCCCAGGCAGCACCGGCATTGGAGACGAGAATGTCGAGGCCGCCGAAGACGGCGACCGCGTTGTCGAACGCAGCGCGCATCTGCGCCGGATCGGTGATGTCGGCGCCAATGCCGATCGAATTGTTGCCGGCTTTTTTTGCCGCCTCGGCAGCTCTTGACGCGTCGAGATCGACGACCACCGCATGGGCACCGTTGTCGGCGAACAGCTTTGCGGTGGCGGCGCCGATCGCGCCGGCGCCGCCGGTGACCAGCATAATCTGGCCGGTTAGCGGCTTCGGCTTGTTGGAGGCGAGCTTGGCCTGTTCCAGCGACCAGTATTCGAGCGGGAACAGCTCCTTTTTCGACAATGGCCGGAAATCGCCGATGGCTTCGGCGCCGCGCACCGCCTCGATCCACATTTCACCGACGTCGGAGGCGATCTTCGCGTCCTTGAGCGTGCGGCCGTGGCCGAACATGCCGAGGCCCGGCACCAGCGTCAGCCGCGGCATCTGGTCGAGCATGGTGCGCTTCACATCGTCGAGCGCGTCGTTGGTTTCGAAATAGGCGCGATAGTCCTTGGCGAATTTCTCGACATGCTGGCGGATGACGGATTTGTAGTCGCCGATCTTGTCCGCGTCGGGCGCCGGCAGTGCCATCGGTCCGGTCTTGATGCGGATCGACAGGTCGGGTGTCGAGACGCCGCGTCCGGCCAAGTCGGCAATCCTCGCCGAATTGATGAAATCGACGATCGCGTCCGAGGTGCGGAAATCGCTGATCATGCGGTCGAAGCGGCCTTCGCCGCGCGCCACCGCCACCGCGCCGCGCAGCACGGGCGCAATCTCCGCCGGCTTGGCCAGCCTGGCAGGCAAGGCCGACTTGTCGACAGGCGGCTTGCCGTTCCTGGCAATGTAGTCCTCGGCGACGGTCACATAGTGGATCATGCGGTCGTACGCTTGCTTGGCATCGTCGCCGAAGGTGAAAATGCCGTGCTTGTCGAGGATCAGGCCTTCGACCGTCGGATCGGCGTCGAAGATGTCGGCAGCCGCCTTGGCCAGATCGAAACCCGGCATGATGTAGGGCACGAACCCCATCTTTTCGCCGAACACCTTCCGGCTCAGCGGCTCGCTGTCGTCCTGGTCGACGATGGCCAGGATTGCGGTCGAATGCGTGTGGTCGACGAATTTGTGCGGCAGGAAGGCGTGCAGCAGCGTCTCGACGGACGGATTGGGCGAGGATGGATCGATGAGGTTCGCCCGTTGCAGCGCGACCATGTCCTCGTCGGGGAGTTTTTGCAGCGACCGCGCCTTCAACAGCGCGCCGAGCTTGACCGCCGGCAGGCCTTGCGGCTCGATGACGCCCATGTCCCAGCCGCTGCCCTTGACGCAGAGCACGTCCCATTCGTCGCCGACAAGATCGGTGGCCTTGGTCTTGCACGAGGTGTTGCCGCCCCCATGCAGGACGAGCCGCGGCTCGCCGCCCAGAAGCCTGGTCGTGTAGACGCGCAGCGCCAGGTCTCGGGACACACCCTTCTTTGCATAGTCGGCGACCAGTTTCTCCGCGTCGCCGTCATTCCACAGGTTCTTCATATCAACTTCGTCCGATTTCTCGTTTGTTGTGAACAGGAATGCCGCGACGCCTTGATGACAAAGCGCCGGCGGCTGGAACTGGGTATCAGGCGACCTTTTCTGCTGTTGCTCCAGCGTAGTCGAGCAGCCGCCGTGCCATGCGCGCGCCGACAACGAGATGGGTGCAGAACCCGCCGGCGATCGCCGCGATGAGCGGTTCGAACTTGCTGTCCTCCTGCACCACCACAAGGCGCTTTTCGATCCTGCGCAGCGATGACAGCTCTGCCGAAATCACCCGGCGGTTGTAGCTGCAGTCGAGCGCCTTGCCTTCGGCATCGATGATCTGTCCGGCGATGACGCCGGCCGCACCCGCCTTGCGCAATGCAGCCATTTCGCTTGGCGTCAGCGCGCCGCATTTGACCAAATGGCTGTCGGTATCCACCGAGCCGACCGAGTACAGCGCCAGGCCGCAGTCACCGATGCCCGACAATTGCTCGCGGATCACCGGCTCGGCGCGCAGGCCGCGTGCCAGTTCTTCCGTCGTCAGCACCAGCGGCGCGTATAAATTCAGCCCCTTGGCATTGAGCCGGCGCGCGATTTCCATGGTGCATTGGTCGGGCCGGTACGAATAGGGGGCTCCCAGATTGCCGCAGAGCTGCACCACCGTGACGTCCTGCAGGTCGGCATAGGACATGATGTCGGCGATCGTATAGACGGTCCGTCCCCAGGCGACGCCGATACGGTCGCCCTTCTTGACCAGCTCGAGAAAGACGCTTGCCGCCAGCACAGCAATGTCGGTCGACGGGTCGGCGACATAGCCGTTTTCCGGCGCGATCCAGACGGCGTCGAGCTGCAGCGCGTCTTCCAGCTTGCGCGCCAGGACGTCGTCGGTGAAAAGCTGGGTCGAGGTCGAGATGTTGACGATGCCGGTCTCGCGCGCCTTGCGCAGATACATCGCCACCGAGGCACGGGAAATCTTCAGCTGGCTGGCCACTTGGTCCTGGCGCAGGCCGTGTGCATAGTAAAGCCAGGCGGCCTTGTGGATAAGCTGTTCTGCCGGTCGGATCGCCATGCCATCTCCTCGCTGACATTATTCACGGCTCTCGACAAAAGTCAAATTGAGCGAAGGCATACGATGCTCTTTCGCCCGCCGAATCTAGACCATCCTGCGCCAAACGCGGTCTATGATGGCATCGTTGGTGGTGACGGGCCGGAAGGCCGCGGTTAGAAGTTCTGGACGAACACTGGCGGAGGACGGGATGGGCAATCCCTACGAACAGGATCTCGACAGGAATCCGGCCAACCACCAGCCGCTGACGCCGCTGACCTATTTTGAGCGGGCGGCAAAAACCTTTCCCGACCAGACCGCCATCATCCATGGCCGCCAGCGCACAACCTATCACGATTTCTGGAAACGCTCGCTGAGGCTTGCCTCGGCGCTGGCGAAGCGCGGCATCGGCAAGGGCGATACCGTCACCGTCATGCTGTCCAACACACCGCCGATGCTGGAAGCGCATTTCGGCGTACCGATGACCAAGGCCGTGCTGCACTCGCTCAACACCCGCCTCGATGCCGCGGTCATCGCCTTCCAGCTCGACCATGCCGAAGCCAAGGTGCTGTTCGTCGATCGCGAATTCACCGGCGTGGTTCGGCAAGCGCTGGCGCTGGCCAAGGTCAAGCCGCTGGTGATCGACTATGACGATCCCGATTACGCCGCCGACGCGCCCTATCCCAAGGGCGAGCGGATCGGCACGCTCGACTACGAGGCGTTTCTCGCCGACGGCGATGAGGATTTCGCCTGGTCGATGCCGGACGACGAATGGGATGCCATCTCGCTCAACTACACCTCCGGCACGACAGGCAATCCGAAGGGCGTCGTCTGCCACCATCGCGGCGCGGCACTCATGGCCTATGCCAACACCATCCATGCCGGCATGGGCAAGCACCCGGTCTATCTGTGGACGCTGCCGATGTTCCACTGCAACGGCTGGTGCTTTCCCTGGACGCTTGCCGTGCAGGCCGGCACCCATGTCTGCCTGCGCTGGGTGCGGCCAAAGCCGATCTACGATGCCATCGCCGATCACGGCGTCACCCATCTCTGCGGTGCACCCATCGTCATGTCGGTGCTGATCAACGCCAGGGACGAGGACAAGCGGCAGTTCCCGCAGACCGTCACCTTCAACACCGCCGCGGCGCCGCCGCCTGAGGCGGTGCTGTCGGGCATGGCCGATGCGGGCTTTGCCGTCACCCATCTCTACGGCCTGACCGAAACCTATGGCCCGGCCGTCGTCAACGAATGGCACGGCGAGTGGGACCGGCTGGCGAAGGGGCCGAGGGCAGCGAAGAAGGCCAGGCAAGGCGTGCGCTATGCCGCGCTCGAAGGCCTGACCGTGATGGACCCGCAGACCATGCAAGAGACGCCGGCCGACGGCGAGACGATTGGCGAGGTGATGTTCCGCGGCAACATCGTCATGAAGGGCTATTTGAAGAACCGCAAAGCGAGCGACGAGGCCTTTGCCGGTGGCTGGTTCCATTCGGGCGACCTCGGCGTCATGCATCCGGACGGCTACATCCAGCTCAAGGATCGCTCCAAGGACATCATCATCTCCGGCGGCGAGAACATCTCCTCGATCGAAGTCGAGGAGGCGCTCTACAAACATCCTGCCGTCGCCTCCTGTGGCGTTGTCGCCAGATCCGACGACAAATGGGGCGAGGTGCCGGTTGCCTATGTCGAGCTGAAGCCGGGCAAGGCGGCGACCGAGGCCGAGGTCATCGAGCACTGCCGCGCGCTGCTCGCCCGCTTCAAGGTGCCGAAAGCGGTGATCTTTGCCGAGATCCCGAAGACTTCGACGGGCAAGATCCAGAAGTTCCGGCTGCGAGAAATGGCGAAACAGCCTTAGTGCATGACCCCAAGTCGGAACCGATTTCGGAAAATCATACGCAAAATCAAACTGCTACCGCGTCCTTTGCGTCAATAAGACGCGGGGCTGTAGACGCGCGCGGGCGGGTTTACCACATGGCTTGGAGGACCTCTCGAGAGCCCGCTTCACAGGCGGACTCACCTAAGACGATGTCAGCATCTGTCATCAATTGAGCCAGCCGGCCAACATCGCGCCTTGACAGGTGACGGTTTTCAATTTACGAGTGACGAAATTCTAAATTCGTCAGTCGTAAATTTTGGCCAATGAGATGCTTGAAACCCTAGACACCACCGCCGACTCCGCCCGCCAGGAAAATGTGACCCGCATCCTGGATTGCGCGGAGCGATTGTTCCGCCACTACGGCTACGGCAAGACCAACGTCGCCGACATAGCGCGCGAACTCGGCATGTCGACCGCCAACATCTATCGCTTCTTCGCCTCCAAGGTCGAAATCCACCAGGCGGTTTGCGGCCGCATGCTCGCCACCTGCTACCGGCTGACCTACGAGGCCTGCCATGGTTCCGGCACCGCCAGCGAGAAGCTCCGCCGCTACGTGCACACGCATTATCAGTGGACGCTCGAGACCATGATCGACCAGGAGAAGGTGCACGAGATGGTCATCGTCGCCATCGAGCGCGACTGGCATGTCATCGAAAAGCACATCGACAGCATCCACGAATTGGTCGCGGAAGTGATCCGCGAGGGCATCGCCGCCGGCGAGTTCGTCGATCAGGATCCGGTAGTCGCTTCCCGGTGTTTCGGTGCTGCTATTATCAGCCTCTGTCATCCACAGATGATGGCTCAGTGCCTCGCCAAGAAGAACCGGGCGACGCCGGACGAGCTGACCGAGTTTGCAATCAGAGCCTTGAAGAAATGACCGTTGCCGCCCGTGGGGCGGCGATGTCGGCAATTCATCTCCACAGTTCGGGAGTACGAAAAAGTGTCTTTGTCCAAGTCCATCACCAACAGGCGAACGGCCCCCGGCCTGGCATTGATTGTCGTTGCCGCTCTCGGCCTCGTCGGCTGCTCGCAGGAGAAAGCCGAGGTCAAGGAGATCATCCGCCCGGTCAAGGTGGTCGAGATCGCCAAGGCGAGCGATACCCGTCAGCTTTCCTATTCCGGATCGGTGCGCGCCCGCACCGAGATGAATCTCGGCTTTCGCATCAACGGCAAGATCACCGAGCGCCTTGTCGACATCGGTGACCGCGTCAAGCCGGGCGACGTTCTCGCCCGCATCGATCCCACCGACTATGAGCTTTCGGTGAGAAGCGCTCAGGCCAGCCTCGATGCTGCCGACCGTCAGGTCGAGACAGTCGAGCTTACGCGCAAGCGCGCCGAACAGCTCTACGCGAAGAATTTCGCGCCGAAGTCGCAGCTCGAGCAGGCGACGCTCAGCTACAATCAGGCGGTCGCCACGCGAGACTCCGCCCGCTCGCAGCTTGCGCAGGCACAGAACCAGGTCCGCTATACCGATCTCAAGGCGGACAAGAACGGGATCGTCACTGCCGTTGCCGCCGATGTCGGCCAGGTGGTCGGCTCCGGCACGCCGGTGGTGACCGTTGCCATCGACGGCGAGAAGGAAGTCCTGATCGCTGTTCCGGAAACCGATATCGCCGAATTCAAGCCGGGCAAGACCGTCAAGGCCGGCTTCTGGTCCGACGAGGCGCTGACGCTCGAAGGCAAGGTCCGCGAAGTCGCCGGCAGCGCCGATCCGCAGTCGCGCACCTTTGCCGTTCGCGTCAGCCTGCCCAACGATCCGCGCGTGCTGCTTGGCATGACCGCCTCCATCGAAGCTGCGGCGGGCAACCGGCAGCAGCTGGTGTCGATCCCGCTGAGCGCGTTGGCGCAAAAGGACAGCCAATCGATCGTCTGGACCGTCGACCGCAATGGCGGAACGGTCCATGCGCATCCGGTCAAGGTCGCCGCCTTCACGCCCGACGGCGTCAGTGTCGCCGATGGGCTGAAGCCGGGCGACGTCGTGGTGGCCGCCGGCACGCAGTTCATGACCGAGAATCTGAAAGTCAAGCTGACCGGCGATGCAGCGCAGCAGTCGGCATCGGCCGATGACGACGCCGCAAGGCGCTTGCGCTGACGGCCAGGCAATTCACGGTTTCCGGGCGGCAGGCGCCCCCGATTTTCGAGATCTCAGGTCGATGTAACCCCCACGTCGATCCTCGCGTCCCACCGCGATGTAGATCTTTCAACTCGGAAAGCCTCGCCGCCCGGAAGCTCACATCGGAAGTTCCTTGGGCATGCGAAAGCGCGTGCTCTGTTGATCAAATTGAAACGGACTGACGCCGATGACCACCAACACCAATGAAAAGCGGTCTTTCAATCTTTCGCGCTGGGCAATCGGCCATCCGAGCATTGCCCGCTTCCTGTTCGGGCTTATCATCGTCGCCGGTGCGCTCGGCCTGATGCGCATGGGCCAGAAGGAAGACCCCGATTTCACCTTCCGCGTCATGGTCGTCCAGGCGATCTGGCCAGGCTCCTCGATTAAGGAGATGGAGGACCAGGTCGTCAATAAGATCGAGCGCAAGCTGCAGGAAACGCCGCATCTCGATTTCGTCCGCTCCTATACCCGCGCCGGCAGCGCCATCATCACCTTGCAGGTCAAGGGCGACACCAACCCGGCGCAGGTTGCGGATGCGTTCTATCAGGTGCGCAAGAAGGTCGGCGATATCTCGAACGAGCTGCCGCAGGGGCTGCTCGGGCCCTACTTCAACGACGAATTTGGCGACACATTCATCACGCTGCATTCGATCAGCGGCGACGGCTACAGCTATCCCGAGCTGAAGAAATTCGCCATCCAGGCGCGCGACATGCTGCTGACGACGCCCGGCGTCGAGAAAGCCGTGATCATCGGCGACCAGCCGGAAAAGCTCTACATCGACGTTTCGTCCAAGGTACTTGCCGAACGCGGCCTGACGCTGACCGACCTGCAGAATGCGATCAGGGGCCAGAACAATGTCGATCCGGCAGGTTCGGTCGACACCGGCCAGCGTTCGGTGCGCATCTCGGTCGAAGGCGACGTGGCCAAGGCGGCCGACATCCGCGAGCTTCGCCTGCGCGCCGGCAACCAGGTGACGCGCCTCGGCGACATCGCCACCGTGACCTCCGGCCTCGAGGACCCGTACCAGCGCAAATACCGCTTCAACGGCCACGACAGCGTCCAGCTCGGCGTCGTCATGGCCAAGGGCTTCAACGTCACCGATATCGGCAAGGACGTCGAAGCGACCTACAAGCGCTTCGAGGAGGCGCTGCCCTATGGCGTTTCGGTGGACCAGGTTTCCGACCAGCCGGAAGTCGTCAAGGATGCGGTGGCCGAGTTCATGGAAGCGCTCGGTGAAGCGCTGCTGATCGTGCTTGTCGTCTCGTTCCTGTCGATCGGCTGGCGTTCGGGTCTGGTGATCGCGATCGTCATTCCGCTGGTCCTGGCCGCCACCTTCGCCATCATGTACGAGCTCGGCATCGACCTGCAGCGCATCTCGCTCGGCGCGCTGATCATCGCCCTTGGCCTCTTGGTCGACGACGCGATGATCGTCGTCGAAATGATGGAGCGAAAGCTCGAGGAAGGCTTGGTCAAGGTCGAGGCGGCGAGCTTCGCCTACTCCTCGACCGCCTTCCCGATGCTGACCGGCACGCTGATCACCACAGCCGGCTTCATCCCCGTCGGCTTCGCCGCCTCGACGGCCGGCGAATATGTGCGCACCCTGTTCTACGTCGTCGGCATCGCGCTGGTCGTGTCCTGGTTCGCGGCGGTCTATTTCACGCCATGGCTCGGCCACATGATCCTGAAGCAGCGCAAGCACGCCGGCAACCATCACGATGTCTTCGACACCGGCTTCTACCGCCGGCTTCGCTCGACCGTGGCATGGGCGGTGCGCCATCGCATCATCGTGCTGGTGATGACGCTGATGACCTTTGCCACCAGCCTGTGGGCGTTCCAGTTCATCCCGCAGAATTTCTTCCCACAATCGTCGCGCCCGGAAATCCTTGTTGACCTCTGGCTGCCTGAAGGCACCAGCATCAAGGAAGTCGAGACGCAGGCCAAGGCGCTCGAAGCCAGGATGATGGACGACAAGGACAAGCGCTTCATCGCCACCTATATCGGCGAAGGCGCACCGCGTTTCTTCCTGCCGCTCGACCAGCAGCTTCGCAACCCGAACTTCGCCCAGCTTCTGGTGATGGCCAATGACGAACCGGCCCGCGAGCGGCTGATCGTCAAGCTGCGCACCATCCTGGCCGAGGATTTCCCGTCGATCCGCGCCAAGGTCGATCGCCTGTTCCTCGGTCCGCCGACCGGCTGGCCGGTGCAGATGCGCGTCATGGGTCCGGATCGCCAGGAGGTGCGCCGCATCGCCGACGAGGTAAAGGCGAAGTTCCAGGCAAATCCGCTGCTCGGCGCCATCCACGACGACTGGCTGGAGCCGGTGCCGGCGATGAAGCTGGTGATCGACCAGGATCGCGCCCGTGCGCTCGGCGTCACCTCGCAGCGCATCCGCCAGATGCTGCAGGCGACCATGGCCGGCGCGCCGCTGGATGACTTCCGCGACGGCGAGGAGACGGTTTCGATCGTTGCCCGTGAACCGGAGGCAAACCGGCATCTGCTGTCCGCGGTGGATTCCGTCTATATCCCGACCGAATTCGGCGGCTTCGTGCCACTGTCGCAGGTGGCCAAGATCGTCCCGGTGCTGGAGCAAGGCGTCGAATGGCGGCGCGACCGCTTGCCGACCATCAGCGTACGCGCCACGCTGCCGGACGGCGTGCAGCCGAACGATGTCGCCATGAAAATGTACAGCGAGATGCAGGGCCTGCGCGACGGCCTCGCACCCGGCTACAAGATTGAGATCCAGGGCGGCGCCGAGGATGCGGCCGAAAGCCAGGCCTCGATTGCGGCGAAAGCGCCAATCATGCTTGCGGTCATCGTCGTGCTGCTGATGATCCAGCTGCAGCATTTCGGCAAGGCGATGCTGGTGCTGGCGACCGGTCCGCTCGGCATCATCGGGGCGGCGGCAGCACTTTTGATCAGCGGCGCGCCGTTCGGCTTCGTCGCCATCCTCGGTGTCATCGCTCTGCTCGGCATCATCATGCGAAACTCGATCATCCTGGTCGATCAGATCGACCAGGACATCGCCGCCGGCGTGGAGCGCTCCGAGGCCATCATCGGCTCGGCCGTTCGCCGGTTCCGGCCGATCGTGCTGACGGCGCTGACCGCGGTGCTGGCGCTGATCCCGATCTCGCGCGGCGTCTTCTGGGGGCCGCTCGCCTATGCCATGATGGGTGGCATCCTCGTCGCCACGGTGCTGACCATTCTTGTCCTGCCGGCAGCCTACGCGCTGTTCTTCGGCAGGGAGCCAAAGAAGGTCGGGGCAACGGAGGAGGCGGCCACGACGGCAGAAGAAAGCGAAAGGCCGCAACTGGCCCTGGCGGCCGAATAGCGGTCGAGGCAATCGCGCAGGTTGGCGCCGCCCCTCATCTGCCTGCCGGCATCTTCTCCCCGTATAGTGACGGGGAGAAGGGACTAGCCGCACCTCGGCGCGCTTTTTTGCAGCGCTGGATATTGGCGAAATCCTTTGCGAAGGCGTCCTTCTCCCCGTCACTATATGGGGAGAAGTGCCCGGCAGGGCGATGAGGGGCGGCCTCGAGATCGATAATTAATCTCAAGTGATTGCCCGTGGTGCGACGCTGACCACGCCTCCTGATGGTAGCGATAAGTTCGTTACGGATCACCCACGGACTCGATACAACGATACCGCTAATCTAGACTGAGAGACTACCGCGCGTGGTTGGAGGACGGTCATGACCATAGCTCAGACAGCGGCGGCACTGCGGCTGCCGATCGACGGGCGCCATCGGCAGATGTTCATCGGCGGCGCCTGGGTCGATGCCCTCTTGGGCCGGACTATGGAGAGCCGCAATCCGGCCACCGGTGCGGTCATTGCCACGGTGCCGCGCGGCGACCGCCAGGACATCGACTTGGCGGTGATTGCTGCGCGCAAGGCGTTCGAGGGACCGTGGGGCCGGTTCAAGCCCTATGAGCGGCAGGTGCTGCTGCTGAGGATAGCCGATCTCTTCGAAAAGCATTGGGAAGAGATCAGCCGCTCCGACACCACCGACATGGGCATGCCGATCGTGCGCACCCGCGCCAACCGCAACCGCGTCATCGGCATGCTGCGCTATTATGCCGGCATGGCGACGTCGCTGCATGGCGAGACCATCGAAAACTCGCTGCCCGGCGAAATCGTCTCCTTCACCCGCAAGGAGCCGGTCGGGGTCGTCGGCGCCATCATCCCGTGGAATGCGCCGACCGCGGCGTCGATCTGGAAGATCGGGCCGGCGCTGGCGACCGGCTGCACCATCGTGCTGAAACCGTCGGAAGAGGCGCCGCTGACGCCGCTGCTGATCGCCGACATCATGAACGAGGCCGGTGTGCCGGAAGGCGTCGTCAACGTCGTTACCGGAACCGGCGCCGAGGCGGGCGCGGCACTGGCCGAGCATTTGGGCGTCGACAAGATCGTCTTCACCGGCTCGACGGCGACCGGCCAGTCGATCGTGCGCGCCTCGGCCGGCAATCTGAAGCGCGTCTCGCTGGAGCTTGGCGGCAAGTCGCCGGTCATCGTCTGCGCCGACGCCGATCTCGACAAGGCGGTGCCGGTGGCTGCAATGTCGGTCTTCGCCAATTCCGGCCAGATCTGCATCGCCGGGTCGCGCCTGTTCGTCGAACGCCCCATCCATGACGAGTTTGTCGAGCGGCTCGCGACATATGCCAAAGGTCTCAGGATCGGCGACGGCATCGACCCGGCGACCGAGATCGGCCCGCTCGTCTCCGAAAAGCAGCTGCAACGGGTCACCGGCTACCTCGAGGCCGGTACTGCGGAAGGGGCAAAACTCGTCACCGGAGGCACGCGGCTTGTAGAAGGCGCGCTTGCCGCCGGCAATTTCGTCGCGCCGACTGTTTTTGCCGGTGTCTCGGACGACATGAAAATCGCACGAGAGGAAATCTTCGGGCCGGTGATCTCCGCGCTGCCGTTCGATACGCTCGACGAGGCGGTCGAGCGGGCCAACAACACGCTCTATGGCCTTGCCGCTGGGGTCTTCACCCAAAACCTGGCCAAGGCACACCAGCTGTCGCGAAAGATCCGTGCCGGCTCGGTCTGGATCAACACCTACCACGCCATCGATCCCGCCGTGCCGTTCGGCGGCTATAAGATGAGCGGTTACGGCCGCGAGGGCGGCGCCGAGCACCTCGACGAGTATCTCAACACCAAGGGCGTGTTCATCAAGATCGACTGAGCCTCGCGCCGAATAGGCTCAGAAACGAAAAAACCCGTCTCGGCGGCGGGTCTTGGCGCGAATCAGCACCATACCTAAATTACTAGCATAGCTGCCGGCACAAAGCAAGAACAAAATACGCAGGGACCGAGCGCGCCTCGCGCGCCCGATCCCTGGAGGCGGACGTCAGATGACGAACAGCCAGTTGGCGAGCAGCATCACCGCGACGCCGGCGACCAGCGTCAGATAGGGCAGCATGCCCGCCTTTCGCACCGCGAGGTCCGACGAGTTCATGCCGAGATCGGCCAGCATGTGGTCGGGGAATTTGCCCTTGTCCTGGATGTAATGCCGGAAGCAGAACACCGGGATGATCAGGGCAGCCGTGATCAGCCCGGCCCACAATGCCATCGGGTTCCAGACCTTGGCGCCTGCGCCCATGAAGATCGCATTGACATAGGCAAAGATCGCGCCGAGGCCGAGCAGCCAGCTCGGCGCCTTCCATGGCCGCGCGATATGGCCGTTGTCGATGCGGTGGATCCAGCCGGCGTTGAGGTTGAGGAAGTTGAAGATGATATAGCCGCAATTCGACACGGCGAGGATGAAGAAGAAGCTCGTCGCATCGGCCGAGGCGATGGCCAGCACGATCAGGTTGAAGATCAGGTCCGTCCACATCGCCCGCGTCGGCGCGCCATGCTCGTTGACGTGGCTGAGATAGCGCGGCAGCCAGCCGTCGACCGAACCCTGATAGAGCGTGCGCGAGGAGCCGGCCATCGCCGTCATGATGCAGAGCACCAGCGCCAGGATCATCAGCATCACCAGCAGGCTGTGGATCAGCTGTCCGCCGCCGACCATGCCGGCCAGTGCATCGGCAACACCGGAGCCGTCGACGATCGGCGTCGCCAGCATGCCGTTCAAGCCGAGCACGCCCTGGAAGGTGAACGGCACCAGGATGAACAGCAGCATGCACAAGAGGCCGGAGTAGAAGATCGCCTTGAACGTGTCGGTGCCCGGGTTCTTGAACTCGGAGGTGTAGCATACGGCGGTCTCGAAGCCGTAGGTCGACCAAGCCGCGATGAACATGCCGCCGAGCACCAGCGTCCAGCCGGCGATGTTCCACGAGCCGGGCTCCGGCGCATAGGCTGCCGCGAGCGGCACCAGCGGCGAAAAGTTTGCCCAGTTGATCTGGCCGGTGACGATCGGCACCACGCCGACGATCAGCATCGGGATGATGACCAGCAGGCCGATATATTTCTGCACATTGGCGGTGCCCAGAATGCCACGATGCTGGATCGAGAAGATGATCAGCATCAGCACCGCGCCGATGAAGAAGGTGGCGTTGAAGGTGAAGGAAACCGGGCCAAGCGTGTGACCGTAGAGCGTCCAGTTGCGGATCGCCGGCGTGGCCGCCGCGGTGACCGCGGTGATGGCGTCGGCGGCGCTCGTTCCGGCATGGGCCGCGATATAGGCGGCGACCTCCGGCGAAGTGTCGGTGAACAGCGGTACCGGCGCCAGCGCGTTGAGGATATAGGCGGCGGCGATCGAGCAGCCGAGCGACAGCACCGGCGACCAGGCGAACCAGTTGCACCACACCGAAAGCGGCGCGATGAATTTCGAATAGCGCAGCCATGCGGTGGCGCCGTAGATCGAGGCGCCGCCGGATTTGTTCGGGAACAGCCCGGCGATTTCCGCATAGGTAAAGGACTGCAGGAAGCCCATGATCATGGAGGTGGTCCAGATCAGGAACGCCAGCGTTCCGGTGGTGCCGGCGATGCCGCCGATCGAAAACAGGACAAGGGCCGGAACGCCGCTTGCCACCCAGAAGGCGCCGCGCCAATCGATATTCCGGTGCAGTTGCCCTTCGGCAGGCGGCACCAGGGCAGTGACTATCGTGCTCATGTGTTTGGCTTTCCCCTTTTTTGATGTTCCCCATCGGCGATGGCCGCGACTTGGCGAGACTTCGGCACCGACGCATGCAACAGACGACCGTTGGTGTTTCCACTCAGTCGCATTTTTTTCTTAGCAGTGAAGATTGATCCGGCACGCTTTCACGTCAAGCGTTTTGTGACGCTGTGCACATTGCTGTGAAGAGCATGACGAACAGCCGCCGGCTGGCATTGCCGGCGCGGCCGGACGCAACCTCTCGAAGGGCTGTCGATCAGGAGCGTGGCCTGGTCTTTTGCGGGTCGTAATGGGCGAAGGCGACGACGCGCGCCGGCAGCCGCTTGCTGTGGCCGTCGAGCTTGCCGATTTCGACCTCGGTGCCGATCGCCGAATGCACGACGTCGAGCCTGGCCAGCG
This sequence comes from Mesorhizobium sp. M0571, assembly GCF_040320985.1. Lineage (NCBI taxonomy): Bacteria > Pseudomonadati > Pseudomonadota > Alphaproteobacteria > Hyphomicrobiales > Phyllobacteriaceae > Mesorhizobium > Mesorhizobium sp. M0571. The sequence goes on from NZ_JAMYQT010000004.1 coordinate 265,577, forward strand.
CGATATTCTTGTTCAGCACCGGCGAGCGCATGCCCGAGGTGACCACGCCGATCTGGGTGCGGCCGACATGCACGCAATCGCCGTGGCCGACGGCGACATTGGCGTCGATGTCGAGGCCGACCAGTTTCTTCTGCGGGCTCTCCTTGCGCCGGATCATCGCCTCGCGGCCGATGAAATCGTCGCTCTTGGTCTTCAGCGGCACGGTGAAGCCGATGCCGGCCTCGAACGGATCGGTCTGGTCCGAGAACTCGTAGCCGGCAAAGATCAGCCCGGCCTCGATGCGCACCATGTCGAGCGCCTGCAGCCCCATCGGCTTCAAGCCATGCGGCTGGCCGGCCTGCCAGATCGCGTCGAAGACCTTTTCGGCGTCGCGCGGATGGCACCAGATCTCGTAGCCGAGCTCGCCGGTATAGCCGGTGCGCGAGACCACGACCGGAATGCCGTTGCCGCCGCCGATGCGCGCCACGGCGAAGCGGAACCATTCGAGCTCGTCGATCGACGGCTGCAGCGGCGAGGTCCAGATAATCTCCCTCAGGATGTCGCGGCTTTTCGGTCCCTGCACGGCGACATTGTGCATCTGGTCGGTCGACGAGCGCACCAGCACGTTGAGGCCAAGTTTTGTCGCTGTCTCGCGCAACCATTCGCCAGACAGATCGTCGCCGCCGACCCAGCGGAAATTGTCCTTGCCGAGCCGAAGCAGCGTGCCGTCGTCGATCATCCCGCCATGCTCGTAGCACATGGCGGAATAGACCACCTGGCCGACGCCGAGCTTCTTGACGTCGCGGGTCAGCGTGTATTGCAGCAGCGCTTCGGAATCCGGGCCGGTGACCTCGAATTTGCGCAGCGGCGACAGATCCATGATCACGGCGTCCTGCCGGCAGGCCCAGTATTCGTCGATCGGGCCCTCCTTGGCGAAGGAGTTGGCCAGCCAATAGCCCCTGTACTCGACGAAGTTGCGGGTGTGCTTGGCAAAGCTCGAATGAAAGGCGGTCTCGCGGGTCATTTTCGGTTCCGAATCGGGCGTCATGCGTCTGGCGATCGCTCGCGAGAATTTGTGCTGGCCGGAATAGGTCCGCACATGAATGTCGGTCGGATTCCAGCCATTGGCCGGCGTCGTGTCGTCGGGACAGGCGGACGAGACGCAGACGATGTCGGTCAAGGCACGCAGCAAAACATAATCGCCCGGCCGCGACCATGGCTCGTCGGAGACCATCACGCCATGCGCGTCTATCGCCGTATTGAAGAAGAAGTTGATCGCCATCCAGCCGGCGCGAGGGGTGACACCCTTGTCGGCCAGCGCGCGGTTGAAATTTTCCGAGCAGTTGGGATGGCCGGGATAACCGATGTCGTCGTAATATTTGGCCGCGCAGGCGAGCGCGAAGGCATCGTGGCGGCCGCAAGTGTCCTGCACCACCTCGACAAGCGGCTCCATGTCCTGGTCGTAATATTTCGAGTGCAGGCCGGGCATCGGGTAACTCGAGCCCATCAGCGTGCGCGTCGTCGTCACGTCGAGCGGATGATCGCGCCCGTTGTCGAGCTTGCGTGCCGAAAAACACTGGAAGTCGGTGCATTGGCGCCCGTCGACATCGATGATCTGCAGATAGTCGCCGGCTTTGACGAAATAGGCTTCGGCCGTCGCCGAATGGACGCGGAGGTCGAGTACCGGATCGGCCAGCGGGTCGGCAAGCCGCGACTTCGCCGCCGGCCGGATCGTCGCGCGGCGGACGACGACGCTGAGCGGCGTCGCCGTATCGTGGCCATCGACCAGCATCGGCCCACCCGGGGCGGCAATGAGCATCGACCCGTCGCGGGCGACGGCAAAGCTTTGTTCGGTGCCGGCAGGGGTGGAGCCGCCGAAGACGCGGACCGCCTTTGCCTGATCTAGCTGTACCTGACGCCGCTCGAGCCCCCGGCGCAGTGCTGCGAGGCCGTCGTCACCTTCGGCCAGCAAGGCTTTGATGCCGGCGGCATTGCTGTTCGACTTTTCACCGAAAATAGCGGGATCGGTGATCCCGGTGCCGTCCCACGCCAGCAGCTCGCAAGCCTGGCCGCCCTCGACATTGCGCACGCTGATCGTATCGCCGGCCTCGATCTCGATGAGCACCGCGCCATTGCCTTGGACGGAATAGCGCTCCATCCCGGCCGGCAGCGCGATCTGGCCGGGCCGCAGGATTAGGCTCGGCCGGGGCGGTCCGGCTGCAACGGCAGGGTAGGGCGACTGGCTCATCTCAACCTGGTTTCGAGAAACAAGTTTGCCTGTACGTGAAATTATTTTAGCGCCAAGAATAGGCTGGGACGGCGTGTTTTGGCAAGGTGAAGGTGCAGAACGGCTCTCCCTGGCGCGAACAAACGCTACGCCAATTCCTCCGAATGCGCGATCTCCACGCCGTATTCGGCAGCCGCATCGAGCATCGTGTGCCACAGGCTTTCGGCAAAGGTCGCGAACACCAGAAGATTGAACACCGCCTGTCCATCCGGCTGGTCATTGCCGCGCCAGAGATTGACGCTGGTGTGGTCGATCGATGTCGCCGCTGCGGCGCCCACCGGAAACGCCGCCGGGTGCAGGTCGATCGACGACAATTTTGCCAGCATGGCGTGCGCCTTTTCTCCCGAGATGGTGATCAGGACGCGCGCATGCGACTGGTCCGACAGCGAGGCGAATTGCGACAACGCCTGGCTCAACGGCTCCATCGCGTGCTTGCCGCCCTTCGACAGAGCGAGGAACTGATCCGGTCCCGACCAGATGAGCGTCACGTCCGAAGCGCTGATCGTCTTGGGCGCATCCGGAGCGGCAACGCCGAACCGGGCCTGGGCAGCCTTTGCCAGGTCGGCCGCTTTGCCGCGCCGTGCCATCATTTGGATCAGGTCGAAATTGCGGATTTCTGTCAGCGAAACGCCGGCCTCGGTGCCGCGCGCGCCATAGGCGCCGACGACAAGCGCTTTCTCCAGCGGGCTGCGGGCAATCCAGGAGAACTCAGCCACGCTGGCGCCCTCCATCCGGATCATAGAAGACCGGGCTGCACAGCTCGACGTCGTAGTCTTCGCCGCGCAGCGGATCATGCGCATGGACGATTTCGCCGATGCGCTCGCGGCCGCGCTCGACAAGCGCGAGCCCGATCCACTGATCGAGCGCCGGCGAAAAACAGACCGAGGTGACATAGCCCTGGTCGTTGTCGGGACCGGGCGTCTCGCCTTTAGGAATGATATGCGCGCCGGAACGCAGGCGGTGCGTCTTGTCGACCGGCTTGATGCCGACGACGACCTGCCGGTCCGGGGCGACCAGCGCCTCGCGTCCGGCCATGACGCGGCCGATGAAATGTTTCTTGGTCGACATCATCTTGCCGAGGCCAAGGTCGGCGGCGGTCGTCGTGCCGTTCAGTTCCGGCCCGGCGACATGGCCCTTTTCGATGCGCATGACACCGAGCGCCTCGGTGCCGTAGGGCGTCACGCCGAATTGTTTGCCGGCCAGCATCAGATTGCGCACCAGCGCCTCGCCATAGCGGGCGGGAACCGAAATCTCGAACGCCATCTCGCCGGAGAACGAGATGCGGAACAGCCGCGCCCTGACGCCGCCGCGCAGCGCGACTTCCCGCGCCCCCATGAACGGGAAGCCTTCGTTCGACAGGTCCTCGGCCGGATCGACGATTTCCCGAAGCAGGTCCCGGGTCCTTGGCCCAGCGATCGAGAATTGCGCCCACTGGTCGGAGACGGATGTCAGCTGCACGTCGAGTTCAGGAAACAGCACCTGCCGGCAGCATTCGAGATGCTGCATCACCAGCCCGGCCTTGGCGGTGGTGGTGGTCAGGAAATAATGGTCCTCGGCCAGTCGCGATGTGGTGCCGTCGTCATAGACGATGCCGTCCTCGCGCAACATCAGCCCGTAGCGGGCTTTGCCGACGGCAAGATTGGAAAAGGTGTTGATGTAGACGCGGTCGAGGAAAGCGCCGGCATCCGGGCCATGCACGTCGATCTTGCCGAGCGTTGAGACGTCGCAGAAGCCGACGCCGGAGCGCACCGCCCTGACCTCGCGGGTGACCGATTCCAGCCAGTCCTTTTCGCCGGCGCGCGGATACCATTGCGCGCGCTTCCACAGCCCGGTGTCGACGAACACCGCGCCCTGTTCGGCTGCCCAGTGGTGCGACGGCGTCAGCCTTGTCGCGTGGAAGTTCTCGTCACGATGATGGCCGGCGAAGGCGCCGATGGCGACCGGCACATAGGGCGGCCGGTAGATCGTCGTGCCGGTCTCGGGAATGGATTTGCCTGACACAGCCGCCATGATGGCGAGGCCGGCGACGTTCGAGGTCTTGCCCTGGTCGGTGGCCATGCCGAGCGTCGTGTAGCGCTTGAGATGCTCGACCGATTCGAAACCCTCGCGCTGCGCCAGTTCGATGTCGGACGCCGTGACATCGTGCTGGTAGTCGACAAAGGCCTTGCCCTTGCCGGCGACATGCCAGAGCGGCGTCAGCGAAAAAACCTCATCGTCGGCGACCGGCGGCGTGCCGGCATTGCCGCTGCGCCCGGCACTCTGTGCTGCCGCCGCTCCTGCGGCAAAGCCCTGGCGCAGGCAGTCGCCCAGCCCGAAGGCGCCGTTGGCGGCGCCTGCGGCCATCATGCCCGGAGGCGCATCGTCCGGGACGAAGGCTGCGATGTCGTCCTGCCATTTCGGCCGGCCGCGATGGTAGGAGGTCAGCCCGACCGCCGGATTCCAGCCGCCGGAGACGGCAAGCCCGTCGGCTTCGACTTCCGCCCGTGCGCCGCCGGTCAGCGAGATCGCGATTTTCCGGACGCCGTCCTTGCCGCCTTCGACCCCGTTGACCGAGCCGCTGAGCACCGGAAAGCCAGCCTTGGCGGCGAGCGCGCGATGCGCGGCGGAGACGTCCGGGCGCGCATCGACCACGGCCGCGATCCGCAATCCGGCGCCAAGCGCGGTCTCGACCATGCGCCAGCCATCCGCATTGTTGGTGAACAGCGCGATCCTCTTTGCCGGCGTTGCCGCGTAGCGCGTGACATAGGTCCGCATCGCCGAAGCCATCATCACGCCGGGCGTGTCGTTGCCGGCAAACACGATCGGCCGCTCGATGGCGCCGGCGGCAACGACGCAGCGCCTGGCCACGATCCGCCACAGGCGTTGGCGCACCTGGTGCTCGGGCGGCGAGGGCAGGTGGTCGTTGACCCGCTCGATCGCGCCATAGGTGCCGCCATCATAGACGCCGAACAATGTCGTGCGGTTCATGATGCGGACATCGGGGAGTGCTGCGAGTTCGGTCAGCGTGCGGGAAATCCATTCGGCTGACGGCATGCCGTCGATGGTGCCGCCATCCGACAGCAGCCGGCCGCCGGCCACAAAATCCTCCTCGCACAGGATGACACGGGCGCCGCTGCGCCCGGCCGCCAATGCCGCCGCAAGCCCGGCCGGGCCGGAGCCGGCGATCAGCACGTCGCAATGCGCCCACGCCTTGTCGTAATGGTCGGGATCGGCGACGCCGGCGGCGCGGCCGAGACCGGCGGCTCGGCGGATCGCCGGCTCGTAGACCGCTTCCCAGAATTTCGCCGGCCACATGAAGGTCTTGTAGTAGAAGCCGGCGACGAAGATCGGCGCAAACAGCTGGTTGACCGCCATCAAATCGTGGCGCAGCGACGGCCAGCGGTTCTGGCTGGCGGCTTCGAGCCCGTCATAAAGCTCGGCCGTGGTCGCCTTGGTGTTGGGCTCGCGCCGCGCCCCCGTGCGCAGTTCGACCAGCGCATTGGGTTCCTCCGAACCAGCGGTCAGGATGCCGCGCGGCCGATGGTATTTGAACGAGCGACCGACCAGCTTGACGCCATTGGCGATCAGCGCCGAGGCCAGCGTGTCGCCCTGGAAGCCGGCAAAGCTCTTGCCGTCGAAGCGGAAGCTCAGCGGCGCGGCGCGATCGATGATACCGCCGCTCTCCAGCCGGTGTGTCTGCGCGGAGCCAACCATCAGGCGCCAACCTTGGCAGCACCAACTCCGGCAGCCGGCTCGACCGAGGAAATCTCATGCGTCAGCGTGTTGCGGTCGACCTTCAGCCAGGCCCGGCAGCCGCCGCCATGATACCAGTATTCGCTCATCGGGCCGGGGACATTGTCGCGCAGATAGACATAGTCGAAGACCTCGCCCTCCGAGGCGTCCGCCGCCGGGCGCACCGGCTTGGCGTCGCCGAGATAGGTGAACTCGCCGAGTTCGCGTTCGCCGCAGAAGGGACAGACTATACGCATGCTGTTCAGCCAGCCTTCAATGCAGGTTCGGTTGGGCGCCCTGGCCCTTTTCGTCGATCATCGCGCCCACCCGGAAGCGGTCGAGGCGGAAGCGTGCCGCCTCCTTGTGCTGCTCGTCGCGCGCCAGGAGATGGGCAAAGACCAGGCCGGAGCCGGGCGTCGCCTTGAAGCCGCCATAGCACCAGCCGGCGTTGAGATAGAGCCCGTCCACCGGCGTCTTGTCGATGATCGGCGAGCCATCCATCGACATGTCCATGATGCCGCCCCACTGGCGCAACAGCCGCACGCGGCCGATCATCGGCATCAGCGCCATGCCGCCCTCGCAAACGTCCTCCATCACAGGCAGATTGCCGCGTTGGGCATAGGAATTGTAGCCGTCTATATCGCCGCCGAACACCAGCCCGCCCTTGTCGGACTGGCTGACGTAGAAATGCCCGGCGCCGAAGGTCATGACATTGGGGATCAGCGGCTTGATCGCCTCCGAGACGAAAGCCTGCAGCACATGACTTTCAATCGGCAGCCGCATGCCGGCCATCGCCGCGACGCGCGAAGAACTGCCGGCGACGGCCATGCCGACCTTGGCGGCACCGATCTTGCCGCGCGATGTCTCGACCCCGGTCACCTTGCCGTTGGCGTCGCGGACAAAGCCGGTCACCTCGCAGTTCTGGATGATGTCGACGCCGAGCGCACTCGCCGCATGCGCATAGCCCCAGACCACAGCATCGTGCCGCGCCGTGCCGCCGCGCCGCTGCAGCAGGCCACCCTGTACGGGAAAACGTGCATTGTCGAAGTTCAGGAACGGCATCATCTTCCTGACGGCGGCGAGGTCGAGCAGCTCGGCGTCGATGCCGTTGATGCGCATCGTGTTGCCGCGCCGCGCATAGGCGTCGCGCTGCGCGTCCGAATGGTAGAGGTTGATGACGCCGCGCTGGCTGACCATGGTGTTGTAGTTGAGGTCCTGCTCCATCCGCTCCCACAGCTTCATCGACAGCTCGTAGAAGCCGGTATTGCCGGGCAGCCCGTAATTGGAGCGGATGATGGTGGTGTTGCGGCCGGCATTGCCGGAGCCGATCCAGCCCTTTTCCAGCACGGCGACATTCCTGATGCCGTATTCGCTGGCGAGGAACCATGCCGTCGCCAGGCCATGGCCGCCGCCGCCGATGATCACCACGTCGTAGTGGCTCTTCGGGCTGGCGTCGCGCCAGGTGCGCTGCCAGTTCTTGTGGCCGGAAAATGCCGCCCGGGCGAGGGAGAAGATCGAGTATTTCATGAACCTGTTTCGCGCCGGGCGTGCAACAATTCCGGATCAGATGTCGAGCGTGTGGTCGCGCTCCCACTGGGTGAAGTGGGAAGCATAGGAATTCCATTCCTGGTGCTTGAGCTTTAGATAAGCCGACGAGAATTCCTCACCCAGCGCCGTCTTGAGCGATTTGTCGTTGTCGAACTCGCGCAACGCATCGAGCAGGTTGAGCGGCAGCTTCGGCGCGCCTTCGACCGTGTGCCCGAACTGATACATGTCGATGTCGTAGCGCCTGCCGGGATCGGCCTTCGAGCGGATGCCGTCGAGGCCGGCAGCAATGATCACGGCCTGCAGCAGATACGGGTTTGCCGCGCCGTCGGGCAGGCGCAGCTCGAAACGGCCGGGGCCGGGCACGCGAACCATATGGGTGCGGTTGTTGCCGGTCCAGGTCACCGAGTTGGGCGCCCAGGTCGCGCCCGATATGGTGCGCGGTGCGTTGATGCGCTTGTAGGAATTCACCGTCGGGTTGGTGATCGCGGCAAGCGCCGAGGCATGCTTCATGATGCCGCCGAGGAAATTCCTGCCCTTAGCCGACAGGCCGAGTTCCATCGCATTGTCGGCAAAGACATTGGTCTTGCCGTCTCTGTCCCACACCGAGATGTGGGCATGGCAGCCATTGCCGGTCAGGCCCTGGAACGGCTTCGGCATGAAGGTTGCGCGCAGGCCGTGCTTTTCGGCAACGGACTTCACCATGAATTTGAAGAAGGAATGCTTGTCGGCGGTCGCCAGCGCATCGTCGAAAGCCCAGTTCATCTCGAACTGGCCGTTGGCGTCCTCATGGTCGTTCTGGTAGGCGCCCCAGCCGAGCGCCAGCATGTGGTCGCAGATCTCGGCGATGACGTCGTAGCGGCGCATCACCGCCTGCTGGTCGTAGCAGGGCTTCGAAGCGGTGTCGTATTCGTCGGAAATCGTCTTGCCGTCCGGCGAGATCAGGAAGAATTCCGCCTCGACGCCGGTCTTGATGTGCATGCCGTCGCCGGCGGCCTCGGCGATCAGCCGCTTCAGCGTGTTGCGCGGCGCCTGCTCGACCGATTTGTCGTCCATGATGCAGTTGGCGGCGACCCAGGCGACTTCGGGCTTCCACGGCAACTGGATCACCGAGGCCGGATCCGGCACCGCCAGCATGTCGGGATGCGCCGGCGTCAGGTCGAGCCAGGTGGCAAAACCGGCAAAGCCGGCACCGTCCCGCTGCATGTCGGCGATCGCCTGGGCCGGCACCAGCTTGGCGCGTTGCCCACCGAACAGGTCGGTGTAGGATATCATGAAATATTTGACGCCCTTCTCCTTGGCGAAGGCGGCGAGATCGTTCCCCATTATAGTTCCTCGCTTAATTGTGCTGTCAGGTGGTTATCAGAAGCCGTTCTTGCCCGGTATCCAGTTGGTGCCGGCCAGCGGCACGCCGGCCATGGCGGCGGCTTCGATCGTCAAGGCCACGAGATCCTCGGGCTCGAGATTGTGCAGGCTGTTCTTGCCGCAGGCCCGGGCAATCGTTTGCGCCTCCAGTGTCATCACCTTAAGATAATTCGCCAGCCGTCGGCCGGCCGCAATCGGATCGACCCGTTTCATTAGTTCGGGATCTTGCGTGGTGATGCCGGCCGGATCGCGTCCCTCATGCCAGTCGTCATAGGCGCCGGCCGTGGTGCCGAGCTCGTTGTATTCCGCTTCCCAGCGCGGATCGTTGTCGCCGAGCGCGACAAGCGCTGCCGTGCCGATCGACACCGCGTCGACACCAAGCGCCAGCGCCTTGGCGACGTCGGCGCCGTTGCGGATGCCGCCGGAAACGATCAGCTGCACCTTGCGGTGCATGCCGAGATCCTGCAGCGCCTGCACCGCCGGCCTGATGCAGGCAAGCGTCGGCTGGCCGACATTTTCGATGAATACTTCCTGGGTTGCCGCGGTTCCGCCCTGCATGCCGTCGACGACGACGACGTCGGCGCCCGCCTTCACCGCAAGGGCGGTGTCGTAATAGGGCCGCGCGCCGCCGACCTTGACGTAAATCGGCTTTTCCCAGTCGGTGATTTCACGTAGCTCCAGGATCTTGATCTCGAGATCGTCAGGCCCGGTCCAGTCCGGGTGGCGCGATGCGGAGCGTTGGTCGATGCCTTTCGGCAGCGTGCGCATTTCGGCGACCCGGTCGGAGATCTTCTGGCCGAGCAGCATGCCGCCGCCGCCTGGTTTCGCACCTTGGCCGACGACCACTTCGATCGCGTCGGCCCGGCGCAGATCGCGCGGGTTCATGCCGTAGCGCGACGGCAGATACTGATAGACTAGTGTTTTCGAATGGCCGCGCTCTTCCTCGGTCATGCCGCCGTCGCCGGTGGTGGTCGAGGTGCCCGACAGCGTCGCGCCGCGGCCGAGCGCTTCCTTGGCCGGCCCGGACAGCGAGCCAAAGCTCATGCCGGCAATGGTGATCGGGATTTTCAGCTCGATCGGCTTTTTCGCATGACGCGAACCGAGCACGACGCTGGTGTCGCAGCGCTCGCGATAGCCTTCGAGCGGATAGCGCGAGATCGAGGCGCCGAGGAACAAAAGGTCGTCGAAATGCGGCAGCTTGCGCTTGGCGCCCGCACCGCGGATGTCATAGATGCCGGTCGCCGCGGCGCGGCGGATCTCGGAAAGCGTGTAGTCGTCGAAGGTCGCGGACTTGCGCGGCGTCGTCGGCGGGTTGCGATAGGTCATTGAGCCTCAATACGCGTCGGCGTTGTCGATATTGAAATTGTAAAGCGTGCGCGCCGCGCCATAACGCTTGAACTCCGCCGCCTTGACGCCGGTCACGCCGGCGCGGTCGAGCAGGCGCTGCAGCAATTCCAGGTGTTCGGGCCGCATCTCCTTGGCGATGCAGTCGGCGCCGAGGCTTTCGACCTTGCCGCGCACGAAGAGCCGCGCCTCGTAGATGGAATCGCCGAGCGCATCGCCGGCATCGCCCAGCACCACCAAATTGCCGGATTGCGCCATGAAGGCCGACATGTGGCCGATATTGCCATGGACGACGATGTCGATGCCTTTCATCGAGATGCCGCAGCGCGACGATGCATTGCCTTCGATGACCAGCAACCCGCCCCGGCCGGTGGCGCCGGCATACTGGCTGGCATCGCCTTTGACGACGATCTGGCCGGACATCATGTTTTCGCCGACGCCGGGCCCGGCCGAGCCATGCACCGTGATGGTGCTGCCGTCGTTCATGCCGCCGCAATAATAGCCGACGCTGCCGCGGACATCGATGGCGACCGGCTGGTCGACGCCGACGGCGACCGAATGGCTGCCTCGCGGGTGAAGTACCTCCCAGGCGGTCTCGTTCGAACCGGTGGTCAGATTGTGCAGCGCCTGGTTGAGTTCGCGCAGCGACATTTCGGCCAAGTCGAAGACCTTCGATGCCTGATTGTGGCCCGGCTCGCGCGCGGCCTTGGAGACGTTGCCCGCATTGAAGGCGTTGATTGCCGGCATAAGCTCAATGCTCCCAGAAATAGACGGTTGCGGGCTCGGGTTCCCAAACCCTCGCATTGTCTATGCCGGGCAGTTTGGTGAGCGCACGATATTCCGAGCCGAAGGCGACATACTGGTCGGTTTCGGCCATCACGGCGGGCTTGCAGGCGATCGGATCGCGCACCACGCCGAAGCCGTTCTTGGTGCCGACGACGAAGGTGAAGAAGCCGTCGAGGTCGCTCAGCGTGCCTTCCAGCGCCTCGCTGAGGTTTTTGCCATGCGCCATCTGCGAGGAGAGATAGGCGGCCGCAACTTCGGTGTCGTTCTCGGTCTCGAATGTCATGCCTTCGCGGATCAGCCCGCGGCGGACATTGTTGTGGTTGGACAGTGAGCCATTGTGCACCAGGCACTGGTCGGCGCCGGTCGAGAACGGATGCGCGCCCATCGTCGTCACCGCCGATTCGGTCGCCATTCGGGTATGGCCGATGCCGTGCGTGCCGGTCATCTCGCGGACGCCGAAACGATCGACGACGGCTTCCGGCAAGCCGACTTCCTTGTAGATTTCGACGACGTCGCCGGCACCCATGATGCGGATGTCGGGGCGCAGCGCCTTGATCGCCTCGCGCGCTTCGTCGATCTTGGCAGGCGTCGTCCTGACCACCGCATGCGTCGACTTCGCAGCCAAGCTCACCGGCGCGCCGATCGCCTTGGCGAGTTCGGCGTCGAGGCCGCGGAAATCGCGCTCCGGTCTGGCCGATTGGATGGTGATCTTGGCTTCAATGCCCGATGGCGCGCCATAGATGGCGATGCCGGCGCTGTCGGGACCGCGATCGCTGAGCGAGATCAGCATCTCCGACAGCATCGCGCCAAGCTGGGGCTCGAGCGACTTGTCCTTCAAAAAAAGTCCGACGATTCCGCACATGTCAGGCTCCCGAGATTTGTTCCCTTGGAGATGTATCGAATGAGTCCCGGGAATTCAATTGGTATGAAAAAAATTTTCCTGTCGTTATATATCGGTTGAGGCGCCGCTGGCCGCACTATCGCTGCGCTCACCGCCATTGTGAACCCATTTGGCGTGGCGGATGCGGGCGATTTTGTAGGCGTCCAGGATCGACAGGGCATAGATCAGGACGCCGCCGGCATGGCGGCCGATGAAGCTGGCATCGGGCGGCGCGATCTTGGCGGTGACCCAGGCCAGGATCACCATGAAGAACAGGAACTGCAGGCCGCGCACCGGTACGCCGAGCACGACATGTCCGCTTGCCGGCAAAACGATCGCGGCGCCGAGAACCAGATAGGGGCTCGGTGGTGCGGGGGAGGTGGTGCTCTGGCTGGTCATGCCGCCTGCCCTTCCCTTTGATTGATGGCATCGCGCAGCGCCGACGCCGATGACAGCAGCCTCTCGATCAGCGCCGGATCGAGCTTGACGTCGCCAAATTCGGCTTGCCGGAACACGCCATAGCGCGCCCGCTCGGCCTCGGCCAGCAGCCAGACGATGCGCACGCCGTTCGGCGTGATCAGCAGTTCCTTGGCGCGCCCCTCGGCGAAGATATCGAGGTGTTCGGCGATGATGGCTTGGGGGAAGCGCATGCCCATGCGGTCGGTCCGCAGCACCGCCTCGGCCGGAAATCCAGCCGCCTTCGGCAGCGTATGGTCGAGATGATCGAAGTTGGAAAAGGTCGTCGGCGAGCCGGGCCGCATCATCATGTCGCAAGTGCCTGGCACCACCACTCTTTCGGTGATCGAAACGCTCAGCCAGCGTGCCGGAAGCTTCCTTGTCGCCAGCGTGTCGACGATGGTCCGAACCTGCACCCGCCGGCCGTTCCACGAGCCGGCAAAAGTAACGACGCCGACGGTGCCGTCCGAGACGTTGGCCACGTCGGGAATGACGGCACGGAGGCCGGCTTCGTCTGCGGCAAGCGCGGTCGAAGCCTTGGTGCGGTTGACGCGCGCAAGCCGGGCGAGGTTCAGGCCGAGAGCCAGGGCAGCCGCCCCGGCGAGCAATACTGAGATCACCTAACGCACCTCGTCACGCAAATGCCCGCCCAGACAGGGCGACTCCTCCTGTCAGTAACCCTGCGGTTTCGGCCACGGCATGGTGAACTGGGCACCACGACGCACGAATCTGTAGCGGTAGAAGTGGAACCACAGCGAGATCAGGAAGTAGAAGGCGACCATGGCGATCAGCTGCGAGCCGAAGCCGAGGAAGATCGCAAAGAAGGTGACCACGCACAGGCAGAACAAAACGATGGCCGGCAGCGGATGGAAGGGATGGGTGTAGCCGCGGCGGATCGAGCCGAGCGGCCACTTCTTCCTGAACATGATGATGTTGATGCTCATGAAAGTGTATTGCAGCACGCCCGACAGGATGGAGAAGGTGATCGCCTGGTTGAGGTCGGCGATGAAGGCGAAGGCAAGCGCGATCGGCAGCAGGAACAGGATCGAGCGATAGGGCGTGCGGTATTTCGGATGCACCGCCGAGAACCAGGTCGGCAAATAGCGGTCGCGGCCGAGCGAGAACCAGGCGCGCGCGGCGTCGTTGATGCAGCCATTGGCGGAAGCAAGTGCCGCAAGCAGCGTCGCGACGAACAGCAGGTTCTCCAGCAACGGGCTGCCGGTCAGCTTTCCCGCGTCCCAGAGCGGGTACGGGGTGACGCCGAGATATTCCCATGGCATCAGCGAGGCGCAGACATACCAGGTCATGGCGGCGGCGATCAAAAGCGTGATCATGCCGGCCATCGTGCCATAGGGCAGCGAGCGCGCCGGCGAGCGCACTTCCTCGGCGGCCTGCGTGGTGCCCTCGATGCCGAGATAGTACCAGATGCCGAACTGGAAGGCGGCGATGACGCCGATCCAGCCATAGGGCAGCGCATTGCCGGGGGTGACTAGGTCGTTGAGCTTCAGCACGGCGCCTTGCGTCCACGGGCTCACCGAAAAGAACAGGATGACGATGGAGACATAGGCAATGGCGGTGATGACGAAATTGACGTTGAGCGTCATCAGAACGCCGCGATAGTTGAGCCATGCCAGCACGACGATGGTGGCGGCGATGAAGGAGTTGTAGCTCATCCCTTCGACGCCGGCCTTGGCGACGATTGTTTGGCCGAGCAATATCGCGTCGGAGACTTCGAGCATGGTATAGGCAAAGACCAGGAACAGCGCGACGTTGAAGGCCATCAGCGGCCCGACGATGTGCTTGGCCTGCGCATATTGGCCGCCGGCGGCGGCGACCGTTGAGGTGACCTCGGAATCGATCATGGCGACGGAGGTGTAGAGCAGGCCGACGATCCAGCAGACCACCAGTGCGGCGAGCGCGCCGCCCTTGTCGGCGGAGAAGTTCCAGCCGGTGAATTCGCCGACCAGAACGATGCCGACGCCGAGCGCCCAGACATGGGCCGGGCCGAGCACCCTGAGCAGCGACACCCTGTCGCCATGCACTGCCGGTTCAAGCGTGACCGTCATCGTTCAATCCCCCACTCAGATCCGGTGTTTTTCGGACACAGCTTCAAGTTCGCCTTCCCTGGACGAGGTCAGCATCTCTTCGGAATAGGTCGTGTCGATCTTGAACCAGTCGTAGAGCATCCACAGCGCGAGCACGATCGAGATGCCCCAGCATGCGTAAGAGAGTGCCACCCACATGACGATGCTTCCCCGATTTATTTGTCGTCGAATTTTTCGTTGATGACGTCGCGGTATTCACGGTCCGATGCGCGGAACAGAAAGATGAAATAGCCGATCAGCACCGCGGCCATGATGATCAGCGTCGGCCAGTCGATGATGTAGTGGAAGCGGTTCTGGATGATGTCATGCGCGGTTTCCGGCATGTAGCCGAGCTTTTCCCAGATCGAGGCCATGGTCGGGTTCTGTCCAAGCGCTTCCCACGTCTTGGCATCGAGCGCGTCGATGGATTTTGCCGCCCCTGCGAGGCCCAGCTTGAGCGGCAGCCACAGCGCGACGAAAATCGCGACAACGACGACGGCGATATCGAAAACCTGGCCGGCTTTGCTCTGTTCCGGCGGTGTGTAGCGGGCCATGCGTCTCCCCCTCAGGACTTGCGGTTGCGGTAGGCGTCGGCATGCTTGATGTCGAGGCCGTAGATGAACTCCTTGTCTTCCTTGTAGTGGTTGACCATCGCCAGGATCGCGGCCGTGTTGAAGATCAGCACGGCGGCAGCGGCGACCGCGACGACGAACTTGATGCCAGCGTCGGGGATGTATGGCCATGTCATGAAGAGGACGAAGAGGATCGTCGCCCACAGGCAGACGATCAGGAGCACCGATCCACGAAGGTCGGAACGGTACAGTGCTTCAATGCGCTGCTGCATGTCGGACATCGTTTTCCCCTCGATCGCTCTCTTTCAAGAGAGTGAAATTTTTTTCATAAGTTCCGTCCGAATTCCGCAATTGTCAAGACGATTTTACGCAACGTTAACCGTTTGTTTGACCGCCGGATTTTGCCTGACAATGAAATTATTTGCTTACGGGTATTGCAGGCTCCCGGCGTTTGCGATCAATATTCAGGCAACGCTCCCGCCACTGTGCAGGGAGCAGGGGAAAGCAAAAACTTTTTTCGAACGGAGAACCAGCGGATGACGGCATCCTGGAGATTTTCGGCCCTTGCGGACCGCCATCGCGCGCTCGGCTCGAAGCTCGAAGACTGGAGCGGCATGGGCACCGCCTGGACCTACGACAAGGACGCCGACGAGGAGTATATCGCCATCCGCACCAAGGCCGGGCTGATGGACGTATCCGGCCTGAAGAAGGTGCACATCACCGGGCCGCACGCCTCGCACCTGATCGACCTGGCGACGACGCGCGACGTCGAAAAGATCTATCCCGGCAAGTCGGCCTATGCCTGCATGCTGAATGAGGCGGGCAAGTTCACCGACGACTGCATCCTATACCGCACCGGCCCGAATTCCTGGATGGTGGTGCATGGTTCGGGCACCGGCCATGAAGAGCTGCAGCGCGCCGCCAAGGGCCGCGATGTCTCGCTGCGTTTCGACGACAATCTGCACGACCTTTCGCTGCAAGGCCCGACCGCCGTCGATTATCTGGCAAAGCATGTGCCCGGCATTCGCGACCTCAACTATTTCCACCACATGCAGACGCAGCTGTTCGGCTTTCCGGTGATGATCTCGCGCACCGGCTATACCGGCGAGCGCGGCTACGAGATTTTCTGCCGCGGCCAGGACGCCGGCACGATCTGGGACAGGATCCTCGACGAGGGCAAGAGCGCCGGCATCATCCCGTGCCGCTTCACCACGCTCGACATGCTGCGCGTCGAGAGCTACCTCCTGTTCTACCCCTACGACAATTCACAGAAATACCCGTTCGAAAACGAGGGCCCCGGCGACACGCTGTGGGAGCTCGGCCTCGACTTCACTGTCAGCCCGGGCAAGACAGGATTTCGCGGCGCCGAGGAGCATTATCGCCTCAAGGGCAAGGAGCGCTTCAAGATCTTCGGCGTGCTGCTCGAAGGCAAGGAGCCGGCCGACGAGGGCGCGCCGGTCTATCGCGACGGCAGACAAGTCGGCGTGGTGACCTGCGCCATGTATTCGCCGCTGGTCAAAAAATCGATGGGCATCGCCCGGCTCGACGTCGACTGCGCGGTCCAGGGCACCAGGCTCGAGATCCGCAACAAGAGCGGCGCCATCAGCGCAACCGCCGAGCCGCTTCCGTTCGACGATCCGAAGAAGACCAAGCGCACGGCGAAAGGCTGAGGCATACTGGGCGTATGGCAGCGAAAAGCATCATCAGCCGGCCGGTCTATGGAACCCTGTCTCCGCAGCCCGGCAAGCATCATCTTTTCGTAGCGGATGCTGAGGGCGCGCTGGCGATTGCCGACCTGGCCGCCAAGGCACAAGCGGATTTTTTCGGCGGCGCCCACATCATCTTCATTCCCGGCCGCGATGGCAAATATGCCGATGCGCTCGAAGCATTGAAGCCGGCGCAGTTCTACGTCGGCCATTCCTTTGCCAGCGCCCTGCCGCGGCTGAAGCAGACGCTGGCCAACGCGCATATGGGCCTCAGGCTCTATCTCGCCGGCACCGAGGGGCTGATCGGCCAGGCCATGCAGGCGGCGCTCGAAGCCGGCATCGACCACACCTCGATCCAGACCGAGCATCGCGGCTCGCTGGCGCGCCGCATGCAGTGCGTCCATTGCAAGGGCATCACCGAGAACGTGACGACGCAGCCGGCGACCTGTTCGCACTGCGGCCTCTTGCTTCTGGTGCGCGATCACTATTCGCGGCGCCTTGCCGCTTTCCAGGGCGTCTGCATCAATGCCGAGGACCGCAGCGAAATTCCTCCGATCGAGGAGGTCTTTCGATGAGCACCGGCACCACCAAGCTCGACGTCGTGGTCAGCGATGTCGTTCCGGTCAACGAGCTAGTGACGCGCTTCCATTTCCGCCGGCGCGACGGCCAGCTTTTGCCGACCTTTTCCGGCGGCGCCCATGTCGTTGTCGAGATGCGCGACGGCGAGCGGACAAGGCTCAATCCCTATTCGCTGATGGGCTCGCCGCTCGACACCCGCGAATACACCATCTCGGTGCGCCGCGACGACGCCGGCCGCGGCGGCTCGCTGTTCATGCACAGGCATGTCAGGCCGGGCATGGAAATGGTGGTCAGCTACCCGGTCAATCTGTTCTCGCTCGATCTGCGCGCCAGAAAGCACCTGATGCTGGCCGGCGGCATCGGCATCACCCCGTTCATGGCGCAAACCGCGCAGCTGGCGGCGGAGGGCGGCAATTTCGAATTGCACTACACTTGCCGCACAGCCTCGCTCGGCACCTATGCCGATCTGCTGAGAGAGCGCTACGACCGCCGGATCAGGCTCTATCACGACGACCGCGACGAACGCATCGAGCTCGACCGGCTGCTGTCGTCGCAGCCGCTCGGCACCCATCTCTATGTCTGTGGGCCGTCGGGCATGATCGGCTGGGTTCGCGACCGTGCCGCTGCCTTGGGCTGGCCGACGGAAACCGTCCATTTCGAGCATTTCGCGGCACCGCAGCCCGGCGCGCCCTTCGACGTGACGCTGGCTGTCAGCGGCAGGACGATCCGCGTCGACGAGCAGCAGAGCCTGCTCGAGGCGATCGAGGCGGCCGGCGTCGACCCGCCCTATCTCTGCCGCGGCGGCGTCTGCGGCCAATGCGAGACCAACGTCATTTCGCATGACGGCAAATTCATCCACAACGACCACTGGCTGAGCGAGGAAGACCACCGTTGCGGCCGCAAGATCATGCCCTGCGTGTCGCGCTTCGAAGGCAGGTCTCTGGTGCTGGAAAGATAGGAGGCGAGCTTGGGCATTACCTTTCGCAAGGAAACGTTCCGCGACGACTTCACCTTTGGGAATAGTCCGGAGCACATCAGGCGGTTCCCGTTTCCGTTCCACGAAGACAGCTACATGTATGCGGTCAACATCGAGCCGCATGTCGTCGGGCCGAAGGGCAGCGTGCTGAAGAACCTGATCGACGTCGACGAGCACTACGTCGCCGAAATGCAGGACCGCGCGCTGGTGCTTACCGAAGACCCGCTGCGATGTCAGTCGCTGCCGCACATGACGCTGGCCGGCTGGGATCTGCTCGAGCTTTTGATGGAACAGCAGGCGCTGGGCTATCCCGAGCATTTCACGCTGACGCGCGACAGCGACCGCTGGCGCTGGATCAACCGGCCGCTCGGCATCGACGACAGTTTCACCTTCGGCGACGTCTCGACGCTGCCTTATGGGCCGATGGAGTACATCACGCGCCAGAGCCAAGGCGATTTCTGCATCCTCGACCAGCGCGACGGCAATCTGTGGATGGATGCCGGCATGGTCACCACCCAGGCCGACTGGTCGCTCGATTTCGACATCGGCATGAACTTCTTCGAATGGCACGCGCCGGTGCCGCTGGCGCATGAGAAGGGCATATTCGTCCGGGCGCTAAAATTCCTCACCAACATCCAGCAGGGCAAACCCGCACGCCGGCTGAACTGGACGATGACGATCAATCCGCGCCTCGACACCAGCCCGGAAAATTACCACAAATGGGGCCCGGACCGGACCACGGTGACGCCCGAAAACGTCGGCGACAAGGTCCATCTGCGCGTCGAGCTGCAGAGCTTCTGGCGGCTGCCGCGCTCGAATGCGATCGTCTTCCCGATCCGCTGCTATCTGATCAAGATGGACGAGCTGGTGACGCAGCCGAAATGGGCACGGCGCCTGCACCGCGTCATCCGCGACCTTCCCGACGAACTCGCCAACTACAAGGGTCTGACGCGCTATCGCCCGACGCTGGTCGAGTGGTTATCGAAGCTGGATGATGGCAGCCCGACGAGCCCGGGCTTTGGGTCTGATTGAAGCGAGTCCCTCTCATCCGGCCCTTCGGGCCACCTTCTCCCCGCTGGGGAGAAGAGGCTGGCGCCGGCGTTTGCGACCTCCTCTCCCCTCGGGAGAGGTCGGATTGCCCCGAATTGCCCTTTGCAATTCGGTTGGCAATCCGGGTGAGGGGTCTGCTTGCGTCCCGCTCTCAGCCCGCGCTGCTCTGCGGATAGCAGATGATCGAGAGATAGCGCATCGGCAGTTGCGTCAGCACTTCCGGGCCATGCGGCGCGTCGGCGTCGAAGAATAGGCTGTCGCCGGGCTTCATCGGGTAGAGATTGCTGCCGTGCCGGTAAACCACCTCGCCTTCGAGCATATAGAGGAACTCCATGCCCTCGTGCTGGAAGGTCGGAAACACGTCGGAATCCTCGGTCAGCGTGATCAGATAGGGTTCGACGACGACACCGCTGGTGTTCGAGCCGATATGGCCGAGCAAATTGTACTGGTGGCCGGCGCGTGTGCCGCGGCGCTCGACATCGAGCCCTTCGCCGGCCTTGACGAAGACGGCGCTGCGCTCCTCCTCGAAGCGGCGGAAGAAGGCGGTGACGGGAACGCCGAGCGCCCGCGACAGCGCCTGCAAGGTGGTCAGTGACGGCGAGGTGATGCCGTTCTCGATCTTCGACAGCATGCCAAGCGAAATGTCGGTGGCGACCGCCAGATCGGCGACGGTGATGCCGAGCTTTTTGCGGAATGCCCGCACCTCGCGACCGATCGCGACTTCCAGCACTTTTTCGCGGATGTCGCGAACGGCGTGCGGGTCCTGGGTCAGCGGCGTCCGGATCGTTCGTCTGTCGGCTGCCACGCCTTTCGGCGACGGCTTCGCCTTGGCGGGGACTGCCCCATTCTTAAGATCGGCCTTCTTCGCCATGTCGCCACCCCGGACTCTGCGGATTTATTTCACTCACGGTGAACATATTCGGTGCCGATACAGAAGTGCAACTGCGACGGCAAGCCACTCCTGTCGAATTGCACGCTGTCCGGATTTCGTCGGAGGCCGGCGTCGCGTGGAAATCCAGCGTGATGAAACGAGGTTTCACCATAAGGCCTGTTGACAGCATCGAAGGGGCAATTACTGTCCTGTCAGTGAAATTTGTTTCGTTAGGGAAATGAGATCGGGAGGCCCGGAATGAAAAGTCGTGTTGCCGTCATCGGAGCCGGACCGTCCGGCATGGCCCAGCTCCGGGCCTTCAAGTCGGCTGCCGACAAGGGCGCCGACATTCCCGAAATCGTCTGCTTCGAAAAGCAGTCCGACTGGGGCGGCCTGTGGAACTACACCTGGCGCACCGGCCTCGACGAGCACGGCGATCCGGTGCATGGCTCGATGTACCGTTACCTCTGGTCGAACGGCCCGAAGGAGTGCCTGGAATTTGCCGACTACACGTTCGAGGAGCATTTCGGCCGGCCGATCGGCTCCTATCCGCCGCGTGCCGTGCTGTGGGACTACATCAAGGGCCGCGTCGAAAAATCCGGCGTGCGCCAATGGGTGCGCTTCAACAGCCCGGTGCGCATGGTCACCTTTTCCGAAACGACGAAGAAGTTCACCGTCACCGCGCATGACCGCACTAACGACGTCACTTATTCTGAAGAGTTCGACAACGTCGTCGTCGCCTCGGGGCATTTTTCCGTGCCCAACGTCCCCTATTTCGAGGGCTTCTCGACCTTCAACGGCCGTATCCTGCACAGCCACGATTTCCGCGACGCCATGGAATTCAAGGGCAAGGACATCTTGATCATCGGCCGCTCCTATTCGGCCGAGGACATCGGCTCGCAATGCTACAAATACGGCGCCAGATCGATCACCTCCAGCTACCGCTCGAAGCCGATGGGTTTCAAATGGCCGGACAATTGGAAGGAAGTGCCGCTGCTGCAGAAGGTCGTTGGCAAGACCGCGCATTTCAAGGACGGCAGCACGAGGGATGTCGACGCCATCATCCTGTGCACCGGCTATCTCCACTCCTTCCCGTTCCTCACCGAGGATCTGAAGCTCAAGACCGCCAATCGCATGTGGCCGGACGGGCTCTACGAAGGTGTCGTCTGGGAGAAGAACCCGAAGCTTTTCTATATCGGCATGCAGGACCAGTTCTACACCTTCAACATGTTCGACGCGCAGGCCTGGTTCGCGCGCGACGTCATCATGGGCCGCATCAAGCTACCTTCGGCCGAAGCGATGGCGGAGCACGGCAAAAAGTGGCGGGCGCGCGAGGAGACGCTGGAAGACGCCGAGCAGATGATCTGGTTCCAGGGCGACTACACCAAGGAGCTGATGGAGCAGACCGACTATCCAGGCTTCGACGTGGAGGCTGTCAATCAGACCTTCATGGAGTGGGAGCACCACAAGGCGCAAGACATTATGGGCTTCCGCGACCATGCCTATCGCTCGCTAATGACCGGCACGATGGCGCCGTTGCACCACACGCCCTGGCTGCAGGCGATGGACGATTCAATGGAGAGCTATCTCGAGGTGAAGGGCGTCGCGGCGGAGTAGGCTTTGGTTCCGAACGAGCAGTTGGCCTGCCTCAGCTGACCTCCCGTGCCGGGTCGGCTGCCAGCGCCAGGGAATCCGCGACGTGCTCAAGGTGCTCCTCGCTCAGGATGCTCGTCGCGACGCGGACGGCGCTCGTCTTTCCGGTCGAAAACTTCGCCCCGGCATGGACCGCGATGCCGTGTGCGGCCAGCGTCACCATCGCGTAAGGTTCCGAAGCAACCGGAATGAGGACGCTGAGACCGTGTCCGGCGTCGATCCCGACATTGCGTTTCGCCAGTTCGCCGGCCAGCCGCTCCCGGCGGCGGCGGTACACTTCCTTTGCCTGCTCCACCAGCGCGGCCGTGGCCGGGTCTTGCAGCAGCCAGGCAGTGGCCGCCTGCAGGATGCGGCTGGTCCATCCCGAGCTGAAGCTGCGATAGGACTGGATCTGTTCGACGATCGTCGCCGATCCGGACAGTACGGCGAGCCGCAGGTCCGGGCCATGGGTCTTGGAATAGGACAGGATATGGATGACGCGATCGGGAAAACGCCGGCCAAGCGAAATGCGCGGCGCCTCGGCAATATCGCCAACGCCGTCATCTTCGACAATCAGCACGTCGGTGCCGGCCAGCAGGTCGCCGATGGCCTCGAGCCGCGCCGATGACATGCAGGCGCCGGTCACCGAATGGACGCGCGGCTGGAACAGGAATGCGACAGGCCGCTGCCGCAGAGCGTTTGCGAGTGCCTCTGGCAAGGGGCCGTCACTGTCGCATTCCACCGGGATGATCGGCACATCGAGATCTTCGAGGATGTCGAGCAGGCGAAGCGCCGTGGGGTTCTCAATGGCCACCGGCGCCCCCGGCGGGACCAGCGCATGCAGCAGTGTGTAAATGGCGTTGTACCCGCCATTGGTGGCCAGGAACGCGCCGGGATCGTACGGCCATGACGGGCGCACCGCGGCTTCCAGCTCGGGTAGGATGCGCACCCGCTCGTAGCTGTTGAGCTTTTCGGCGCGCGCGCCATGCGCCAGTGCGATGTCGAGCGGCGGCAAGAGCCTCACATCGGGTTCCGCGATCGCCAGGTTCAGAACGTCCACGCCGTAATTACCGCCGCTCATGTGCCGCTCGGGCCGGGCGGCAAAGCGGTTGCCCATGATCCAGGTGCCGTTGCGTCCGCGGCCGCCGATGATCTTGTAGCGCCGAAGCTCGCTCCACGCCTGCGAGACCGTCGCCGGACTGACACCGAGCACATAGGCCAGATCGCGAACCGGCGGAAGCTTCGCGCCGACAGGCAGCGCGCCGCTTCTGATCAGCGCGCTGGTTTCGCGCGCGATGCCGCGCATCGTGCGGTCGCCGAGGCGTTCAGCAAACCATTCCGCATCGAAATTCATTGGCATCGGCAATCGTTGGGAGTGAATGTTCAGTAACATAATAACATTTGATCGGCCAAAAATAAACATTTACCAATCGCCGGTCAAACATAGCTTTGAAGATCATGCCAATGCCCGTCTCCATCACGATAGCCACCCGCGACTGGGATTATCTCACTCCCTTGATCCTGGGCGATGTCACCTCCAGCCGCCTGTCGGTGAATGTTGACCGCGTCGCCACGCTGATCCCGGATCTCGGCAGCGATCCGAACTACGATGCGGCGGAGGTCTCATTCAGCCGTTATGTGTCGGCCATGGCGTCGGGCGTCGATACGGTGGTTGGACTACCGTGTTTCATCATGCGCGGATTCCGCCACCGCTGCATCATCACCGTCCAATCAAGCCCGCTGGAACGGCTCTCCGACCTTGCCGGCAAACGCATCGGCGTGACCGGCTGGCGCGATTCCGGCAACACATGGACGCGGGCAGCGCTTCGCCGGGAAGGCGTCGGCGTCGAGGACGCCTACTGGTTCGCCGGCAGGCTGACATCGGAGCACCCGATCACCGACCGGCTCGATGGTTTCGGCAGGCCGGGCCGGGTCGAAGCTGCGCCGGGCGACCACCCGATGATGGAGCTGCTGGTGGAAGGCGCGCTGGATGCCGTTTTCACACCCTTCATGCCGGCCGGCTTTTTCGGCCCGGCTTCCGGCTTCCGGCAAGTGCTGCGCGATTTTCGCGCGGCTGAACGCGCCTATTTTGCCGACGTCGGTTATGTGCCGGGCATGCATCTGGTCACCGTCAAGTCCGCCGTGGCCAGGGAACATCCCTGGCTGCCGCAGGAACTCGCCAGGCTGATCGACGAAAGCCAGCGCGTCTGGACCGGCAAGCGCCGCAAATATGCCGACACCTCGCCCTGGGTCCTCGAGGAGCTGCTCCATGCGGGACGCGACCTGCCCGCGTCATGGAACGCCAGCGGCTTGCGCGCCAATCGACGCATGATCGAGGATTTCGTCACGGAGCTACATACCCAAGGCATTCTGGCGGAACGGATTTCCGCCGAAGCCTTGTTTCCTTTTGAGGCCAAGTCGCGGGCCACCGCAGCCTGACAACGCGCAACCAAGAACAGGAGAATGCCATGAGGACAATCAGCTTCATATTCGCCTCGCTCGTCATCATGCTGGCGCAGGCCAGCTTTGCCCAGGACGCCCAGAAACAATCGGTGAACGAGGACTTGCGAGGCCGGCTACCGGAAGACATCAGGACCGCAGGAAAGATCACGGCTGTCAACAACGGCTCGTTCCCGCCCTATGAGATCGTCACCGGCACCGAACTATCGGGAGCGACCAAGGAGATTTCGGACGCCATCGGCCAGCTGCTCGGCGTTGAGGTCGATCACGCCTCGGTCGCTGGCCTGCCAGCTTTGCTGAGCGGCATCAATGCCGGCCGTTATCAGTTCGCGATGGGACCTGTCGGCGACTATCCCGACCGCCAGAAATCCAACGACTTCATCGATTGGGTGCGCGAATACGTCGTCTTCGCCGTCGAGAAGGGCAATCCGCAAGGCATCACGTCGCTCGACACCGCTTGCGGCAAGCGCATCGCCGTCATGTCGGGCGGGTCGGCTGAAAAGGTCATCAAGCAGCAAGCGCAGAAATGCACCGAGGGCGGCAAGCCGGCTGTCGAGGTGCAGTCCTTCACCGATCAGCCGAGTTCGATTCTGGCCGTCCGGTCGAAGCGCTCCGACGCATTCTTCTCCTCGCAAGCGCCGCTGACCTATTTCGTCGAGCAGGCGAAGGGCCAGCTGGAACTCTCCGGTGTCGGCCAAGCCAACGGCTTCAAGGACATCTATCAAGGCGCCGTCGTCAAGAAGGGCTCGCCGCTGGGCGGCGTGCTGCTCGACGCGTTCAAGATCCTGATGAAGAACGGCACCTATGCCGCGGTCATGAAGAAGTGGGGTCTGGAGAAAAACATGATCGAGATGCCCGGCATCAATCAGGGCCAGTAGAGGCCAGCGTCAATAGAGGAAAGCCATGACCGACGCGACCGCTGCTTACGCGGCCGGGGTGCCGCAACGTCCCGACGACGCGCTCCGCGACGTCAAACGAGCCCACCGGCCGTTTCCGCTTGTCCGGCTGGCGCTCTGGGCATTCACCGTCGCGGTAGCGGCCGGCTTCGCCTATATCGTTGCGGTCAATCCGAATTTCGGTTGGCCGGTGGTCGCCCAGTATTTCTTCGATCCCACGGTCATGCAGGGGCTTTCGGTGACGCTCGGCCTGACGGTCGTGGCGATGATCCTCGGCATCGTGCTCGGCCTGCTGCTCGCCATCGCGCGCATGTCGAAGGACAGGCTGGCATCCTTTCTCTCCGGACTGTTCATCTGGTTCTTCCGGGGAACACCGCTGCTGGTGCAGCTCATCTTGTGGTACAACCTTTCGACGCTCTTTCCGCGCATTTCCGTCGGTTTCGCGAGTTGGAACACCAACGACCTGATCACGCCTTTGACGGCCGCTGTCCTTGGTCTGGCGCTGAACGAGGCCGCCTATATGGCTGAGATCATCCGCGGCGGACTGCTCTCGGTGGACAAGGGACAGGCCGAAACGGCTGAAACCTTCGGCATGACTCGCGCCAGGGCTTTACGGCGCATCATCATCCCACAGGCGATGCGGTCGATCGTGCCGCCGACCGGCAATCAGCTGATCAGCATGATCAAGGCGACGTCGCTGGTCAGCGTTATCGCCATGGCTGACCTGCTTTATTCGGTTCAGTCGATCTACAACCGCACCTTCGAAATCATCCCGCTGCTGATGGTGGCGGTGCTGTGGTACCTGCTGATCACTTCGGTTCTCAATGTCGCGCAGGGCGCGATCGAGCGCCACTACAGCCGCGGCGACCGCGGCGCCCGCGAGAAGACAGCGACCGCCACCCTGGAGGCCGCCAATGAGCGCGCATGACACGCCCCTGGTTCGGGCTCGCAACGTTCACAAGGCGTTCGGCCCGCTCGAGGTGCTGAAGGGCATCGATCTGGACGTCGCGCCTGGCGAGGTGGTGGTAATTCTCGGGCCGTCCGGCTCCGGCAAATCGACCTTGCTGCGGTGCATCAATCATCTGGAGGCGATCGATCAGGGTTCGATCGAGGTGGACGGCGAGCAGATCGGCTACCGGCTGCACAACGGCCGCCTCGACAAGCTCTCCGACCGGGCGATCGCCGCGCAGCGGCGCAAGATCGGCATGGTGTTCCAGCAGTTCAACCTCTATCCGCACATGACGACCCTGCAGAACGTCATCGAGGCTCCGGTCGGCGTCCACCGGCAGAGCCGCAAGGAGGCGGTCGGCTACGGCCGCGAACTGCTGACCCGTGTCGGTCTCGCCGACAAGATCGATGCCTATCCGCGCCAGCTTTCAGGCGGCCAGCAACAGCGCGTCGCCATTGCCCGTGCGCTCGCCATCCGCCCGAAATTGATGCTCTTCGATGAGCCGACATCGGCGCTCGATCCAGAGCTGGTCGGCGAGGTGCTCGCCACCATGCGCGATCTCGCCAAGCAGGGCTTGACCATGATCGTGGTCACGCATGAGATCGGCTTTGCCCGCGAGGCGGCGGATCGGGTTGTGTTCATGGACGACGGCAATGTGATCGAGGCCGGGCCTCCGGACGAGGTTCTCACCAAACCCAAGCACCCGCGCACGCGGGCTTTCTTGAGCCGTTTCATCTAAAGCAAAGCCGGCGCGATTACCTGCTCGGCCGGCAAAGGACCTCCCATGCCAAAGACCTCCAACCAGTTCGCCAGCATTTCCGACTTCAACGACAAGGCCGCCGAGCTTGCGGCGGCTCGCCAGCACCTGCACGCACATCCCGAACTTTCCTTCCAGGAGCACGAAACGGCTGCGTTCGTGGCGGAACGGCTCGAAAGCTGGGGCTATGAGGTGACGCGCAATGTCGGCGGGCTCGGGGTCGTCGGCCGCTTGCGCCAGGGTGCCGGCCGCAGCATTGCCATCCGCGCCGACATGGACGCCTTGCCGATCACCGAAGCGACCAATCTTCCCTACGCCAGCCAAGCCAGCGGCAAGATGCACGCCTGCGGCCATGACGGCCACACCACGATGCTGTTGGGCGCCGCCGAATACCTGGCGCGCACACGGCATTTCAATGGTACGGTGAACCTCATCTTCCAGCCGGCCGAGGAAGCCGGCAAGGGAAGCGGGGCGCAGGCGATGATCGCCGACGGCCTGTTCGAGCGCTTTCCCTGCGATGCGATATTCGGGCTGCACAACCATCCGGGCGCGCCGGCAGGTTCGTTCCTGATGCGCGCCGGGCCGCTGATGGCGGCGAGCGATACGGTCACCATCAAGATCACCGGGCGTGGCGGCCACGCCTCGCGTCCGCACCTGACGGTCGACCCGATCGTCGCTGCCGCCAACATCATCATGACCCTGCAGACGGTGGTGTCGCGCAACGTCAACCCGATCGAGACGGCGGTCGTTACCGTCGGCACTATTCACGGCGGCACGGCCTCCAACGTCATCCCGGAACATGCCGAGATCACGCTGAGCGTCCGCTCCTTCTCGGCCGAGATTCGCGACAGGCTCGAGCAGCGCATTCGCAGCATCGTGGCACTTGTGGCGCAAGCGCATGGCGCAACCGCCGAGATCGACTACGAGCGCGGCTACCCGGTGGTGATCAATTCCGAGGGCGAGACGTCCTTCGCGACAGACGTCGCTGTCGAACTCGTTGGTCAGGACAAGGTATCCGTCTGCCCGTTGATCCCCGGCAGTGAGGACTTTTCCTATTTCCTCGAGCACAAACCCGGTTGCTTCCTCCGCCTCGGCAACGGCGAGGATTCAGCCATCCTGCACAGCTCGAAATACGATTTCAACGACGGCAATTTGACCGTCGGCGCAGCGCTCTGGGCTCGATTGACCGAGAGATTCCTGGCCGCTTGATCCATCCCTGCGGCTTGGATTGTCGAACGGCCGGCCGAGCAGAATTGGACGACCGGCCGTGCGACGATCCTCAACGAACTCTCACCGCATTCCGCCTCTTCGAATAGGATAAGAGTTTCGCTCTCAGACGAACAAAAAGTCACTCGTTGTCAGCGTGTTCGTAAAGTTTGCGAGAGTAACTTGATCGACTCCTGCCGTAATGATGGTACTGGTTCCACTTTGCGCAATGGTGAGATCATCGAACGATTGCACGCCCTCCACGCCACTAAACACGATAGTGTCGCCTTGGGTCTGGCTGAAATCGTAGATGGTGTTTTGGGTTCCGACCGTCATGGAACCATCGTCCTTGAATATGAATTGGTCTCTGCCGCCCTGAGCGAACTCGCTCAGTTGCCCGTCACCCCACATGTCATTGATGACTGTGCAACCGGGTGCCGCGCTCCCAGCGTACAGGGTATCGTTTCCGCCCTTGGCCGAACCGGACATTTGTAAAGCGTCGCCGCACAGGAAGTTACGGAGCTGGCCGCTTTCGCTGTTCTGGCCCCCGGTAAGAATGTCGTTGCCGCCCTGGGCGGAACCGGACATAGCGCGCGCGTCGCCGTATAACTCGTTTAGAACATCAGGAAAGGCGCTTTTGTCCCCGCCGGTCAGGGTGTCATTGCCGCCCACAGCGCTGCCGAGCATCGTGACAGCGTCGCCATACCCCAAATTATGGGTGCCTTGCAGCACGGCCACGTCATCGCCCCCAAGCGCATGGTCGGACATACTGCCGCCCGCGTCGCCGTAGAAAGTTATCTCCGAGCCACCCGCGCTCGTGACGTTGTCGTTGCCGCCCGCGGCAAAACCGGAAAGATCGCCGCCCGCATCGCCATAAAGAGTTTTGCTCCCGATCTCCCCACCCGTATCTGTGTAATGGTCGTCGCCGCCCTGAGCATGGTCAGACATGTTGCCGCCGGCGTCGCCGAAGAAAGTGTTGGTGGAAAAGAAGCTACCCGTGAAGGTATCGTTGCCACCCTTGCTGTAGTCCGACATATCGCCGCCGGCATCGCCGTAGAAAGTGTTGAAGGAGTCGGTCCTGGTCGTGAAACTGTCGTCGCCGCCCTGCGCATTGCCTGACAAGTTGCTGCCGGCGTCACCGAAGAAAATATTGTTGGCCTCTTTGGAGCCCTGGAAGGTGTCGTTGCCCCCCTTGCTGTGATCCGACATTTCGCCGCCCGCATCACCGTAGAAGGTGTGGTCAGCTCCTTGTACAGTGCTGGTCACGAAAGCGTCGTCACCGCCCTGGGCATAGCCGAACATGTTGCCGCCGGCGTCACCGTAGAAAGTGTTGTCTACCCGTCTACCCACTTCACTGCTGAAGGTATCGTTGCCGCCCTTGCTGTGGTCCGACATGTCGCCGCCGGCGTCGCCGTAAAAAGTGTTGAAGGAGTCGCCCTCGGCCCTAAAACTGTCGTCGCCGCCCTGGGCGTGACCGAACATGTTGCCGCCAGCGTCACCGTAGAAAATGTAGGTGCCTAGCGAGGCGCCCGTGAAAGTGTCGTTGCCGCCCTTGCTGTGGTCCGACATATCGTCGCCAGCATCACCGTAGGCAGTAGTGGTTGTGGAGATTGGCAGCGCCGTGAAGGTGTCGTTGCCGCCCTTAGAAAAATCGAACATGCTGCCGCCAGCGTCGCCGATTAAGATAGCTGTAGCCAGGTCGCTAGTGAGGATGTCATCGGTACCCCATTGACGATCCACCAGATCGCCGGGAGTAAAAGGAACGCGTTTAGACATTGTACCCTCCTGCTGAGCCTACCCCACCCATCACAGCCCTAATGCTGTTAGGCAAGAGCGAGCAATAATCACAAAGGGCTATGTCTCTGGGCATAAGGGGGTCGGTAGCTCATCACCGCCGCGCCCTTGGCGACAGCCAGCTGATTGAGTTTTGATTTTGGCTAGCCCAGCCTCGCTCTTGCCTTCGCCGTCCAGGCGTTGAACAGCCGGTCGGCGACGATGCCGATGAAGGCAATGGCCAGGCCGGCGACGATGCCGCGGCCGGAATCGGCCTTGGACAGCGCGATGAACACCTCCTGGCCGAGATCGCGGGTGCCGACCATGGCGCAGATGATGATCATCGCCAGCGCCATCAGGATGGTCTGGTTGACGCCCAGCATGATCTCCGGCAACGCCAGCGGCAGTTGCACGCGAAAGAACGTCTGGCGCTTGGTGCAGCCGGACACTTTCGCCGCCTCGATCAGCGCCGGCGGCACCTGCCTGATGCCGTGATTGGTGTAGCGGATGGCCGGGACCACGGCAAAGGCGACGGTGGCGATCATCGCGGTGACGTCGCCGACCCGAAACAGCATCACCACAGGGATGATGAAGCAGAACGACGGCAGCACCTGCAGCGTGTCGATGACCGGCGTGACGATCTTTTCGAAGCGGTCGCTGCGCGATGCCATCAGCCCGATCGGGATGCCGATCAGGCAAGCGATGAAGGCCGAGATGCCGCAGAGATAGACCGTCGCCATGGTCTTTTCCCACAGGCCGGTGACGGCGCAGAACCCGGTCAATGCCGCGACCAGGGCGGCCAGGCGCAGGCCGCCGAGCTGGTATCCGGCAAGGCCGAGCAGGAACACCGCGCCCAGCCACGGAAAGCCCTCGCAGAAGGCGCGCACCGGGTTCAGTACATTGAGGATAAGCGCCACGCGGAAGGCTTCGATCGTGTCGAAGAAGTTGATGGTGATCCAGTTCACCGCCGCCTTCCACACAGGCGCGGTGGTGAAGGTGATCACCTTCGGCACTGCCGCGAAGGCCGGCACGAACAGGCCAAGCAGCGTCGTGGCCGCAACGATGACGATGGCCAGTGTCAGATTGGGATAGCGACGCCAGAAGCTCGGGCTCACGTCCTGATAGACATGGCCTTTGGCGTGACTGTGGGCGATCGCCTGGCTCAGCCGGTCGAGCGCAATGGCCAGCGCGACGATGGCGAGGCCGGCCTCCATCGCCTCGCCGACCTTGAGCGCGCGTAGCGCCAGCAGCACGTCGTAGCCGAGGCCGCCGGCACCGATCATCGACGCGATGATCACCATGTTGAGCGCCAGCATGATCACCTGGTTGACGCCGACCATCAGCGTCGGCCGCGCCGACGGCAACAGCACGCGCCACAGTTTCTGCCGCGCCGTGCAGCCGGCCATCTCGCTGAAATCGTCGATCTCCGACGGCACCCGCGACAATCCCAGCATCGTCGCCCGCACCATTGGCGGCGTCGCGAAAATTGCCGTCGCGATCATCGCCGAAACCGGGCTGTTGCCGAACAGGAGCAGCATCGGGATGAGATAGGCGAAGGTTGGGATCGTCTGCATCAAATCGAGGGCAGGGGAGATCAATAACCTCTCGGCCCAAGGCTTGCGCCATGCCCAGATGCCGGCGAACAGGCCGGTGACGATGCAGAACGGCACGGCGATCGAGATCAAGCCCAGCGTCAGCATGGCGCTGGTCCACTGCCCGAACAGCGCGATGTAGACAAAGCAGCCGCCGACCAGCGCACCCAGCTTCCAGCCGCCGGCGGCGCGCCCGGCAAGGTAGGCGGCAGCGCAGACGCCGATCCAGGATAAGCGCGGCAAGACGATCATATCCGCGCCATGGCCGATCTTGAAATTCTTGGCCAGAAGATTGAGCGCGAAATCGAGCGGCACGCCAAGCACCGCAGTGATCGAGCGCGTCAGCCAAGAGAAGTTCGATTTCACCCAGGTCATCAGCGCACTGACCCAGTCGGCGACGGGAACGACCGCATCGGCCGGGTAATTGACCGCCCACGGCAGGCTTTCCTGCAGCAGGAACACGACAAGCACGGCGGCAAGCGCGCAGCCCCAGATCGCCAGCCAGGTCTGAACCTGCCGGGGCCTCGCTGCGCTGGCGCTTGCCGTGACCGTCATGCGCCGGCTCCCGGGCGCTCTATGCCGGCAAGAAGATCGATCACCGCTTGCGGCGTGACCTCGCCGATCGGCTTGCCGGTGCCGTTGACCACCGCGAATGGCTTTCCGGCCGAAACGATGCTTGCCGAGAAACTGGCGATCTTGGCATCCGGCGCGACCGTGCCGCCATGCTCAGCGCCGTCGCAGGCGCGCATCAGGCTTTTGGCCGAGATCACCTTGGCGCGGTCGACGTCGCGGGTGAATTCGGCGACATAGTCGGTCGCCGGGTTAACCACCAGCTCTTCCGGCGTGCCGATCTGGATGACCTCGCCGTCCTTCATGATGGCGATACGATCGGCCAGCCGGATGGCCTCGTCGAAATCATGGGTGATGAAAACGATGGTCTTGTGCAGCATGGTCTGCAGCCGCATCAGCTCGTCCTGCATCTCGCGGCGGATCAGCGGATCGAGCGCCGAGAACGGCTCGTCGAGGAACCAGATTTCCGGCTTGGTGGCGAGGCTGCGGGCGATGCCGACACGCTGCTGCTGGCCGCCGGAAAGCTCGCGCGGATAGAAATGCTCGCGGCCGCGCAGGCCGACCAGTTCGATGACTTCGCGGGCCCGCTTCTCGCGCGTCGGCCGGTCCTGCCCCTGGATGCCCAAGGGAAAGGCAATGTTCTCCAGCACGTTCAGATGCGGCAGCAAGGCAAAATTCTGGAACACCATGCCCATGCGATGGCGTCGCAGCTCGATCAGCGCGGCATCCGAAATCTTGAGCAGATCCTTGCCCTCGAATTCGACCTTGCCATGGGTCGGCTCGATCAGCCGCGACATGCAGCGCACCAGCGTCGACTTGCCTGACCCCGAAAGTCCCATGATGATGAAGATCTCGCCTTGGCGGATTTCGAGATCGACGGCGCGCACCGCACCAACCAGCCCGGCCGCAGCGATGTCCGCCATGCTGGCTTTGCCGTCGCGCTGGCGAATGAAATTGGCCGCGTCCGCGCCGAACAGCTTCCAGACGTTGCGGCAGGCAAGCTTTATCGGGCGGGCATCCTTGCCCGCTGCTTTCGCCGCCCGTTCAATCGTATCGCTCATGCAATCGTCCTTCTGGAATAAGGGATCGAGACCCGGCCATGAATGGCCGGGTCGTCGCATTTCCAGTCAGACGGTCACTCAGCCCAGGCTTTCCAGTCGGCTTCGTGGGCGGCGATCCAGGCGGCGGCGACGTCTTCCGGCGTCTTGCCTTCGAGATCGATCTCGCCGCTCATCTTGTTGAGCTCGTCGGTATCGACGGTGTAGTTCTTCGCGACCTTGTAGGCGACCGGCCATTTGTCCTTCATGCCGGCCCAGGAATATTTCCAGATCTCGCCATGCGGTTTGCCGCAGTCATATTTCGCATCGGGGTTCACACCCCATTTCGGGTCGTTGTAGCATTCTGTCGTATAATCGGGGAATTCGACCCATTCGCCCTTGTATTTGGCCGGCGCCCAATGCGGCGAATAGATCCACAGCATGATCGGCGCCTTGCGCTGATAGGCCGATTCCAGCTCGGCGAACATCGCCGCATCGGTGCCGGCATGGATGACGGTGAAGGGCAGTTTCAGCGACTCGACGCGTTCGTCGTCAAAACCTTCCCATGTCACGGGGCCGCCGAGATAGCGCCCCTTCGGCGCGGTTTCGGCGGTGGAGAAGGCCTCGGCACATTTCGGGTCTTTCAGCGCTTCCCAGTTAGGCAGGCCGGGGCATTTCTCCTTCATATACTCGGGAAACCACCATTCTTCCTTGGCCTTGGGCCCGAGCTTGCCGAGGCGTTCGGTCTGCCCGGTTGCATCCGAGGCCTTCATAGCCTCGCCGGCCGTCGTGTCCCAGAACTCCATGCCCACATCGATGTCGCCATTGGTGAGACCGGTGGTCAGGCTGGAGAGATAGTCGGCGGTCGGATATTCGACGGTGTAGCCGAGCTTTTCGAGAATGCCGCCGAGGATCTTGGCGTTCAGATTGACGCTGGTCCAGTCGAACAGCGCGATCTTGATCGGGTCGTTGGATTCCGGCGCCGCCGCCTGGGCCGGAGGGGTCAGCGCGCTTGCCGCGGTAAGTATCAAGGCTCCCATTGAGAAATTCGAAATCATGTTCCGAAGTGACATGCTTGTTCTCCTGTCAAGCTCTAGTGAAGTTATCGTTCGTTCCCTTCTTGCGTCTTTTTTGATTGTGTTGGAAAAGCTGGTCGTTGCGCAAGACCGTCGGCGCCACAATGCTGCCGAAGCGGATGCCGGCGCAAAACGGGGGTGGTGCCAAAATTGGTGAAGATGTGGCGCGGGACCGGCCGCGTCATGACTGCCGAAGGATTGCTGCCGCAGCTGTGATCCACGGATCGATCGCCGGTCTTGAGATGCAAACCATCAGCGTCCCATGATCTCAGCTGTCGGCTCGGCAACTCGCCAGAGCCACTTTCATGGGATGAAATTATATATACCAACGTTCATGTCGCGCAACGAATAACGCCGGTGCCAATTTCACGGCCGTCGTTTTTACATGGACCATAAATCGGTTCGAAAAAAGCCAAGGTTGCCGGTCATCCCATACACGGGCCACGAGGACAGGACATCGATACAATGCAGCAGACCAAAGAGCCTTACTTCAGCCAATGGGAAACACCGGAGATGACGCTGCCGGTGATTGCCGAGGGACCTTCGGCGCTGGTGCGCGATCCGCTGTGGCGGCATTCGGGCGCCGAGACGATCGAGGAATACGTACGCTGGGCAGCGCACGTGTGCGGCATGGCCTGCCTGAAGATGATCCTTGCTGCACGCGATGAAATCCATCCGACACTCGAACTTGCCCGCGCCTGCGCCGCCTATGGCGGCTATGTCGTCAACGAGATCGACGCCTCGATCAAGGGGTTGATCTATGCGCCTTTCGTCAAGTTCGTGGCCGAACGTTTCGGGCTAAGTGCGGAGACAATGACGAACGTCGATACGGCCGCCATTCCCGAACTTCTTTCGAAGCGGCAGTTTTTCATCGCTTCGGTGCATCACGCAATCCGCTGGCCGGAGCGCGAGCCGCCATCGAAGGGCGGTCATCTGGTGCTGGTGACGGCAGCCTCTCCAGAGACGGCCCGCTTCCACAATCCCTCCGGCCACGACCAGGCGAGCCAGGCCGACGTGACGCTGCCACTTGCCGTCTTCGATCGTTTCTTTGCCAACCGCGGTATTGCCGTCGGCTTCTGACCCTTTCAACACCAGATCGTCTCCGAGGCTTTCATGACCTCTTCCTTGAACAGACTGCGTATTGCCGTGCTCTTTGGCGGACGTTCCGCCGAGCATGACGTTTCGGTGCTTTCAGCAACCAATGTCATGCGTGCGCTGCTGCCCGCCAAATACGATGCCGTCCCAGTCTTCGTCACGCGGGAAGGGCAATGGCTGCTGAGCAGCTTCGAGGATGGTACGCTGGCGAAACCTACGGTCGGCACGGAAGTTTGCCTGGTTCCGGGTGGGCGCGGACGGATGATGGCGATCCCGGCCGATGGCGCGCCCTATGATCTGCCAAAGATCGACATCCTGTTTCCTGTCCTGCACGGCCCCCATGGTGAAGACGGCTCGGTACAGGGAGTGGTCGACGTAGCTCGGGTGCCGCTCGCCGGCTGCGGCATCCTGGGTTCAGCAACCGCACTGGACAAAGATATCGCCAAACGGCTCCTGAAAGCGGCGGGGCTGCCAATCGCGCGCTCAGTGACGATTCATGAAGGTTCGGCGCCCGCCCTCGCCACACTGGAAGGCGAGCTCGGCCTGCCGTTCTTCATCAAACCGGCGCGTCAGGGTTCGTCTGTCGGCGTCAGAAAGGTCAATGCCAGCCAGGAATTCGACGGAGCGCTTGCTGAAGCCTTCCGGCACGATTGCAAGCTGTTGGCAGAGGAATTCGTTCGTGGGCGCGAGATCGAATATAGCGTGCTGGAGGACCCGGCGGGCAACCTGTTCGTCTCGCGGCCAGGCGAGATCGTGCCGGCGGAAAGCCACGGCTTCTACAGCTACGATGCCAAATATATCGACGAGAATGGCGCGGCGCTAAAAGTGCCGGCCGAGCTGCCGCCGGAGATTGAGGCAGGCATGCGGGACGTGGCCGCAAGGGCTTTCAGAGCCCTCGGCTGTGACGGGATGGCGCGCGTCGACTTTTTCCTGACACCGGACATGCAATTCTTGGTCAATGAAATCAACACCATCCCCGGCTTCACCGATATCAGCATGTATTCCAAGGCAATGGCGGCAAGCGGCGTCAGCTATTCCGAAATCATCGACCGGCTCGTGGAGCATGGATTGGCACGGGCCGGCCGACCAGCCTGAATGCAGCGAAGGGGCTTTCAGATTCCAGCCGATGGCACGTTGGCCTGCGTCGTTTCTCACGACATAATCAGGCCGCCATCGACATTGATGGTCTGCCCCGTGATGTACGCGGCATCGTCGCTGGCAAGAAAACTGACCAGGCCAGAGACGTCCTCGCCGCTGCCGGCGCGGCCCATCGGGATGTTCTTCACCCATTCGGCCATCAGTTCGCCGGGCTTGTAATCGCCCATCAGCTTGCCCCACGCGGCGTCGTTGTAAGCCCACATGTCGGTGTCGATGATGCCGGGGCAGATCGCGTTGACGGTGATCTTCTCCTTCGCCACTTCCTTGGCGAGGCTCTGGGTGATGCCGACGACACCGAATTTCGAGGCCGCGTAATGCGGCGTGTAGATAAAGCCTTGCCGTGCCTGACCGGATGCCGTGTTGATCAGCCGGCCGCCATCGCCATGCTTGCGGATGCGCGCGATCGCCTCCTGGCAGCACAGGAACACGCCCTTGGTGTTGACCGCCATCACCTTGTCCCATTCGGCCTCGGTCATCGCCTCGATCCTGGCGATGGTGATGACACCGGCATTCTGCACGGAGATGTCGACGCGGCCGAACTCTTGCTCGGCTAGGTCATAGAGGGCAACGACTTCGTCTTTCCTGGTCACGTCCATGCGCAGCGATGCGACCTTAGCGCCCGCAGCCTTGAGATCGGCGGCGACCTCCTCGACCCGCGCGTCGATGGCGCTGACGACCACGGCAGCACCCTCGGCCGCGAAGCGCCTGGCCATTGCCGCGCCGATACCGCCGCTGGCACCGGTGATGACCGCCGTCTTCCCCTGGAATCGCTTCTGCATTTTCTCTCCTACCAGCAGACGAAGCCGCCATCGACGATCAGGTCGATGCCGGTGACGAAACTCGAGGCGCGGCTGGCCAGGAACACGGTCGGGCCGACCATTTCTTCCGGCGCCGCCATGCGGCCCATCGGCGTGTCGCGCTCAAAGACCCTGACCTGGTCGGCAACCTCCGGCCGCTTGTTCATCGGCGTCAGCGTGTAGCCGGGGCTGACCACATTGACGCGCAGGCCGCGATCGGCCCATTCCATGGCGAGGCTCTTCGACATGTGGATGACGGCGGCCTTCGACGAATTGTAATGCGCCTGGGTCAGGCCGCGGTTGACGATCGAGCCCGACATCGAGGCGATGTTGATGATCGAGCCTTTGCGTCGCGCCAGCATTGCGCGTGCCTCGGCCTGGCAGGACAGGAACACGCCGCTGACATTGACGTCATAGAGCTTCTGCCATTTCTCCAGCGACAGCGTCTCGGCCGGTTCGGCGGCGGCAACGCCGGCATTGTTGACGGCGACGGTCAGCGCGCCGAGTTCTGCCTCCGTGCGCTCGATCGCCGCCGCGAGATCGGCCTCTGAAGTCACCGTGCCGGTCAGCACCAGCGCCTTGCGGCCGAGTGCTGTGATCCGGTGCGCGGTCTCATCCAACCCGCCTTTGGAGGCATGGCCGAAACAGGCGATATCGGCGCCGGCCTCGGCCAGCCCGATGGCGATCGCTTGCCCGATGCCGCTGCCGGCGCCTGTCACCAGTGCGACGTCGCCTTGAAGATCGAATAGTTTCATCGTCGGTCCCTCTGCTCCAACCGCCGTCCTCCTGAATGGAAGGGGCGCCAACTCTGTTGCTGACGCCCCCGCGCGGTCCGGTGCTTGGGAGGATACCACCTGCTGCGCTTTGTTTCGATCGGCGTCCTAGCTCGTGGCGAGTTCCATCACGGCGATATTGCTCGCTTCGTTGCGATCGAGAATGCCGCGCTGACGGCCGCGGCTCAGCACCAGGACGCGATGCGACAGGCCGAGCACTTCCTCGAGGTCGGAGCTCACCACCACCACCGCCATGCCGGAACGCGCAAGGTCGGCGACGACATCGTAGATCGCGGCGCGGGCGCCGACATCGATGCCGCGCGTCGGCTCGTCCAAGATGAACACCTTGGGCGGGCGCGACACCCATTTGGCGATGATCACCTTCTGCTGGTTGCCGCCGGACAGCTTGCTGACCGCCTGGTTCGGCCGGCCCTTGACGCCGAGCCGGCGAATACCGGCCTCGGCGAATTTCTGCACTACCTTCGGAAACACCCAGCCATTCGGCGCGACATGGTCGAAATTGCCGATCGCCAGATTCTCGCCGATCGTCTGGTCGAGCACCACGCCTTGTGCCTTGCGGTCTTCCGGCACCAGAACGACGCCGGCCTTGATCGCCGCCGCCGGGCCGTTGAGATGCACTGGTTTGCCGGCGACGCGCACCGAGCCGGATGAGATCGGATCGGCACCGGCGATCGCCCGCACCAGCTCCGTGCGGCCGGCGCCGATCAGCCCGGCAATGCCGAGGATTTCGCCGGCCCGCACCGAAAAGTTGACATTTTGGAAGCTGCGTTCCGGCGAGGACAGGTTCTCGACCTCGAGCAGCATGTCGTTGCCGGGCGCCGACAAAGTCGGGAACATCCGCTCGACGCTGCGGCCGACCATCTGCTCGACCACGGTACGCACCGGAATGTCGGCGCGCTCGTGCCGCGCGACGATGCGGCCGTCGCGCATCACCACCACGCGGTCGGCGATTTGGGCGATCTCGTCCAGCCGGTGGCTGATATAGATGAAGGACATGCCTTCGGCCTTGAGCTTGCGGATCTGCTGGAACAGGAGTTCCGTTTCTTCGCCACCAAGTGCGGCCGTCGGTTCGTCGAAGATCAGCAGCTCGGCATTGAGCGTCAGCGCCTTGGCGATCTCGACCTGCTGCTGGGCGGCGATCCTCAGTGTGCGCACCTTGCGCTCGGGCGAAACATCGAGGCCGAGGCGCTTCAGCTGGGCCGATGCCCGTGCGTTCATAGCCGCGCGGTCGATGCGGCCGCCGCGCATCGGCAGACGGCCGACATAGACGTTTTCGGCGACCGACAGATCGGGCAGCAGCTTCAGCTCCTGGTGGATCATGCCGATGCCGGCGTCGATCGCCGCGGCGGGATTGGCGGGGGAATAAGGGTTCCCCCGCCAGGTGATGGTGCCGGCATCGGGCTTGGTTGACCCGGCGATGATGTTCGAGACGGTCGACTTGCCGGCGCCGTTTTCGCCAAGCAGCGCCACGACCTCGCCCGGCCGCACCTCGAAGCTCGCATCGGCCAGGACCTGCACCGGTCCGTAGCTCTTGCAGAGGCCGCTGACGACTAGCCCCAGATTGGGGCTGTGCGTATGGCGAGGATCCGTGGACATCGTTGCGCTCGTCGACTGCCGGACTGGTCTAAATCAAGGATGCTTGGCGATGAACTGCTCGACATTGTCCTTGGTGGTCAACGTCGCATCCTGCAGCTGTTCGGCCGGAATGGTCTCGCCGGCCACCAGCTTGATCGCCGCATCGACGGCAAGCCGGCCCATGCCTTGCGTCTGCTGCGTCGCCGTTACGTCGAAGACACCGTCCTTCAGCGCCTTGAGCGCCGCCACGTCGCCGTCAAAGCCGGCAACCCAGACCTTATGGCCGGGATTGGCGACCTTGACCGCCTGCGCCGCACCGAGCGCCAGCGCGTCGGCCTGGCCGATGACGATCGATACGTCGGGATGCGACTGCAACAAATCCTGCGTCAGCTTGAAGCCTTCGTCCTGGTGCCAGCCTTCGCTCCACAGTTCGCCGACGACCTTGATGTCGGGATAGGCGGTCAGCGCTTCGCCGCAGCCCTTCGAGCGATCGACCTCGGGCGTCGTACCCTTCTGGCCGTGGATGATGATCAGCTCGCCCTTGCCGCCGGCCTGCTTGGCGATGTAGTCGCAAACCGCCTTGGCAGACGCCACACTGTTGGTGGCGATGAAGGTGTCGCCGGGCGCGCCGTCGGCGTTGCGGTCGACATTGATGACCGGGATGCCGGCAGCCTTGGCCGTCTTGGTCGGCACGGTGGCGGCAGTGGCGCCGGCCGGGATATAGATCAGCGCGTCGATGTTCTGCGTGATCAGATCCTGCACCTGGCTGACCTGCGTCGCCGAATCGCCCTTGGCGTCGACGGTGACGACCTCGATGCCTTTTTCCTTGCCGTAGGCTTCGACGGACTGCTTGATCTGGTTGAAGAAGTCGGCCTGCAAATTGGCGACGGCGAGGCCGAGCTTCTTGGCTTCCTTGGCCGAGGCCATGTCGGACAGGCCGAGCAGCGGGATGACGGCTGCGGCGGCAAGCAGCAATGAACGTTTGGTCAGCATGTTATTCCTCCGTTGATGTTCAATCTGTCCTGCCCGCGCATCGCGGCGCCCGAACAACTCCCAGTTTCGGATCACCGATCCGTTTTCGCCCGGATGTCCCAAGCGAATTTCATTGCGCCCCAGTTTTCATCGCCCAAA
Organism: Mesorhizobium sp. M0571; assembly: GCF_040320985.1. Taxonomy (NCBI): domain Bacteria; kingdom Pseudomonadati; phylum Pseudomonadota; class Alphaproteobacteria; order Hyphomicrobiales; family Phyllobacteriaceae; genus Mesorhizobium; species Mesorhizobium sp. M0571. The sequence goes on from NZ_JAMYQT010000004.1 coordinate 306,266, forward strand.
TCTTCATTGAGCTCTGCGCCGCCAGGTGTCGGTGGCCACCGCCAGCGCGATCACCACGCCGATAACCACTTGCTGGATGAAGGGCGAGACACCGAGCAGGTTCAACCCATTGCGCAGCACGCCGATGATGAGGACGCCGATGGCGGTGCCGCCGATCGAGCCGACGCCGCCCGACAGGCTGGCGCCGCCGATCACCACCGCCGCGATGGTGTCGAGTTCGTAGCCGAGGCCGGAGCTCGGCTGGACGGAATCGAGCCGGGCGGCAAGCACGATGCCGGCGAGACCGGCCAGCACGCCGCAGATCGCGTAGACCCAGTTGGTCAGCGACTTGACCGGTATGCCGGACAGCCGGGCGACTTCGGCGCTGCCGCCGATTGCGTAGAGGCTACGGCCGGTGGCGCGATAATTCAGGAAGATCGCGAAAATGACGGCAAGCACGATCATCAGCCCGACGGTGACCGACAGGAAGCCGAAATGGCGGATGATCGACAGGCTGGTGAACCAGTCGGGAAAGCCGACGATCTGTGAGCCGTCGGTGATCATATTGGCGAGACCGCGCGCTACCGACATCATGGCCAACGTGGCGATGAAGGGCGGCAGCTTGGTGACCGTCACCAGCAGGCCCGAAACCAGCCCGCAAAGACCGGCGACGACGAGGGCTGCGGCGATGCCCGCCGGCAGGCCCAAATTGAGATAGTCCGAGTGGGCGACGAAGCCCATCACCATGGAAGCCAGCGCCAGCACGGAGCCGACGGACAGGTCGATGCCGCCGATCAGGATGACCAGCGTCATGCCGATCGCCATGATGCCGAGCACGGTGACCTGGTCGAGCACGTTGAGGATGTTGCGGACAGTCAGGAAGGTGTCGGTGGTCAGCGAGAGCGCTAGGCAGAGCAGGACCAGCCCGATCAGCGGGCCCATGGTTCCGGCAAAGACAGCCGAAAACCTTGCGCCCGCGGTAACCTGTGCGCCAGAGCCTGCCTTCAACTCGCTTGCGTCGTTGCTCACAGCCACTTCGTCTCCTCCACAGCAATCCGGCGGTGCATCACCGGGCCACGTTGTTCACCCGGCCCCTCCCCGTGAACAATTTATCTTTAACATGCAATTTTGTTCAGCTAAACTGTTCGTCGGAAAATTGTCAAGGCCTGCCGCTTCATTCGACGACGGTTTGCGCTGTCCGCCGGTTTGCCTTACGCAAGGTCTCGGAAATCTTGGGCATTTCGAAGTCGCCGGATTGGAATATCATGAGCAGAGCCGGCGGCTGCGGCAAGGCAAACAGATGACGATCATAGAGAACGAAAGAGCCTCGCGCTTCCCCGACGCCGAACTCAAGGCCCGCGCCGCTTGGCACTATTATGTCGAGGGCCTGACGCAGGAGCGGATTTCCGAAATCCTCGGCGTCGGCCGCATCAAGGTGCATCGCATTCTCTCCGCCGCCCGCGAAGAAGGTGTCGTCCAGTTCCGTATCCGCGACAGCGTCGTCGAATGCGTGATTTTGGAGGAAAGTCTCAAGCAGCGCTTCGGGCTCAGCCAGGCTGTTGTGGTACCGTCGGCCGCCGACCGAAGCAACGCGCCGCTGATGATCGGTCATGCGGCCGCTGCCTATCTGGCCGACCACGTGAATGCTGGCGATGTCATTGCGCTGGGCTGGGGGAGGACGCTGAAATTCGCCATCAATGAATTGCCGCGGCGACCGATCGCCAGGACGACAGTGGTTTCCATGCTTGGCGGCCTCACCCATGCACAGCCGCTCAACCCGACAGAAAGCGCGTGGGATTTCGCCGAAAAGATCGGTGCGGAGTGTTTCCTGCTGCCGGTACCGGTCTATGCCGACAGGCCGGAGCAGCGCGACGCTTTCATGAGCCAGCGTAGCGTTCAGGATGTTGTTTTCCGTGCGCGCCGGGCAAACATCGCCGTGCTCAGCGTCGGTTCGTTTTCCAACGACAGCCCGATCGCCAATTACGGCTTCATCAAGCCCAGCGAACTCGAGGAGCTGCAGGCCGCCGGCGCCGTCGGCGATATTCTGTGTCATTTCATCGACGCCGAGGGCCGCCCGGTCGACCACGAGGTCAACCGCCGCGTCTGCGCCTATCCGCTGCAGGATCTGTCGGACATCCCGGCCATCATCCTGGTTTCGGGAGGGCAGGAAAAGATTGCCATCATGCGGGCGGCACTCGCCAACACCAAGGTATCGGTTCTGATCACCGACGAGGATGCGGCAAAGGGGCTGCTCAACCGCTAGTCGCGTTGAGAGCACTCAACCGCACGTGGATGTCGCGCGTCGCCTGATAAAGGTCACGGTAGATCGCCTTGCGCGCGCGATAGCCGGAGACCAACCCGTCGACCGGATCGACATGCCTGGTGGGAGCGGCAGCCATTGCCTCCGCGGCGGCTTCCGACGACGCAAACCAGCCGACCGCGGCAGCCGCCAGCATGGCGGCGCCGAGTGCGGCCGCCTCGTTGACCGGCGAAACCGAGATCGGCCGCTCGAGCACGCTTGCCATGATCTGCATGAGGAGCGCGCAATTGGTGCCGCCCCCGGCGGCAATCATCGCCGCCGGTCTGCCGCCGGCCTGGGCTTCCATGGCCTCCGTGGCAACGGCCTGCTCGAAGGCGATGCCTTCCAGGACAGCGCGGAAGAGATGCTCCGGCCGGTGGTCCAGCGACAGGCCGACAATGGCGCCGCGCGCAGCACCGTCCCAATAGGGGCTCATGACGCCGGCCCAGTACGGCATTACGAGCAGTCCGTCACTGCCGGCGGCAACATCCAGCGCCGCCTTCTCCAGCGTTGCTGCCGACGGCGAGGCGGTCGTGCGAACGATCCAGTCGACCAGTTGCATGCCAGAGCGCAGCACGGTCTCCAGCATGAAACCAGAGCCGGTCGGCGAGACCAGTGTTCGAAACGCGTCGGAGGTTTTCACCTTGCCGGAGTAACAGCCGCTGACCACGCCGGAGCCAAGCGAAAGATAGCTCTTGCCCTCGCCATAGACGCCCATGCCAAGGCCCATCGCCTGGCCGTCCCCGGCCCCGGCGACGACAGGCGTGCCAGCCTTCAGGCCGGTCAGCTGCGCCACGCTGGCGGAAAGGCCGCCGCAAATTGCTCCCGGCGCGACCAGCTCGGGCAATTGCTCCATCTGCAGCCCCGCGGTCGCAACAAGGCGGGGATGCCAGGTGCCTTTCTCGACGTCGAGCAGCCCGAGCGGATCCGCACTTGCCGTGCTGGTGATGAGCCGTCCGGTCAGCCGCTGAACGAAGAAGCCATGCACGTCGACCAACGCCGCTGCCTCGTGCAGCACCTGCGGCTGGTGTTCGGCAAGCCAGGCGATGGCATAGAGCGCTGGCGTCGGGTCCGGCGGCTTGCCGCTCCAGTCGCGGATGGCCTCGCGGCTGAGTTCGGCCGAAAGCCTGATAACCTGCGGGCGGGCGCGTTCGTCGAGCCACAGGATCGCCGGGATGAGCGGCTTGCCGGCGTTGCCCACCAGCGTGAAGGTCTCGCGCTGGTGGGCGATGCAGATCGCCGCCACCCGGTCCGCGCCAATCTTGTCGGCGACCTGCTTCAATGCGCCAAGCAGCGCCGTCCACCAATGTTCGGCGTCCTGTTCGAAATGGCCGGGCTTCGGATTTGAAAGCGGATAGGTCTCGCGCGCCTGGAACAGCTCCTCGCCGTTGCGCGTGAAGGCAATCGCCTTCACGGCCGTGGTCGAGGCGTCGATCCCGATTACGATATCGTCCATCAGGCGGAGATCCGGCGGGGTCAGGCCGCGTTCGTAACGAACCGTCCGTCCGATTGGTCAAGACGACGGCGGATCTGGGTTATCACCATCGAATCGTCGGGTACACAATTTTCATAAGTCAGGAAATCGCCGGTCTTGAGCGGCTTGACCACCTTGGCGCGTTCGGCAAGGCCGAGCGGCAGGGCGCCGCGGGCGCGCGCGTCCTCCCAGGTCATGGCGAAGCCGCGATAGTCGTTCTCGCCGATCATACCGAGCGACCGGCCAACGCCAAGGTCGCTCTTGGCGACCGCCACCGCCTCGGCCACCGGACGGTCGAGCGGCTCCATGTCGGCGCGCTTGTAGACCACGGCGCGCGCCGCCGACAGCGGCACTTCCAGGCTGGTCAAATGATAGGGTCGGAAGATCGTGAAATAGGGGCCTTTGCCGACCTTGAGGTCGATCATGCGCTCCAGCACGCGCGGATGCCGGGTCTCGATGATGCAGAACACGCCGGGCGCCACGCCCTTGCCGATCGAATAATCGACCACGCCCTTGCGATGCAGCACGCCGCCATCCTCGCGCGGGCAGAGCACGCTGGCGAGCTCCTCCAGCGTTGCGGTCGGGCCATGCATGCCCGGCACATCGGGCACCAGGCCGGTGGCATTGGCAATCGCCACCATCTCGATCGCCGTCTTCGAGCCGTCGACGAATTCGACCAGCATGCGCGCATTCATGTTGCGCTCGGCCGCCTCCTTCTCGTAGTCGGCCGGCATGGCGTCGATCTTCAGCGGATTGTTCTTGCCCTTGCCGGCGGCGATGATGTTGAAGCCGAGACTTTTGGCAAAGCCGATGATCTCCAGCGTGCAGGCCGGCTCGTCGCCGGCGGCACCGGTATAGACGACGCCGGCCTTGCGCGCCTCTTCCTTGAGGAAGCGGCCGATGGTGATGTCGGCCTCGACATTGAGCATGACGATATGCTTGCCGTTCTTCATCACTTCGAGCGCAAACAGCGTGCCGATATTGGGATTGCCCGTGGCGTCGATGATAACGTCGATGCGGCCGGCCGCCGCCAGCGCATGCAAATCTTCGGTCACCGCGATCTTGCCGGCCTCGATGGCGCGGTCGATCGCCGCCGCATTGCCGGCCTGGACGATGTCGGAACGGTCGTGGCCGGCAAGAAGTGCAGCATCGATCGCCGCCTGCGGCCTGACCTCGGAAATGGCGCCGATCCGCATGCCGGGCATCAGCGCGACCTGGACGACGATGTCGGTGCCCATCTGTCCGGCGCCGGCAAGCCCGATGGTGATCGGTCCCTGCTGTTCAGCGCGCTGCAGAAGTTCCGCTGCAAATTGCGGATGGGACATGTCGCTTCCTCCAGTTCCTGACGCGCCGCAGCGTCCAAATCGCCGTTTTGAACATTCCTATTTCCAAATGAAAAATATTTCAACCAGCAATTGGGACATTCCCGCTCTGGAATGCCGATCGCGATTTGGGCAAGCTGCCGGTGGAGCAGAATAACTGGCCACAGCTAGCAGTTGCGACGGCCCAGATCGAGAAGCCGATCCGAACGGGTGACAAACTGCGTGGTCACGCCAAGCCAATGCAGCCACAGGGCGTGGCCGGCCGCAGCGACGCTGGATACAGCCGATGGCTAGAGCATTTTGCAGCCAAGTGGAATCACTTGGCGTCGCAGAAATGCGGCTAAACAGATGGATAGAGCGGGATGCACGGTTCAATTTTGAACGCATCCCGCTCTAAGAGACGGTCGAGAGCCTCAGAAATAGCCGTCCGATGCCGCCGTGGCTTCTTTCGGGATTTCGATGCCGTCGACCAGGATCTTGTCGACAAGCTCATGGTGGAAGCACACCAGCCCCTTGATGCGCTCGGCTTCGTGGACCGGCTCCGGATAGTACCAGACAAGGTTCTCGTGGTGTTTGGCTTTCGTCGTCACGTGATAATAATTGGAGATGCCCTTATAGGGGCAGCGCGAGATATAGCGGCTCGACGAAAACATATCGAGCCGCGTGTCGGCAATCGGCAGGTAATGGCGCACCGGATGGCCGGTTTCGAACAGGAACACGCCGCGTCGTGAATCCGCAACCTGCTCGCCGTCGAGGATGACCTGCACGCGCCGCGACGACGGCAGGCAATCGACCCGGCGGAATGGGTCGCGGGCGTGGACGAAGATCTCCTCGTCCTCCTCGTGCCAATGGCCCATCTTGCTCCAGTAGAACGACACGTAGTCGGCGATCGGCGGACAGCCCTTCACCGGATCGAGATACCGCCAGGCGGCATCCTCGACCAGCGTGATGCCGGTATTGAGCGAGTAATGCGTGGCGACCCCCTTGAAGGGGCTCTCGGTCGTCGTCTTGCTCGGCAGCAAAAACTCCTCGCGCACATCGCTGACCGGGAAATAATACACCGGCAGATGATCGGATTCGTAGAGCACCAGCGCCTTGACGCTGTCGGCAACGACGATCGATCCGACCTGGACACGCAGCCGCTTCGGCGATGGCATGGTGAAGGCGACATAACCCGGCTCGAATTCATACTGGAGGATCGTGTCGAGGACAGGAAAATGCGGCCCGCGACCGCGCAGATGGGGCTTGCGAATGGTGGCCTCCCGTTGCTTTTTTTCCGGCCGTGCGTTGGCGCGGTCAGCTCAATGATACGCGATCGAGCAGCAGCCCGGCGGCGATCGGCGGCAGGCCGCTGACATTCTTGCGCACCGGCACCAGCAGGTCCGGGAAATAGCTGAAAATGACCGGCGTCTCGTCGAGCAGCAATTTCTGGATGTCGGAGGCCGCGGTTCGCTGCGCGCCGATATCAAGCGCCTTTAGATAACTGGTGACCAGGCCGTCATAGGTAGAATTCTTGAAATGCGCCGCATTCCACGGCCCGTCGCTGACCAGCGGGCTCTTCAGGAAGACATTCGGCACGCTGCGGTGTGCGTAGTCGGTGATGCCAAGCGGGCTGTCCAGCCAGTCCGATTGGCCGAACACCGCCTTCCCATAGTATTTGTCCTGATCCTCGATGTTGAGCGAGATGCGGATGCCGATCTCCTTGGCGAAATTCTGGAACAATTGCGCATAGCCGGGAATGTCGGAATAGCGCAGCGTCGTCAGCGTGATGTCGAAGCCGCTGGCGAGCCCCGCAGCTTCGAGAAGCTGCTTTGCCTTGGCGATGTCCTGCGCGGGTTGCGGGATCGATTTGTCGGTTGCCGGAAAGGCTGGCGCGAACGGGCTGTCATTGCCGGTCGCCGCCATGCCGTGGCACAGCCCATCCACCAGCTTGGAGCGGTCGATGGACAGCGCCAGCGCCTGGCGTACGCGCTTCTCGGTAAACGGGCCGGTGTCGCAGCGCATATGCAGCTGGCGGTGAGCGGTCGAGGCGACGCGCAGCACATTCATGTCAGGGTTGTTCAGCACGACCTGGCTGACATCGAGCGGAATGGCGTCGAGTATGTCGACTTCGCCCGCCTGCAGCGCCAGGATGCGCGGTTGCACGTCGCCGTAGAACTTGAATTCGAGCCGGTCGGGAAGCGCCTTTTCGCCCCAATAGTCGGGATTGCGGACAAAGGTCGCGCCGACCTTCGGCGTGTAGGTCTCGAGCCGGAACGGCCCGGTTCCCTCGAAGGTCTTTTCGTAGTCGTCCTTGTAGCTCGCCGGCAGGATGACGGCGTTGTAATTGTCGATCGAGACCGAATAGGGAAAGCTGCCGTTCGGCGTATCGAGGTGGAAGGCGACGGTGTGATCGTCGACCTTGCGGGTGCCGCCCTTCGACAGCAGCCCCTTGAACACCGACAGCGCGTTGGACGAACCTCTCGGATCGGCGAGCCGGTCGAAGGTCGCAACAACGTCGTCCGCCCCAAACTCCTCGCCATTGTGGAACTTGACGCCCTTGCGCAGTTTGAAGGTCCAGACGCTGCCATCCTCATTAGGCGACCAGCTTTCCGCCAGCACCGGCCGCAAGGTCAGGTCCGGCTCGGTGACGCAGAGGAACTCGGCGGTCTGGAAGACCAGCTGATAGCTGCCGCTGTCGTAATAGGTGACGGGATCGATGGCGCCGCCCGGCGTGGCAACACCTGCGCGGACGGTGCCGCCCGGCGTGCCAGCAGCGCGCGCTTTGGGCGCGCCGAGGCCGGCGGCCGCCACGATGCCGCCTAGCAACGGCAGCGACAGGCCGAGCAGGCTGCCATGGCGAAGGAAATCGCGCCGCCCGATCCTGCCGGCCAGCAATTCGTCGACAGCGGAATTTTCGATGGAGCTCAGCTTCCTGCGGGCGGCGTCGATCGTCTTGAAATGCTTCGGCATGCCTGCATTCCTTCTTTCTCGGAGGCTCGGCCATTTAGGTCATTGTTGACTGGAGCCGGGAAGCGATATTTTTTGATAGGGGTCATCGAAATTTTCGATGCAGCAGCGACGGGCCGGATCATGGACACTGAAAATCTGCGCAGCTTCCTCGAGGTCGCCGAGCATGGCAGCTTCACCGCCGCGGCCAACCGGCTCAACCTCGCCCAGTCCACAGTCAGCGCGCGGATAAGAGGGCTTGAGGAGCAATTGGGTCGCCGGCTCTTCGTTCGCGACCGCGACGGCGTCACGCTGACTCCCGCCGGCCGCCAGTTCCTGCCGCATGCCTCCTCGATCACCCGCACCTGGGAACAATCGAGGCAGGACATCGCCGTTCCCGATGGCTACGAGACGCTGCTCAGGCTTACCGCTCCCGCCTATCTGTGGGACCGGATCACCTCGCCGTGGATTGCCTGGATGCGCGCCAGACGGCCGAATGTCGCGCTGCGGCTCGAAGGCAGTTTTCCGGATCTGGCGATCGACCAGTTGGCGGAAGGCCTGCTCGACATCTGCATCCTCTATCTGCCGCGGCCGCATCCCGGCATCATCTACGAGACGCTGGCCGTCGATCAGGTCGTGCTTGTCCAGCATGCGGCGCAGACCAGGCCATGGACCGAGAACTACATCCTCATGGACTGGGGGCTGGAGTTCCGCATCGAGCACGACCGGGCCTTTGCGGGAGTGAAGCCGGCAATATCGGCCGGGCTGGTTTTCATCGGGCTGCAGCATGTGCTGTCGCAGCAGGCGGCCGCCTATCTGCCGCTCAGCGCCGTCAGCAGCCATATCGAGCGCGGCGAGCTGAGACGGATCGAGGGTGCGCCGGTCTTCCAGCGGCCGATCTATCTCGCCTATCCCAGCAACCCCTCTCTGTCGGATGTTCTGGATGTCGCGCTGTCGGGGCTGCGGGCGCTGGCAAAGGACTGGTCGGGCAAGCAGGGCTTTTCGGAGAACGGCCGCGCTTTCAGCATGGCGGATTGAATGGCGGCGATCAGGCGGGCTCCGTCTCTGCGGTCGTCGCCTTCTGCAGCGTTTTCAGCTCGACGTAAGGGATATGGCAGCGGATCGCGTGGCCGGGGCGCGCTTCGGCCAGGGGCGGCTCCCGCTCTTCGCAGATCGCGCCGATCTTGCGGGGGCAGCGTGTGTGGAAAACACAGCCCGACGGCGGATTGGTGGCGCTGGGGATTTCGCCTTCGAGGCGGATGCGCGAGGTTTCCGTCTGGTCGAGCTTGGGCACCGCCGACAGCAGCGCTTCCGTATAGGGGTGATGCGGGCCGGCAAAGACATCCTCGGACGGCCCCAGCTCCATGATCCGCCCGAGATAGAGCACGGCGATCTGGTCTGAGAGATAGCGGACCACCGCAAGGTCGTGCGAGATGAAGATATAGCTGACATGCTCCTTCGACTGCAGGTCGGCGAGCAGGTTGAGGATTGCCGCCTGCACCGACACGTCGAGCGCCGAGGTCGGTTCGTCGCAGACGACGATGCGCGGTTCGCCGGCGAAGGCGCGGGCGATGGCGACGCGCTGCTTCAGCCCGCCCGACAGCTGGCGCGGTTTGACCGCGAGATAGCGATCGGTAAGCCGGACCGAACGGACAAGCTCGTTCAGGCGCGCCTCCAGCGCCTTGCCGCTGAGCCCGGCGAGCCTTTTCAGCGCCCGGCTGATCAGATGGCGGATCGAATGCGAGCGGTTCAGCGCCGAATCCGGGTTCTGGAAGACGATCTGCATCGCCTTGATCTGCTCGGCGGTGCGATTGCCTAACTGCGGCGCCAGTCTCTTGCCTTCGAGCTCGATCATGCCGCCTTCATCCGGCGGCACGAGGCCGAGCAGGAGCCTGGCGAAGGTCGTCTTGCCGCTGCCGGATTCGCCGACTAGGCCAAGCGTTTCGCCGGGCCTGAGGCTGACCGACACATCCTTGACCGCCCTGAGCGCATGGCCATGGCTGGCATAGGTCTTGTTCAACCGCTCGACGCGCAGAACCGGCGCGGATGTGGCCTTCGGCACCGAAACCACCGCATCGCTGGGTGTCGCCCGCGGCAGCGATTGCGCCTGCTCGTGATAGTGGCAGCGCGACAGCCTGCCACCCAGATCGTAGAGCGGCGGCAATTCCGTGCGGCAACGGTCGGTGGCCAGAGCACAGCGGTCGGCGAACGCGCAGCCTTTGATCGCGGCGCCGAGGCTGGGCAGGAAGCCGGGAATGGTGTCGAGGCGGCCGTGATCCTTGCGCTGGCCACCGCGCGGCAGGCAGCGCAGCAGCGCCACCGTATAGGGATGGCGCGGATCGTTGAACACGCGGTCCGTCGGCCCTTCCTCGACCAGCATCCCGGCATAGAGGACGCCGACCCGGTGGCACATGTTGGAGACGACCGCGAGGTTATGGCTGATGAACAGGATCGAGGCCGACAGCTCCTGCCTAAGCTGCGCGATCAGGTCGAGCACTTCGGCTTCGACCGTCGCATCGAGACTGGTCGTCGGCTCGTCGAGGATCAGCATCGACGGGTCGTTGGCGAGCGCCATGGCAATCGCCACGCGCTGCTGCATGCCACCGGACAGCTGGTGCGGATAGCGCTGCATGACGCTGGCCGGGTCGGAAATGCGCACCCGGTTCAGCATGGCGGTTGCCCGCTCGGTGGCTGCCGGTCCCGAAATGCCGCCGAGCTCGAAAACCTCGGTCAATTGGCGGCCGATACGGATCGACGGGTTCAGCGCCTTACCGGGGTCCTGGTAGACCATCGACACGCTTTCGGCGCGGGCGCGCCGCAGTGCCTCCGCATCGAGCTTCATCACGTCCTTGCCGTCGAGCGAGATCGCCCCGCCGGTGATCGAGCCGTTGCGCGGTAAATAGCGCACGACGGAAAGCGCCACCGTGGATTTGCCGCAGCCGGATTCGCCGACCAGCCCGTAGGCTTCGCCTTGCCTGATCGTGAGGCTGAGATCGCGCAGCACCGCCCGATTGCGGCCGCCGACACGGTAGGCGACTGACAGCTCGTGCAGGTCGAGCGCGTTGACGGGCTCAGTCATTGAGAGCCCCCTGAACACCGTCGGTGACAAGATTGACGCCGATCACCAGCGAGGCGATGGCGAGCGCGTCGAACAACACCGTCCACCAGAAGCCGCCGCCGATCATGCCGTAATTGCTGGAGATGCTGAGCCCCCAGTCGGGCGAGGGCGGCTGGATGCCGAAGCCCATGAAGCTCAGCGTGGCGACGGCGAAGATCGCATAGCCGAGACGGACGGTCGTTTCGACGAGAATCGGCGGAACGACATTCGGCAATATCTCGACGAACATCATGTGCAGCGCGCTTTCGTGCCTGAGCTGCCCGGCGGCGACATAGTCGAGCTCGCGTTCGGCGAGCACGGCCGAGCGCACTGTGCGCGCGATGATCGGTGCAAAGCTGAGGCCGATGACGACGATCACCGTCGTCTTCGACGTGCCGAGCGCGACGATGGCGAGCAGCGCGACGATGACCACCGGGATCGCCATGAAGGCCTCTAGGATGCGGCTGATGACGTCGTCGACGATGCCGCGAAAATAGCCGGTGAACAGGCCCAGCGCCGTCCCCGCCACGGTCGCCAGCAAGGTCGCCAAAGGTGCGACGGTGAGGATGTCGCGCGAGCCGACGATGACGCGCGAAAACACATCACGGCCGATCTGGTCGGTGCCGAACCAGTGCTCGGCGGAAGGCGGTGCCAGTGCATTGATGATGTCGTCGGAGAGTGGGTCGTAGGGCGCAAAATGCTCGCCGAACAGCGCGCAGGCAACCCAGAACAGCACGATGCCGAGACCGGTGAGAAACGTGCCGGAGCGAAGCAGCGAAAAGAGAACCTCGGCCCAGGGGCCGCGCGGGTTGGCATCAGCGGGCGCCAGCGCGCCGGTTTGGCCGTCTGTAGCGCTCATTGCTCTGCCCCCAGCCGGATGCGCGGATTGAGCACGGAATAGAGGAAATCGGCGGCAAGCGTCGCAACCGCATAGACGATGCCGATGGTCAGGATGCCGGCCTCCAGCACCGGAAAATCCTTGCCGCGCGCAGCCGTGAAGATCAGCGAACCGATCCCCTGATAGCGAAACAGCGTTTCGATGACGACAAGGCCGCCGATCAGATAGCCGGTCTGCGTCGCAATCACGGTGATGGTCGGCAATAGCGCATTGCGCAGCACATGCCGCCAGATCACCGTCCGCCACGGCAGACCCTTGAGCACTGCGGTTCGGGTGTAGTCGGAATCAAGGGCCTCGATCATGCCGGAGCGGGCCATCCGAGCGATATAGCCAAACAGTACCAGGAACAGCGGCAGGGAGGGCAGGATCAGGTAATAGAGTTGGGTGAAGAAGCCGGCATCGCGCGGCCATGCAGCGGAAATCGGCAGCCAGCGCAGCCACACCCCGAAAATCAGGATGAGGATGATGCCGGTGACGAATTCAGGCAAGACCGTTACCGACAGGCCGCCGAGGCTGATGACGCGGTCGAGCGGCCGGTTGAGATTGAGCGCCGCAATAACACCGCCGAGGATGCCGATCGGCATGACCAGCACGAAGGCGACCGCCGCCAGCTTCATCGAATGACCCAGCGCATCGATGACGAACGGCGCCACCGGCGAGCGGAAAATATAGGACGTGCCCATGTCGCCCTGGACGAAGTTCGAGATCCAGCTCCAGTACTGGGTGAGCAGGGGACGGTCGACGCCGAGCGTGTGATTGAGAGCCTCGACGGCGCGCTGGTCGGCAAACGGCCCCAATATGGCGCGCCCGACATTTCCGGGCAGCACCTGGCCGCCTAGAAACACCATGATGCTAAGCAGAAACAGCGTGACGAGCGACAGGAAGACACGCCGGACAAGGAAGGCGAAAATGGCGAATACTCCTTGTGGAGCCAGCTCCCGTCCGGGAGCCGGCTGTTAGAGACCCTGGCTTTCCCTCCCGTTCAGGCTTTCGACGCTCCATTGAGGAAGAGTTGCGACATCGCGGTCGGCTGCACGCCGGCAACGCCCTTCGCGGTAGCCGTCAGATAATCGTAGAAATACCCGAAGATGACCGGGGTTTCCTCGAGCAGCAGCCTTTGGATATTGCCGGCCGACGCCTTCTGCGCCTCGAGGTCGAGCGCCGCGATATAGCTGGTCGCGAGCTGGTCGTACTCCTTGTTCTTGAAATGCGCCGCATTCCAGGTGCCGTCGCTCTTCAGCGGTGCCGCGAGATAGACGTTGGGCACGCCACGATGGCCGTAGTCGGTGATGCCCATCACCGAATCCAGCCAGTTCGATTTGCCGAACACCGCATCCCCGTAATAGGCGCTCTGGTCGAGGATGTTGAGCTCGAGCTCGATGCCGATCTCCTTGACCGCGTTCTGGATCAGCTGCGCGTATTCGGGGATTTCCAGATAGCGTTCTGTGGTCAGTGTCACCTTGAAGCCCTTGCCGGCACCAGCCGCTTCCATCAGCTGCTTGGCCTGCGCGACATCCTGTTGGCGCTGCGGCACGCTCGGATCTGTCGATGGGTAGGCGGCGGCGAACGGGCTGTCGTTGCCGGCCACGGCGCGGCCCTTCATCAGGCCGGCCACCAGCTTGTTGCGGTCGAGGCTGAGCGCGATGGCGCGGCGCACGCGCGGATCCTTGAACGGGTCCGCGTCGCATTGCAGATGCAGCTGCTGATGCGCCACCGACTTCAGGCTGATGATGTCGATGCTCGGATCGTTGAGCAACCCGACGCCGGCCAGCACCGGCAGCTGGTTGATGATGTCGACCTGGCCGCCCTGCAGCGCCAGGATCTGCGGCTGCATGTCGGCGAAGAAGGTGAATTCGGTGCGCTCCGGCAACGCCTTCGGCCCCCAGTAGTCCTCATTGCGGACGAAGAAAGCGCCGACCTTCGGCGTGTATTTCTCGATCTTGAATGGCCCGGTGCCGTCGAAGCTCTTCTCATACTCGCCGGCATAGCTCGCCGGGATGATGACGGCATTGTAATTGTCGGACGACACCATGTAGGGGAAGTTGCCGTTCGGCGCGTCGAGGTGGAATTCCACCGTGTAGTCGTCGACCTTCTTGGTCGCACCCTTCTGCAGGATGCCGTTGAACACCGAGAGCGCATTGGACGAGTTTGCCGGATCGGCGAGCCGGTCGATGCTGGCCACCACGTCTTCCGCCTTCATCTCGCCGCCGCTGTGGAATTTCACGCCCTTGCGCAGCTTGAAGGTCCACACCGTGCCGGTGTCGTTCGGCTTCCAGCTTTCCGCCAGCGCGGGCTGCAGCACGAGGTCCGGACCGTCGATGCAGAGGAATTCGGCGACCTGCTGCATGATCAACAATCCACCGGCATCGGCGATGGTGACGGGATCGATCGCCGCGGCAGGCACGCTGCTGGCCACGCGGATGGTGGCGCCTGGCGCGCCTTGCGCACGAGCCAGCGACGGCATGGCGCCCAATCCGGCGGCAGCGCCGATGCGGCCGAGGAGCGGCAGCGACAGGCCGAGCAGGCTGCCGTGGCGAATGAAGTCGCGGCGGCTGACCCGGCCGTCGACCAGCCCGTCGATCAAATGGTTTTCGAGCGGCGAGCGATGGCGCCGGATGAGGTCGAGAATGCGATAATTTTTGCTCATGGGTTGACCCTTTTCCCCTGTGTTTTTGTGGTTGACGAAATTCCGTGGATTTTCACCTTGTCCCGGCCGTCATTGAGACCTGTCGTCCGGAACAGTAGCACGCGGTCTTGCCCGGTCCATCCGGTGCTTCTCTTGTATCAATCTCCTGTTGGTTCGTGTCATCAGTTCAACGGCAGGCGGCGATAGGTTCCGGGCTTTGCCGGGTCGTGATATTTGTTGCACGGACCGTTCTCGACAAAGTCGCGATGGCAGGCGGCGAGATTCTCGCGCGATAGCGTGACGCCGAGGCCGTGACCTTCCGGCACGCGCACGACATTGTCCCTCGGCGAAAACGGTCCTTCCTCGACCACATCCATCGGCAGCATGCGAAACAGCGACTGGTTCGGCTCCCTGATCCAGCCAAGTGCTGCGCACAGATGCAGATAAGCGGCGCTGCCGATGCCGCTGTCGCCGCTGTAGCACCAGAAATCGATGCCGGCGTGCTCGCAGGCGCCGACAAAACGCAGCATGCGGCCGATGCCGCCATGGACGGTCGGATTGCCGACGAAGGCGTCCGGCACCTTCATTTCCATGGCGCGCGCAATGTCGATATTGTGGGTCGAGAACGGGATCGAGCAATGACGGCGCAACTCGCGCATCTCCTCGATGGTCGCCACCGGATCTTCCCAGTTGCGCACCCCGAGCTCCTCCAGCGGGCGGACCAACCGCCGGGCCGTCGCCAGCGAATAGGCCTGGTTGGAATCGATGCGGATCATCACATCGTCGCCGAGCCTTTGGCGGATCAGCTCGACCATTGTCAGCGATATCTTTGGGGCCTGCGTCGAGAACTTGCCTTCGAAGAAGGTCGTGCCGTAGATCTCATGCAGCTCGACGCAATAATCCGCGACCGCTTCCGGCGTCTTCTCGCCCTTCACCTTCGGGCCGTCGCCGCGCAGCGAGAAATAATCGGTGAAAGGGATGTCCTTGCGCACGGCGCCGCCAAGCAGCTGGTAGAGCGGCTGCTTCCATGCCTTGCCGCGCAGATCCCACAACGCCATCTCGATGGCGCCGAACGCCATGATGCGGCTGCGGTCGTTGATGCTTTGCACGCCGGTCCAGTAGGGCAGGCAGACATGTTCGGCGCCGGCGATGTCGAAGGCGTCGCGACCGGTCAGCCGTGCCGCAAGACCGTCATTGATGATCGCCGCAGCGGCCGACGTTGGCGCTTCACCCAGGCCGATCAAGCCGCCCTCGGTCTCGACCTCGACAATGGTCGGCGAGAACCCGTCGAGCTCGCCGAATACCCAGGCGTAGGGCGCTTCGAGCCGCAGGTTGATCGGCGTCGCCTGGATGCGGCGGATCTTCATCTCAGCTGCCGACCTCGAAGAAGGGAGCGCCGAGCAGCTCGGGAACGACATCGATGCCGAGGCCTGGCCCATCCGGAATGCCCATGCGGCTTCCTGAAACCGGCGGCATGTTGGACGCGGTGCGCACCGTCACCCATTCGTGGAAGGCGATGGCGTGCAGCCGGCGCTCTTCCGGCGTCGACAGAGAAAGATGCGCCATGGCCGATGTGTCGATCTCCGCGCCGCCGGTGTCCTCGACGGTGATCATGAAGCCGAGATCGACGGCAAGGTCGCGGATCTGGCGCGTTTTGGTCACCCCTCCGAGCCGCGAGATCTTGAGCGTCAGACCGTCGGCGGCGCCCTTGCGGTGGATGTCGAGCATGTCGTCCAGCGAGGCGACGGATTCGTCGAGCACCATCGGCTTGTCGAGCGAGCGGCGCACCGACATGCATTCGTCGATCGTGGTGCAAGGCTGTTCGAACGTGTAGTCGATGGTGCGCGTCGCATCCACGAACTGGCGTGCCTGGTACGGCGTCCAGCCGGCATTGGCGTCGCAGAAGATGACAGTGCCTTTCGGCACGGCGGCGGCGACGGCTGTGACGCGTTCGATGTCGTCATGGACGTTGCCGCCGACCTTGACCTGCAGCCGGTGAAATCCTTGCCCGACGATGCGCTTGGCAAGTGCGGCCATTGCGTCGACCGTGCCATGGGTGACGACCTTGTAGAGTTCGGCCGTCTCACTCTCACGTCCCCCGAGCAGCGTTACCAGCGGCACGTCGGCGGCGCGCGCCGCGAGATCCGAGCATGCCATGTCGAGCGCCGACTTGATGTAGGGATGGCCCTTGAACACCGTGTCCATCAGCCTGTTGATACCGGTCAGCCCGCGTGGGTCATGGCCGATGAGATGTGGCGCGATTTCGATGACGCCGGCGCGCGTGCCGGCGGCGAAGGCCGGCGAGTAAAAATTGCCGAGCGGCGCCATCTCGCCCCAGCCGGTGAGGCCGCTGTCGGCGGTGATGGCGACGATCACCGCGTCGAACGCATCGGCCACGCGCCCCTTCGACATGCGGTAAGGCCCGTCCACGAAGGGCTGCACGACATGGTAGGCCTTGATGGTTTTGATCTGCACGTTTTCTGTCCGTTGTCTGTGTTCCGGATGGCCGCCAACTTGTCGGGCTCAGCCGCCTTTAGGCCGGCCGGCGCGATCAGCGCCGGCGCCCTTTGAGCCGCGCTGTTCCAGCCCGCGCGCATAGGCGAGCAGCTCTTCGAAATCGAGGTCGATATGCTCCTTGGCGTGGCGCTGGGCAGCGCGCATGTCGCTGCCCATGAGCAGCCGCACATAGGTCTCGTGGACGTCTTCGGCAGGCACCGGCTCGTTGCGCGCCCGCTGGTGCAGCGCAAAATACATCTGCAGCCGGCTGGTCAGCCGCTGCCAGGTTTCCAGCAGCACCGAATTGTCGGCCCATTCATGGATCAGGCCATGCAGTTGCAGCGCCGTTTCGATCTGCCGCGTCGTGTCCAGTTCGCGCGTCGCCTGCTTCACCGCCGTATGGCGCCGGTCAAGCTCGTCGAAAAAGCGCTGGTCGCGAAGCGGCCAGGTCCGCTCGATGGCAAACTCATCCAGCACCTTGTTGAGCGAATATGCATCGTCGATGTCCTTGGCTGTGACGTCGATGACGAAGGTTCCGGCGTAGGGAATGCTGGTCAGGATGCCTTCCTGCACCAGCTCGCGCATCGCCTCGCGCAGTGGCGCGCGGCTCACCCGCATCTGCTCGGAAATCCTGAGTTCGTTGAGTTTTTGCCCGGGTTCCAACTGGCCGGTCAGGATCGCGCGCCGGAGCAGCGCGACGATCTCGGCCCTGCGTGTCGTATCCGCGATCGGACTGAAATCCAGCTTGCCCATATGGCCACTCCAGAGGAACCGAAAGCTAGACAAGCAGATTGTCGACAATCTAACAAGAGGCGGATTGCGAATTCTCGATTTCCGTTTGGTCGGCAGCCAGCGGCGGCCGGCAAGCCCTCAGGCCGCGCGGCCGTAGAAGCCGACCCGCTCCTCGTCGCTGAACGTCACGCCCGGCTTTTCGTAGTAGGAAAACACCGCGATCATTCGCTCGCGCTCGCCTTCGACGGTGGTGACGCGATGCGCGGTGTTCTTGCCGCGAAAGACGTTCAGCGTGCCCGGCTCCATGCGCAATATCTTCGCTTCGGGATCGCGCCCTTCGAGCAATCTTGCGACGCCGTCGTAATTCGGATTGTCGGCCGACCGGAGATCGGTGCGGTATTCCAGATCGCCGCCACGCGAGGCGGCCTGCAGCAGAAGCGTGGTGGTGAATTCCGAGCGGTCGAAATGCCAGTTCAACGCCTCGCCTGCGCGATACGCCATCACATTGGTGCGCGCCAGCGGGTCCTGCATGACGTGCAGCTTCGGCTTGCCCATCGCCGCTGCCAAAAATCGCAGAAGCGGCTCGTATTCATAGATGGCGAGCACGAGGCTGCCGGGGATCTGGTCGGCGCAGACCGTATGGCTGATGGTCTCGACCTTGCGCAATGCCGGGTGGGCAGGATCGAGTTCCGGGATATCAGGCTTGAAGTAGATGTTGTGCATCCGCTTGTGCAAATGCGACCGCGTGGCCATCACCGGCTGGATTTCCCGCACCGCCCGTTCGGCGATGCCGGGGCGCACGAAACCTTCGAGATTGAACATGCCGTCGGCTTCCAACGCCGCGATCGAGCGCTCCACGAGGCGCTTCCACTCGCTGCTGCCCTCACGATCGAGCGGGTAGCGGTCCAGATCGAGAATGTCTTTCATCGTCTCATGCTCCAGCTTCGAGCACAGAAGACGACAAAAAAATCTTTCTCTCAACCGGCGAAATTATTAGGCTTGCGAAAGAAAAACTGATGGAAGGTTGGTTTGGTATGGAACGGCTTCCGCCGCTGAACGCGATCAGGGCGTTCGAGGTCGCGGCCCGCGCCGGCAGTTTTACGCTCGCCGCCGCGGAGCTCGGCGTCTCCTCGGCAGCGGTCAGCCAGCAGATACGCAATCTCGAGACCTGGTTCGGCAAGCAGCTGTTCGTGCGCAGCGGCAATCGCATAGTGCTGACCGATGCCGGCCACGCGATCTATCCGCAGACCGCACGGGCCTTGGGCGACATCGCCGCGATCGGGCGGCGCATGCTGGATGGGAGCCTGAGAACCCGTCTTGTCGTCAGCGTGCCGTTTTCGCTAGCCGAATTGTGGCTGGCGCCGAGGCTGGCTGTGCTGCTTGACGCCTTCCCGCAAATGGCGATCGACGTCAGGGTTGAGGACGATCCCGTCGACCTTGTGCGCCAGAACGTCGACCTTCGCATCAGCTATGGCGATTATCACTATCCCGCACTGCGAATGGTCCGTCTTGTCCATGACGAGGTCCTGCCGGTCTGCGCGCCGGAACTCTGGCAGCGGCACGGCAATGGCGACTCCGGCCTGGCGGAATTGCACGACAGCCTGTTCATCCACACCAATTGGGGACCGAACTATGCCACGCACCCGACCTGGGCGGATTGGTTCGCGGCGTCGGGAGGCAACCGCTCTCCCGACCCTTCGCAGGGCCGGCGCGTTGGACTGTCCAGCCTGGCGGTTGCCTCGGCGAGGCTGGGCCTCGGGATCGCTCTTGGCCAGAGGGTCATGGCCCGTGCCGATCTCGAAGCAGGCCGCCTGATTGCGCTGTCGCCGGTCTCGGTGCGGCTCGGGCACCCCTATTGCGCCTTCATGCCACCGCTCAAGGCCGAGCGCGCCGATGTCGCCGGTCTGGTCGAACTGCTCAGCAAAACGGCGCCCTCGACATAAGCCGAAGGCGCCGCGGGACCGGGACCTGATGGGGGTTATCAGGTGGCCGGTTTCTGCGGCAGCGGCGAGACCGGCATTCCCGGGCCGATCTTCTGCAGATTGCCGGTGATCACCTGGTCGCCTTCGGCCACACCGCTCAAGATGGCGACCTGATCGCCATTGGTAGGTCCGAGCGAAACGATGCGCTGGTCGACGGTGTTGTCCTTGCCGACGACATAGAGGTATTTGCCGAGCTGGCCTGAGCCGAGTGCCGTCTGCGGCACCATCAGCGCATCGGGCTGTTCTTTGACGTGCAGCCGGACGCGGACATACTGGCCGGGCAGCAGCGTGAACTTGCCGTTGCCGACCGTCGCCCGTGCCGTGATCGTGCCGGTCGAGCGATCGATCGTGTTGTCCATGAAGGTAAGATTGCCCTTCTGGCGCGGTTCCGTTTCACCGGGAAGCAGGACATCGACACTGATCGGCCCCGCGGCCCGGGCTTCCTCGATCTGCATCAGGTCCGTTTCGCTCGGATTGAAGGTGACGTAGATCGGATCGAGCTGCACCAGCGTGTTGAGCACCGTGCCAGCGACGCTGACCAGTGTTCCGACGGAAGCCTGGCTGCGTCCGATGCGTCCTGTGAACGGGGCACGGATTTCGGTATAGCTCAAATTGAGCTCGGCGGTCCGCACGGCGGCCTGGTTCACGGCGAGCGAAGCCTGGGCCCCGCGCAAGGTGCTGGTACGCTGGTCGAACACGTCCTTGGCGAGATAGCCGCTCTTGGCGAGCTCGCTGCCGCGCCCGAGATTGGAGCGCGCATAGTCGAGCGTTGCCGTGTCGCGCTGGACCTGCGCCTTCGCCTGCTCGAGGGCAGCCTGGAAATCCTCAGGGGCGATCTTGTAGAGAAGGTCGCCCTTCGCAACGTCGCCGCCGTCGGCGGCGACCTGCTCCTGCAGATAGCCCGGCACGCGCGCCTGCAGCGTGATGCTGCGGATCGGCTCCACCCGGGCTGCATAGTCGAGATAGATCGGGATCGTCTTCTTGACGACGCTCACCACCGGTACCGGCATGACAAACGCTTCCGGCTTGGGTGTCGCTGCCCCGGCTGTGCCGGCGTTGAGGCTGAGACTGCCCATGTCGAGCAAGTGAACGCTCGCCACCGAAATCGCCCCAAGGGCGACGGCCGTTCCCAGCGCGATTTTCCATTTACGCATGATCAATTCTCCAGTCCTATTCAGCCGCTTCGGCCAATGGCTCGAAGGCGGGTTCGGCGGTTGGTGGTTCAGTCGCTTCGGAGACCGGTTCGCTCTCGCTGCTGCGCTCGCGCAGCTGCTCGATCACCGCATAGAAGACCGGCACGAACACCAGCGACAGGATCGTCGCCGCGACCATGCCGCCAAAGACGGTGGTGCCGATCGACTGCCGGCTCGCGGCACCCGCACCGGTGGCGAACATCAGCGGCAGCACGCCGAGGATGAAGGCGAAGGCGGTCATCAGGATCGGCCGCAGCCGCAGCCGCGCCGCTTCCATCGCGGCGTCGACGATGCTGAGGCCTTCTTCGCGCCGGCGCCGGGCAAACTCGACGATCAGAATCGCGTTCTTGGCCGCCAGTCCGATCAGCATGACGAAGCCTATCTGCGAATAAACGTCGATCTGCATGCCGCGCAGCCACAGCACGACGAATGCACCGAACAGTGCGAGCGGCACCGCGAGCAGCACGATGAACGGCATCGCCCAGCTCTCATATTGCGCGGCGAGGATCAGGAAGACGAAGACGATGGCGAGGCCGAAGACAACGGATGCGATCGATCCCGCCTTGAGCTCCTGATAGGTGATGCCGGTCCATTCGTAGCCGAAATCTCTCGGCAACGCCGTAGCGGCGGCACGTTCCATCGCCGCGACCGCCTGGCCGGACGAGAAACCAGGGGCGGCGCCGCCATTGATCAGGGCCGACGCATTGTTGTTGTAATGCGGCACGGTCTCTGGGCCGACGACGGGCACAAGCTTGCCCAGCGTGCTCAGCGGCACCATGCCGCCCGAAGCATTGCGGACATAGAGCCGCGAAATGTCGGCCGGACCGGCACGAGAGTCCTTGTCGGCCTGGATCGTCACCCGGAAGGTGCGGCCGAACAGATTGAAATCGTTCACATAGAGCGAGCCGAGATAGATCTGCAGCGTGTTGAAGACGTCCGGCAGGCTGAGCCCGAGCAGCTTCGCCTTGGCGCGATCGAGGTCGTAGTTGAACTGCGGCGTCGAGGTCGAGAACGACGAGAACAATTGCTGCGGATTGAGCTCTGGCTGCTTGCGCGCCTCGGCAATCACCGCTTGCGTCGCATCGTTGAGCGCCACGCTGCCGCGGCCGGTCAGGTCCTCGACCTGGAACTCGAAGCCACCGGTGGTGCCGATGCCCGGGATCGACGGCGGGTCGAAGCTCAGCGCAAAAGCCTCCGGAATTTGCAGCAGCTTGTTGCGCACGTCGGCGACGAGCTTCGAGGCGCTCTGGTCGGGGCCGCGTTCGTCCCATGGCTTCAGGATGGCGAATTCGACCGCCGAGTTCGACTGGGCGGCACTGGTCAGGAAGTTCAGGCCGCTGATCGAGCCGACGATGTCGACGCCGGGCGTGTTCTGCAGGATGTCGCGTGCCTTTTGCGCCACCGCGTCGGTGCGTTCCAGCGAGGCCCCGTCGGGGAGCTGGATGACGACGAAGAAGTAGCCCTGGTCCTCGACCGGAAGGAAGGTCGAGGGCAGGCGCTGCCAGACGAAATAGGTCGCGACAAGTCCGGCCGCGAACACGCCGAGCATGATCCAGCGCAGACGGATGAGAATGCGCACACCATTCGCATAGGCATGCGATAGCCGTTCGAAGCCCGTGTTGAACCAGCGGAACAGCACGAACTGCGTTTCCGGCCGGTGGCGCAGGAAGGCGGCGCTGAGCGCCGGAGTAAGCGTGAGCGAGACGAAGGCCGAGATGCCGAAGGAGATCGCGACCGTCAGGGCAAACTGGTTGTAGAGCCGGCCGGAAACGCCGGGGATGAAGGCGACCGGTACAAACACGGCCATCAGCACAGCGGTCGTGGCGATGATCGGGCCGGTGACCTCGGCCATTGCCGCGCGCGTGGCAGCCAGCGGTTTGAGGCCGGCCTCCAGCTGGCGCTCGACATTCTCGACGACGACGATGGCGTCGTCGACGACGAGGCCGATCGCCAGCACCATGCCGAGCAGGCTGAGCATGTTCAAGGAGAAGCCGAACATGTACATGACGACCAACGTCGACACCAGCGACACGGGAATCGCGATCGTCGGGATGATCGTGGTGCGCCAGCTTTGCAGGAAGATGAACACCACGGCG
Source organism: Mesorhizobium sp. M0571 (assembly GCF_040320985.1). Lineage (NCBI taxonomy): Bacteria > Pseudomonadati > Pseudomonadota > Alphaproteobacteria > Hyphomicrobiales > Phyllobacteriaceae > Mesorhizobium > Mesorhizobium sp. M0571. The sequence continues at coordinate 329,388 of NZ_JAMYQT010000004.1, forward strand.
ACGACCAGGATCAGCGCCTCACCGAGCGTGATCAGCACATCGTGCATCGAGGCCGAAACGAAACGCGTCGTATCGTAATGCATGGCGTAGCTGACGCCCTTCGGAAAGCGGGCCGACAGCTCCTGCATCTTGTCCTTGACGCGCTGCTGCAGATCGAGCGCGTTGGAGCCCGGCATCTGGTAGACCGCGAGCACCACCGTCGGATCCTTGCCGAAGAAGGCCGACGACGAATATTGCAGGGCGCCGAGTTCGATGCGCGCAACGTCGCGCAGCCTAACCAGCGAGCCGTTGGCGGTGTTGGCCCGCACGACGATGTCGCCGAACTCCTTGGGATCGCTTAGCCTGCCGACCGCGTTGACCTGCATCTCGAAGGCGGTGCCGGCCGGGGCCGGCGACTGCCCGATCTTGCCGGCCGCCACCTGGACGTTCTGCTCGGCGACGGCGTTTTGCACGTCGACGGCGGTGATGCCGAGATTGGCGAGCTTGTCGGGATCGAGCCAAATGCGCATCGAATAGCGCCGCTCGCCGAATATCTGCACGTCGCCGACGCCAGGCAGGCGCTTCAGCGGATCGACCACCTGCAGATAGGCGAGGTTGCTCAGCGCGACCGGGTTGACGGAACCGTCCGGCGAGGTGAGGTCGATGATCAGGACGAAGTTCGGGTTCTGTTTCTTGATCGTTACGCCGCCCTGGTTGACGATGGCCGGCAACGAGGAAGCCGCCTGCGAAACGCGGTTCTGGACGTCGACGGCGGCGGTGCTCAGGGAATAACCGACCTCGAAAGTGATGGTGATCGTCGAGGAGCCGTCATTGGAGCTCGACGACGACATGTAGGTCATGCCCTGAACGCCGTTGATCTGCTGTTCGAGCGGCGTCGTCACCGTGTCGGCGACAACCTGTGCGCTGGCGCCCGGGTAATGGGCGCTGACCACGACCTGGGGCGGGGTGATGTCGGGAAACTGCGAGACGGGCAGCAGGAAATAACAGATCCCACCGGCGAGCACCATGATGATGGCGATCGCCGACGCAAAGATCGGACGATGGATGAAGAAGTTTACCATGAGATGCACGCCTCGCCCGATGCTCTGGCCCGGCCAAAGGCCCTGGCTACCCTGGACAGCCGCCGGCTGCGCGTTGAGCCGGAATCTTCGAGAAAGCCGAAATCTTCCAGAAGGCGTTGCGGCGCATTGCGGCGCTCGGCCTGCTCGTCCGCCAGTGCACGCAGCATCGCCTCGAAAGACCGCGGGTCGACGCGGTCGGCCTTCATCAGCATGCGGATCATCGGATCCTTCACGACTTCATCGATCGTCAGATCATTGCGCTGCGACATCGAAGCGGCTCCTGGTTTTGGCGATCCGCGGCACGCCGCGGATCGGGTGTTCTCTTGCTCGCCGGCGAGGCCGTAAGGTGCGGTTCGTCCCCTTGCCGATTGGGGCGGGGCTGATGGCCGGCACTTGCGAGTTTGACATGATGCAATGCGAGTGTTACAGGTAAGTAACATCTCTAACGTTACAGACCGGTAACACCCTAGTCAAGAGGTGTACCGAGGGAATTTCGGGAAACGCAAGCACGGAGGTTTTGATGACAGACGGTATTGTGGAGCGTGTTCGCCCCCGAGACAGGATCCTGGAGACGGCACGGGACATGTTTCACAAGCATGGCATTCGCGGCGTCGGCATCGACGCCATCACCGAGGCCGCCGGCACCAACAAGATGACGCTCTACCGGCATTTCGAGTCCAAGGACGACCTGATCATCGAATGTCTGCGGGCGACCGCCTGCAGCGCTAATGCGATGTGGGAAAAGTTCGAGGCCGAGCATCCGGGTGACAAACTGGCGCAACTGCATGCCTGGGTCCGGATGGCAGCCGATTGCCTGATGTCAGATCGTCGCGGTTGCGACATGGCCAACGCCGCCATCGAGTTGAGCGAGACCGATCATCCGGCAAGGCAAGTGATCAAGGAACTCAAGGAGGCGCAGCGCGAGCGTCTGGTCTTCTTGTGTCGCGATGCCGGCATCGGCCAAGCCGAACTTCTCGCCGATACGCTGTCGCTTCTGCTCGAGGGCGCCCGCGTCAGCCTGCAAAGTGTCGGCTCCGAGGGCCCGAGCGCGCAGTTCGTGCGCATGGCGGAAGGCCTGATCACGTCCTTCAGGGCCAGATAGACTCGCAAGCGGCGAAACGATCGATGGCTCGTTCGTTGCACGCCGCGCCGCCGCGTGCTCTTTTGTTCCGTTCGGGTGTGCCGTCATCACGCTCCTCCGTTGCCGGTCTGTCGCCGCACCATTCCCTGCGCGACGTGTTGCTTGTTGGTTGTCAGGCAGGATAGGGCCGATAGCGAATTGCTGAGGGTGACAAGTGTGACAGGATTCCGACGGATTCGCTGATCGCGGCTGCAGCATGCCCGGACACAGGCCGGTGGCGATCGCCGATAGTCATCGGACGCGGATTGACAATCGTGTTCGGTGATTAGTCATGACCCCAGCCTTTGCCCAATACCAGGAGCCGGAACGAAAAAGCCCGCTGCCGGGAGGAGGTGGCAGCGGGCTTGATTTTCGAATGCGGTGCGGGAGGAGGTGCACCGAATTCAACGTCGGCATCGCATCTGGGAGGAGTAGATGGCCGACGCTTATGAAGGTACTGGCTGCCCAATGATTCGGCAACCACAAAAGTTGCATAGCTGATGTGCAGATTTGCGGTATCAACCGAATTTTAACGATCGAGGCCGAGCGAACATAGCCCTCGCGCGGCATCACTGCACCGGGACATTTTCCTTGAAGATCAGGCGCGGCTCGATGAATTTCCGCGTCAGATAGGGCGCCGACGAGGCGATCGAGCCGAGCAGGCGAATGACCGACTGTTCGGCGATCAGCCGCGCATTCTGGTCGATGACGACGTCGAGCAGATCGTCGACGAGATAGCCGCGCGTTTCGCGCGTCAGATCATGGCAGATGAACACCGGCTTCTTCTGCGGCTTGGCTTCGAGCAACGCTTTCGCCACGCCCGAGCGCCCGGCGCCGATACAATAGATGCCGAGCAGCTCCGGCTCGTTGTGCAGCGCCTTCATGGTCGCGGTATAACTGACTTCCGGCTCATCATTGATCTCGACGGCGCTGGTGACGGTCAGATTGGGGAACTCTTCGCCAAGCACGGAGCGAAAGCCCATCTCGCGTTCCTCATGGCCGCGATAGGAACGTGAGCCGACCACCATTGCCAGATGGCCCTGGCGACCGCCAAGGAACCGTCCCATCAGCAGCGCCGCGGTGCGGCCGGCCACCCGGTTGTCGATGCCGACATAGGCCGAGCGGGGCGCGCCCGGAACGTCGGACACCAGCGTGACCAGGCGGATGCCGGCCTCGACGATCTCGCGCAAGATGTTGCGCGTTCTCGGATGATCGATGGCGATGACGCCGACACCGTTCGCCTTGAGCGAGAGGTTTTCGACAGCCGCCTGCAAGGCGCTCGGCGAGATGCCGGTGAGCTTGTGGATGCGGCAGGAGGCGACCAGCGGCAGGCGCGCCGCATAATCCTCGATGTGCCTGGCCAGATCGGCCATGAAGGCGTTGCTGCCGATCGGCAGGAAGAATTCGAGATGCGCCGGCCGCGAGGGCAACGCGACCTGGTCGACGACCGGTAGATAACCGAGTTGCTTGGCCGCCTCCATCACGCGCTGCCGGTTGGCGGCACTCGCCCCTGGCCGGTTGTTGAGCACGCGGTCGACCGTCGCGGTCGACAGGCCGCAGCTCCTGGCAATATCCGAAACGGTGGCTTTCATGTCGCAACCATATGGCGATGCGATCCAGTGCCTCGACGGTCAGCCGGCCCCGGCTGCTCAGCCGGGCCGTTGTGTGCCCTCGACCAGCGCGTCATGGATCTCCTTGTCCGACATGCCGGTGATGACGCGTTCGACTTCGGCGACGCTGGTCTTCTTCGGGTCGATGTCGTCGGCGACCACCTTGCCGCGGCGCATAACCACGATGCGGTCGACCACCTGAAAGACATGATGGATGTTGTGGGCGATGAAGATGCAGGAATGGCCGGAATCGCGGGCACTGCGCACGAAGCTCAGCACGCCTTGCGTTTCGGCAACGCCGAGATTGTTGGTCGGCTCGTCGAGGATGATGAGATCGCTGTCGAAATGCATGGCCCGTGCAATCGCCACCGCCTGCCGCTCGCCGCCGGAGAGCGAGCCAATCGGCGTCGTCGGCGGTATGTTCTTCGAGATGCCGACCTGCTTGAGCAGGTCGCGGGCAACCACGTTCATCGCCTCCTGGTCCATGCGGTTGAGGAAACGCGGCGGTCTGATCGGCTCGCGTCCGAGAAACAGGTTGCGGGCGATCGACAGCTGCGTCACCAGCGCCGAGTCCTGGTAGATCGTCTCGATGCCATGGGCGATGGCGTCGCTGGTGCTGCGCAGATTCACCTTCTTGCCGCGGATGAAGATGTCGCCGCTGGTCAGCGGAACCGCACCCGACAACACCTTGATCAGCGTCGATTTGCCGGCGCCGTTGTCACCGAGCAGGCCGACGATCTCCCTTTCGTTGACATGGAAATTGGCATCCACCAGCGCCTGCACGCGGCCATAGGACTTGCGGATGTTTGTCATGCGGATCAGTGGCTCGACCATCGTCTCAAGTCCCTGCCTGATGCCGGCGTTCCAGCCATGAGTGGAGCGCCATCATGCCGAGGATGATGGCGCCGATGAAGATGTTGTAGGCAAGGCCCGGCACGCCGATCAGCACGATGCCGTTGCGCATGACGCGCAGGATCAGGATGCCGAGCACCGTGCCGATGATGGTGCCGCGCCCGCCGGTCAGCGCCGTACCGCCGATCACCACCATGGCGATGACTTCGAGCTCGTAGCCGGTGCCGCTGTTGGGGTTGGCCGCCGAGGTACGCAGCGAGCTGATGACGCCGGCAAGCGAGGCCAGGATCGACGACAGGATGAACAAGCCGATCTTGACGCCGCTGACATTGACGCCGCGGGCCCTTGCAGCACTTGGGTTGCCGCCGGCCGCCTGGATCCAGTTGCCGGTCCGGCTCTGCGTCAGCACGTAGCCGAGCGCGATTGCCGCCGCGATAAACCAGAACAGCGACATATAGATACGGAACGGCCCGATGAAGAAATCGCCGACCAGCGCTTCCGCAAGCCAGCTGCCCTCGGCGCTCCAGGTCCGCTGCGGAAACCCGTTGGTGACGAACAAAGCGGTGCCGCGCACCACCAGCAGCATGCCAAGCGTCACCAGGAAGGACGGGATCTTGAGCTGCGTCACGAACCAGCCATTGACCAGGCCGATGAAGGCGGCGACCACCAGCGCAACGACGAAGCCTGCTTCAAGCGAGGTGACGCCGCTGTTGAACAACGTCCACATCAGGACCGGCGAGAAGCCGAACACCGAGCCGACCGAGAGGTCGAATTCGCCAGACGTCATCAGCAGTGTCATCGCCAGCGCGATCAGCCCGAGCTCGACCGTGAAGGCCAGCGTGTTTGAGATGTTCTGCGGCGACAGGAAGTCGTGATTGATGCCCCAGAACACGGCGATCTCGACGACAAGCAGCACGAACGGCCCGAACTCGGGCCGCGCGATCGAGCGTTGGATAAGGGAATGATTTTCCACCTTGGACCCGCGATAGGATTGGAACTGGCCGAGACCGCAGCCGGATTCGGCGGAATGATGAGGCAGTCACGGCCGCCGGAGCGGCCGTGACCAACTCGATCGCGGATTTATTTGCCGGACAGGATCTTGTCGTAGACTGCCGCGGTGTCCTTCTCGTAAAGCGCGCCGGTGATCACGTCGAAGCCGGGCGGAATACCGCTCGCCGCCATGTTGGCGAGCGAGAGCGCGACATAGCTGGTCGCCTGAGGATCCTGCCACTGCCCGGCATTGACGTAGCCGTTCAGCACTTCCTGGGTGGTGTCGAGCGAGTTGCCCCAGCCGACAACCGGGATTTCGCCCGGCTTGACGCCGACCTGGTCGAACACCCGCTTGATCGAACCGGTGACAAGGTCGCCAAGACCGATGACTGCCTTGACCTTGGCCCTGTTGGCGGTGAGGTAATCGACCATACGGTTGATCACTTCGGCCTGATCGAGCGTCGCTTCGGTGATTTCATAGGTGATGCCGAGCGGCTCGAACACACTCTTGATGCCTTCCTCTTCCTGGACGCCATAGGTGGCGCCGGGAATTTCAACCGGCATCCAGACGAAGTCGCCCTTCTTCACCAGGCCCTTGTCGACCAGGTACTGCGCCCAATGCTTGCCGAAGGTGACGTTGTCGCCGCCGACATAGGCGTTGAAGTCCGCCTTCGGGTCGGGCGTGTTGAAGTTGATGATCGGGATGTTCGCCGCCCGCGCTTCCTTGACGATCTCGACAAGGCTGCCCGGATCGGGGCTGGTCGTGGTGATGCCGTCGGCCTTGGCGGCGATTGCGGCGCGAACAGCCTCCTGTTGAGACGCCACGTCGCCATTGTGGAACGAGGTGTTGACGGTATTGCCGGTGTCCGTCGCCCATTGCTTGGCGCCGGCAAGGAAGTAGGTCCAGACCGGATCGGCCGGGCCGCCATGCGAAATCCAGTAAAACGTCTTGGCCTGTGCCGCGGCCGGAATGGCCAGCGCCACGATCAAGCCAAGTACAAGCAGTCTTAGCCTCGTCAGCATTTGATTTCCTCCCATTTGAACCGAACTCCTCCTCCGACGACGATCACGGCCAAAAACCGTGATCGCATTTTGCCAGCGTCGACCTGGGTGCATCAGAGCATCCCCTTTTTCGATTGATGGCAAGCCTCATCTGCAAGTGGTAGTTGGCGCAAACCAAGGCGCCATCAGCTCTTCCATCAGATTGCATCAGTTCGCGTGATATTTTCCAGGCAGGCGCCTGCCGGACAGCGGGAGCTTAGATCAGGTCGGCTCTGGCGAGGGCCCGCATCAGATGGCTTGCGCCATAGGTCCAGTGCGGGCAGTCGGGCGACAGCCGCACGCGGTTGACCAGGGCGCCGAACTTCTCCGACGAGATGGTGACGATGTCGCCGACCTTGTGGGTAAAGCCCTTGCCTTTTTCGCCGCGATCTTTCGACGGCACGAACATGGTGCCGAGATAGAGCGCCAGCCCGTCGGGATATTGATGGTGCGGCCCCATTGCGGCGGCGACCAACTCTTCCGGCGAGCGGCTGATCTCGGCCATCGAACTGGCGCCCTCCAGCGAAAATCCGTCCTCGCCCTCGACCTTCAGGCGCACGATCGCCTGCTTCACGTCGCCGATGGAAAAGGTCTCGTCAAACAGCCGGACGAAGGGGCCAAGTGCTGCCGAAGCGTTGTTGTCCTTGGCTTTTCCGAGCAGGAGCGCCGAGCGCCCCTCGACGTCGCGCAGATTGACGTCGTTGCCGAGCGTAGCGCCGACAATCCTGCCGCTGCTGGCGGCAATTACGGCAATCTCCGGCTCCGGGTTGTTCCATGTCGAAACCGGATGCAGGCCGACATCGGCGCCGAAGCCGACCGAGGCCATCGGCTGGCATTTGGTGAAGATCTCGGCATCGGGGCCGATGCCGACTTCCAGATATTGCGACCAGGCACCGCGAGCGATCAGCTTGGCCTTGATCTCCATCGCTTCTGGCGAGCCGGGCTTGAGCTTCGACAGATCGTGGCCGATCAGCCCGGCAATGTCGGCGCGAATGGCGTCGGCCTTTTCCGCCGAGCCGCGCGCCTGCTCCTCGATGACGCGCTCGAGCAGGCTGACGACGAAGGTGACGCCAGACGCCTTGATCGCCTGCAGGTCGACCGGGGAAAGCAGGTATGGTTTTTGTGGATCGCGCGCGGTCTCGAAACTGTTGACGGCAATGGCATCGAGCGGGCCGATCGGCCGCCCCTTGGCCGAGCGGACATGCCCTGCCGGATCCGGCAATTCGCAAACGTCGCGTATAGTCGGTGCCACAGGTGACGTAATGTCGAAGACAGTGCCGTCACGCACCGTGACCACCAGCGGGTGGGGAGCATCGCTCGTCATGGCACGGCCAAGGAAGAGGCCTTCGGATGGCAAGTGTGTGGCGTTCGTCATGGCTTACGGTTCCTGTTGTCTCGGTCCGGGTGTCGCGGTCGTTGCGGCCGATGAACGGCCGCAAAATAGGCTTGTCGTTCGACGGCGGCACTTTCACCAAATTCCCGCCAAAGGTCTATCCCGCTTCCAGGGCGAGCTTTGTCAATTCTTTCAAGCGGTCTTTGCATCGCTGGACCTTGATCGAGCCTGACCTGCGCCAATGGCGACGGAAAACGCTCTTTCAAAATAATGAAACCGTCGCTAGGGTTTTCACCGACTAAGATCCCTAGGTGACGCTTGCCCTTACGGTTTTCCGATCCAATCTGGCAGAAGTCGCGGACAGCCACCGCGTTCCAGTCGCTTTTTCCAGCCGGCCGACGCGCCGATGTCGTTATCGTCGGCGGCGGCATCATGGGGCTGTCGACAGCCGTGCACGCCGCCCGGCTCGGCCTTGCCGTCCAGGTGCTGGACGCCGGCGAAATTGGCAATGGCGCATCCGGCCTGAACGGCGGCCAGGTCATTCCCGGCCTGAAATACGATCCGGACTGGCTGCTGGAGCATTTTGGTCTCGAACGCGGCGAGGCGCTCGTCAACTTTGCCGCCTCGACCGCGAATGCCGTCTTCGAATTGATCCGCGATGAAAAACTGGCGGTGCCGTTCGTCCGCAACGGCTGGATTCAGGCCGCGCATACCGAGACCGCGTTGAAAGCGGCGGCGAACCGGGACCGGCAGTGGCGGGCGCGGGGCGCCGATGTCCGGTTGCTGAGCGCGACCGAGATTGCGACGATGACCGGCGCGCAAGGCTATCTCGGCGGCTGGCTCGACCGTCGCGCCGGTGTCATCGACCCGCTCGCCTATACGTCGGAGCTGGCGCGCATCGCTGCAGCGGCGGGTGTGAAGATCGCCGAGCGCCAGAACGTGATGCAGATCAGCAAAGATGCCGGCATTTGGCACGTTTCGACGAAAAGCGGCGCCGAACTCAAGGCCAAGGCGGTCGTCCTGGCGACCAACGCCTATACCGGCGGCCTGCTCCCCGGCCTCGCTGAGACCATCGTCCCGTTGCATTCCTTCCAGATCGCGACGGCGCCGCTGTCGTCCAATCTCGCGGCGGCGATCCTGCCGGAGGGGCAGGCGGTGTCGGATTCGCGCCGCATCCTCGTCTATTACCGCAAGAGTGCCGACGGCCGGCTGGTGCTCGGCGGGCGCGGCCGCATGGCGCTGCCGAACGGCCCGGCCGACTGGGCGCATCTCGAACGCGCACTGCTGCGGCTTTATCCGGCGCTGTCCGATGTTGCTATCGAAAAGCGCTGGTTTGGCCGGGTGGCAATGACACCCGACCATCTCCCTCACATCCACGAGCCCGAGAAGGGCCTGCTGGCGGTGGTCGGCTGCCAAGGCCGCGGCAACGGCCTGATGACCGCGCTTGGTGAGCGCATCGCCTCCTATCTGTCGAGCGGCGACATCAGGCAATTGCCGTTCCCGGTCTCGCCGATCCGGCCGATCCCGTTTCACGCCTTTCGACAGGTCGGCGTTGCCGCGACCATCGCCTGGTACCAAATGCTCGACGCGTTCGAACGCTGATTTCATACCCGAACGTGAAACAGCTTGACAGTTTCACGGATATGAAAAAGGCTTAGTCGATTTCAAATTCCGTGGGCAGTCGATGTCGACCATCGCCGTAACGCAGCCTCTGCCGGAAACCCGATCTTCGCCGGGGTTCCGTTTCGCCATGCTGCTGCCCGGCGGGCTGGTCACCTTTCTGCTGATCCTTTTCGCCCTTGGCCTGGTGTTCTTCCTCGCCTTTCGCGGCAATGACGGCTCGCTGCTCGGCGCTGGTTTCACCCTTGCGAATTTCGTCACTGTGGCCACCGATCCGCTGTACTGGACGGTGACGCTGCGCTCGCTGTGCATTGCCGGCCTGGTGACGCTGGCAACGGTCGTCACAGCCTATCCCGTCGCCTACTACCTTGCCTTCCATGCCGGGCGGCGGCGCGGGCTGCTGTTGTTTCTGCTGACCCTGCCGTTCTGGACCAGCTATCTCCTGCGTGTCTTCGCTTGGAAGATCGTGCTGGCTTATAATGGCGTACTGAACTCGGCGCTGATCGAAAGCGGCATCTGGTCGGAGCCGACATTGGCCTTCCTCAACACGCCGGCAGCGGTCGTCGTCACGCTTGCCCACGCCTATGCGCCGTTCGCCATCCTGCCTATCTACGTGGCACTGGAGACGATCCCGAAATCGCTGCTCGAAGCCGCTTCCGATCTCGGCGCCAGGCCGTTCACCAGCTTCCGCCGCGTCGTGCTGCCTAACTCGATGCCGGGCGTGCTGGCGGCTGCCCTCGTCGTCTTCGTGCCGACGGTCGGCGACTACGTGACGCCGGCGCTGGTCGGCGGCCCGGCAAGCACGATGATCGGTACGCTGATCCAGGCCGAGTTCGGCAAAGCCAATGACTGGCCGTTCGGCGCGGCACTCGCCGTCGCCGTCATGCTGGTCATCCTCGCCTTGGTGCTGGTCGTGCGCTTCGCCGACCGCAGATACGGCAGCCGCACATGAACACGGCGCGTATCGATGCAAAGCAGGGCGGCGGCTGGCTCGGCGCCTATGTCCTTGCCTATCTGGTGTTCCTGTATCTGCCGATATTGCTGATCCCGCTGTTTTCTTTCAACAATTCGATCCAGGCGGCATTTCCGCTGCAAGGCTTCACGCTTGAATGGTACGGCACGCTTTACGGCAATTCGGCGCTGTCCGGCGCGCTTGCCACCAGCCTCGTCATTGGCGCAGTTGCCGCCACCGGCGCAACGCTGTGCGGCATCACCGTGTCCTACATGGATCTCTATGGCCGCTCGCCGCTGGCCGCCACGATCAGTGCCATTGCCCGGCTGCCGATCCTGATCCCCGGTGTTATCGTCGGCATCTCGCTGCTGATCCTGGTCAACCTCATTGGCTTCGGGCCGTCACGCATTGCCATCGTGCTTGGTCACATATTGGTCGCGCTGCCGACGACGGTGGTGATCATGCGCAGCCGCTTCGCCGCCATCCCGAAGACCATCCGCGAGGCAGCACTCGACCTCGGCGCCTCCGACTGGACGACATTCAGGCGGGTGATGCTGCCGCTCAGCCTGCCCGCCATCGTTTCAGCATTCATGCTGGCCTTCCTGACCTCGTTCGACGAGTTCATCGTCGCCTTCTTCCTCGCCGGGAGCGAGCCGACGCTGCCGCTCTATATCTGGAGCCAGCTGCGCTTCCCGAAATCGCTGCCGACCGTCATGGCGCTGGGCACGGCAATCCTGGCCGTGTCCTTCGTCATCGCCGCACTTGCCGAAATCCTGCGCCATCGCGGGCTTGCTGCCGCTCAGCGGCCAGCCCCTGCTAACCTGTCAAAACCAGAAGAAACCGAAAGAGGAGAACTGCAATGGCATTCGACCTGAAATCGATGACTGCAAAGACAGCGCAAACCGGACTGGCCGCCTTCGCGCTGGCGCTTGCGTCGACCGCCGCATTTGCCGGCGACAAGCTGCAATATTTCACCTGGTCGGGCTACGAACTGCCCGACTTCAACAAGAGCTTCCTCGCCGCGCACCCTGATGGTGTGGAAGCCTCGATGTTCGGCGACGACGATGATGCCTTCACCAAGGTCAAGGCTGGCTTCCGCCCCGATGTCGCGCATCCCTGCTACGACAAGGTGGCGCGCTGGAACAAGGAAGGCCTGCCGCAGCCGATCGACACCAAGCGCATCAAGAACTGGGATTCGATCTTCCCCGTCTTCAAGAACCTGCCCGACCTGCAGGCTGGCGACGGCAAGGTCTGGATGGTGCCGTGGGACTGGGGCAACACCTCGATCCTCTATCGCGCCGATCTGGTGAAAAATCCGGAAGCCAGCTGGAACCTGCTTTGGGACAAGCAATATGCCGGCCGCATGGCGACCATCGATGCCGTGCACGATACACCGGTGGTGGCGGCCCTTCTTGCCGGCGTCAATCCGTTCGACATGACGGCGGAGCAGATGGACAAGGTTGCGGAAAAACTGCGCGAGCAGCGCCCGCTGCTCTCGAACTACACCACCGACATGACCTCGGTCGAACAGGCGCTGGCGAGTGGGCAGTTGGTCGCCGCCATGACCTGGAACGCCTCGGCCACCTCGCTGAAGAAGCAGGGCGTGCCTGTCGAGTTCATGAAGCCCAAGGAAGGCATGCTGACCTGGGCTTGCGGCTTCGTCATGCTCAAGGACGCCAAGAACGTCGATCTTGCCTATGATTTCATCAACAGCCGGCTGGAAACGGACTCGGGCAAATACCTGATCCAGGCCTACGGCTATGGCAGCTCGACCAGCTCGGCTTTCGCCGCCGTGCCGAAGGAGGAGCTGGAGAAACTGCAGCTGCCGTCCGACCCGGAAGTGATGCTGAAGACCACCGTCTTCACCGGGCCGATGAAACAGAATGACGAACTCGCCAAGATGTTCGAGAAGGTCAAGGCGGGCGGCTGAACCTGGTCTTCCCTTCTCCCCTTGTGGGAGAAGGTGGATTGGCGCGCAGCGCCAAGACGGTTGAGGGGTGTTGGAAGGAATGAGGCGTTGTTGTTTTCTGGAACACCCCTCATCCGACCGAGCTTCGCTCGGCCACCTTCTCCCACAAGGGGAGAAGGGAAGACCGCGCGGCGCCGGCCAAAAATACTGTAACGAGGTCGAACGGATGGACATGCTGGACGAAGCGGCTGAGAAGCCGAAGGACGACGCCGACGTCAGGGTCGGCCGGCGGGTGCGGGCGCTCAGGCTGGAGCGCAATCTCTCGCTGGCCGAACTTGCCGCCAAAGCCGGCGTCTCGATCGGTGCGCTGAGCCAGATCGAGCGCGGCATGTCGTCATTGCGGGTACGAGTGATCTGGCCGCTCGCCGCCGCGCTCGACATCGAGCCGTCGGCGCTGATTGCCGACGGTAACGATGCCGGCAACGATCTCTATTGCGTGCGCGCCAACAGCCGGCGGCAGATCCCGGTCAAGTCGGAAGGCATTGCCAAGGCACTGCTGTCGCCGCCGGCCGCCACGCTCACCGGCATGTTGGTGACGGTGGAAGCCGGTGGCGGCACCGCCGAAGCCTATGCTCATGCCGGCCACGAATTCGGTTTCGTCCTGTCGGGCGAGGTCGAGCTCGTGGTCGATTCAACCACCTATGGGCTGAAGGCCGGCGACAGCTTCGCCTTCAAGAGCACCTTGCTGCACGCCTTCCGCAATCCGGGCAGCGAGCGCTGCCAGATCCTGTGGGTCAACACGACCAAGCCGTCCGAGGTTCGCGATGGCGCCTGATCCTCTCGTCCGGCTGGACAAGGTCTCCAAGATATTCCTCGGCGGCATCGTCGGGCTCGAGTCTGTCGATCTCGACATTGCCCGCGGCGAGTTCCTGACCTTGCTCGGGCCGTCCGGCTGCGGCAAGACCACCAGCCTGCGGGTCATCGCCGGCTTCGAAAGCCCGTCGAGTGGCAGGGTTCTGCTCGAAGGCGGCGATATCACGGCACTCAGGCCTTTCGACCGTCCCGTCAACACCGTATTCCAGGATTACGCGCTGTTCCCGCACATGAACGTCGCCGAAAATGTCGGCTTCGGCCTGTCGCTGCGCAAGCTTTCCAGGGCAGAACAGGCAAAGCGCGTCGGCGAAGCGCTCGACATGGTCGGCCTTGCTGACAAGCTCGGCGCCCGCGTGTCGGAATTGTCGGGCGGCCAGCGCCAGCGCGTCGCGCTTGCCCGCGCCATCGTCTGCGAACCGCGCGTGCTGCTGCTCGACGAGCCGCTGTCGGCGCTCGACGCGCATCTGCGCGAACAGATGCAAGTCGAATTGAAGCGGCTGCAGTCGCAGCTCGGCACCACTTTTATCATGGTCACCCACGACCAGACCGAAGCGCTGTCGATCTCAGACCGCATCGTCGTCATGAACAAGGGCCGCATCGAGCAGATTGCGCCGCCGGCGACTCTTTACGATCGACCCGCCACCAAATTCGTTGCCAGCTTCATCGGTACCATGAACCTTCTGCAATCGCGCTTTGTCGGCCGTGATGGCGAGCGCTTGCGGTTCACCGCCGGCGCCCTGCCGCTGGAGGCCCTTTCGGAAACAGGCGAGTTGCCTGGCGAAGGCGCGGTGCGCACCATCGGCGTGCGTCCGGAGGATCTTTTGGCGGAGACCGAGGCCGCGGCCGGCACTGCACCGGTGCGGGTGAGCAGCATCGTCTTCCACGGCCGCACCTTGCGCCTGCATGCAGAGCTGGGGCAGGGGACACAGGTGGTGATCGACGCGCCGCGCCGGGCGGAGGGTTTTCCATTCAGCGTCGGCGACGTGGCGCATATCAGCCTGCGTCGTGGCGCCAACTGCCCTATGCTGCCCAGCTAGTCTGACTTTCAAACTTCCAGAAAACCGGAGCACGGCCCGTGAGCAATCATCTCAACTTCTTCATCGACGGCAAGTGGGTCGGTCCCGTGGTGGCGGCAACACTGGACGTGGTCGATCCGTCCACCGAAGAGGCCTACACGAAAATCTCGGTCGGTTCGAAAGCCGATGTCGACAAGGCCGTGGCGGCGGCCAAGGCGGCATTCCCAGCGTTCTCGCAGACCAGCAAGGCCGAGCGCCTGACGCTGCTGAAGCGCATCCTCGAAGTCTATAATGAGGGCTACGAGGATATCGCCCAGGCGGTCAGCCAGGAAATGGGCGCGCCGATCAGCTGGGCGCGCGAGGCGCAGGCCTGGGCGGGCAGGGCGCATATGGAAGCCACCATCAAGGCGCTGGAGGATTACGAATTCAGTGAGAAGCGCCGCGGCACCATGGTGGTCAAGGAACCGGTCGGCGTTTGCGCGCTGATCACACCATGGAACTGGCCGCTCAACCAGATCGTCTGCAAGGTGGCGCCGGCGATCGCTGCCGGCTGTACCGTCGTGCTGAAGCCATCCGAGATCGCGCCTATCAGCGGCATCATCTTTTCAGAGGTTATGGAGGCTGCCGGCACGCCGAAGGGCGTTTACAACATGGTCAACGGCACCGGTCCCGATGTCGGCCAGGTCATGGCCGGCCATCCCGATGTCGACATGGTCTCGTTCACCGGTTCGACCCGGGCCGGCATCATCGTCGCCAAGACGGCGGCCGAGACTGTCAAGCGCGTTGCGCAGGAGCTCGGCGGCAAGTCAGCCAACATCCTGCTCCCCGACGCCGATTTCGAAGCGGCCGTGCTCCAGGGCGTCAACGCCTGCTTCGGCAATAGCGGCCAGTCCTGCGACGCGCCGACGCGCATGCTGGTGCCGGCCGCCCGTCACGACGAGGCGCTGACCATTGCCAAAAAGGCCGCTGAAGCGCACAAGGTCGGCGACCCGCGCTCGGAAGAGACCAGGCTCGGGCCGGTGGTCAGCAACATCCAGTTCGACAAGATCCAGCGGCTGATCGAGGCCGGCATCGCCGAGGGCGCTACGCTGGTCACCGGCGGCCCGGGCAGGCCGGAGCACCTCAATCGTGGCTACTATGTCAGGCCGACCGTCTTCGGCCACGTGACGCCCGGCATGACGATCGAAAAGGAGGAGATCTTCGGTCCGGTGCTGTCGGTCATCTCCTATGACGACGATGATGATGCGGTGAAGATCGCCAACGACACCGTCTACGGGCTGGCAGCCTACGTGCAGTCCCGGGATATCGACCATGCCCGGAAGATTGCCGGCCGGCTGCGCGCCGGACAGGTGTCGATCAACTATCCCGAATGGGACACGTTCGCGCCTTTCGGCGGCTACAAGCAGTCCGGCAACGGCCGCGAATATGCCGACTGGGCGATCCACGATTTCCTCGAGATCAAGGGCATCATCGGCTACGGCGCCTGAACCTTCGATATCCGGCAAGCTACCAACCGAAATGTGGTTGCGAGCGTTGGTGCTCCAGCACCAGCGCTCGCATCATTTCTGTTCGGCTGGGACGCTGGCAGCTGAACGGCCACGACGATTCCGTGGCCGCAATGTGAGCGCGAAGCAGGACCTCCTCAGATCGTCTTGACGTAGCCCGCCAGCTGATCCGCCACCGTGCCCCAGCCGTCGTAGAAGCCCATCTCCTCGTGGCTGTTGCGCGTGGCTTCGTCGCGGTGGATGGCGGTCGCCGTGTAGCGCGTCACCTTGCCCTCCGATTGCAGCGAGATGACCGCCGTGATGAAGGGGTCGCCTGACGGCCGGTAGCCGGGCAGCAGCGCGTCGGTCCAAACCAGCCGCTCGTTCGGGACGATCTCGAGGTAGCAGCAACGGCGGTCGTTGACCTCCTTGCCGTCCGGCGACTGCATGCGGGTCCGGAACAGACCGCCGGGCCGCAGGTCGATTTCGCAATCGGTGATGATCCACGGCTTCGGCGTGAACCATTGGCGGACATGCTCGGGCTTCGTCAGGGCCGTCCACAGCAGTTCTGGCGGCGCCTCGATCGTCCGTTCGAGCACGAGGTCGAGCTTCGGATTTAGCTGGAACAGCGGGACCATATTCATTTGTCTTTCTCCTTGAGTTTCAGGACGTAGTCGTCGAACTGATCTAGGCGGCGCTCCCACAGCGCACGCTGCTCCGCCAGCCAGTTTTCCGCGAGCTTCAGCGGCTCTGGCGCGAGCCGGTAGGTCCTGACGCGGCCGGCCTTCTCCGAACGCACCAGCCCGCAGCCTTCCAGAACCCTGAGATGCTCGATAAAGGATGGCAGGGCCATTTCGAACGGCTGGGCAAGCTCGCTGACCGAGGCGGGGCTTCGGTTCAGCCGCTCGACTACGCGCCGCCGGGTCGGATCGGCGAGCGCCCGGAAAATGCCGTCGATCGGCGGGGGGCTTTCGGTCTGCAGGCTCGTCATGGTCATTTCCTTGCGTCGGCCATTCCGCATGGCCAAAGTTAACTCGGGAATCACTTAGGGAAATTCCTTACTATTGGCAAGCGCGAAAATCACGGATGCCCGGCGAGGCCGCTGGAAAAGTGAGAGGCGCGGTTTTAGGGTGCCGCTAGATTCGACCGATCCGAGGATCCGTTTTGACGATCACCATGTACGGCATTACCAATTGCGATACGGTCAAGAAGGCGCGTTCCTGGCTGGCGAGCCATGATGTTGCCTATCGCTTTCATGACTACAGGGTCGAAGGGCTGGATGCGGATCGGCTGAACGGCTGGTCAAGCAAGATCGGCTGGGAAATCCTGCTCAACAAGGCGAGCACGACATTCCGCGAATTGTCGGACGAGTACAGGCTGGGTCTGGATGAAAAGAAAGCCAAGGCGCTGATGCTGGCCAAACCAACGATGATAAAGCGGCCGGTGCTGGAGCTTGGCGATAGGATTCTCGTCGGCTTCAAGCCTGATGTTTATCAGCAGGCGGTGAGTGGGTTGAAGGCGTAGCGGGACGGCGAGGCTTCGCGGCTTCGTTCCAGCTTGGGTTCCTCGCCCCCACGAAAGTGGGGAGAGGTGGCTCGGCGAAGCCGAGACGGAGAGGGGGAGCACTCGACGAAAACCCCCTCTCCGGGCGCCGGCCGCCGCCCCCCCCCCCCCCCCACCGCGGCGGGCAGGCCCCCCCCAAGTGCGGGGGAGGGGGGGGGACACACCCATCG